>JBDKIG010000088.1:0-9121 GCA_039797215.1 Verrucomicrobiota bacterium | reverse complement strand
AGCGTCTTCTCTGCCGTAAAAAGGAAAGCCAGGGGTTACCGATCCACCGATAACCTCATCACCATGCTTTACTTCACAGCTGGCAAATTACGAATCCCTGCCTCCCACTGAAAATAGCGAAGAACCAAACATCAAGGCGAGAAGTCGTGATCGTTTGAGGGGTGGACAAGGGTGCGGGACATTTATTCCGGAGTAGGTTTTTGATCTATTTTGTCAATGACCTGCGACCCAGCGCGAAGGCAAGTGCAACCAGGGCGGCCGCGGGCAGGGTGGTGGCGGCGAAGATGTGGGGGAGTTGGAGCTTGAGGAGGCTTTCGAGGGGGCCGACGCCGAAGGCGGCGAGGCCGTAGCCGAGTTGGTAGAAGGCGATCAGCAGGCCGGCGACCGAGGCGGCGATGGCAGGCATTTGTTTTTGGCCGAAGCTGATGATCAGCGGGAGCATCGCGGAGCAGCCGAGACCCGCGAGCGCGAAGGCGGCGAGGCTGGGGAGTGGCGACTTCGCAGGCAGGAGCGGGGTCAGGCAAAACGAGGCGAGGATGACCAAGGGCAGGATGCGGAAGACGCGGTCCTCGGGGAACCAGCGATCGATCGAGGCGAAGAGCAAGCGCCCGCCGGTGACCGTTCCCCAGAAAATCGTGAGAGCGAGCGATGAGGCGGCGGGGGTGTTGCCGAGCGTGGTGGACATGAGGATCGAAGCCCAGTTGCCATTCATCGTTTCGCAAATTCCGTAGAGCAGAGCGGCGGCGGCGAAGGCGGGGAAGGCTGCCGGCAGGCCGGCGCGGGATTTTTCGGCGGTTGGCGCGCCCGCCGAGATCGCGAGGGGCAGGGAGAAAACGAGAAGCCCGGCGCTCAGCGCGGCGACGAGGACGGGCAGTCCCCACCAAAATCCGAGGCCCACAAAAACGGCGACGAAGGCCGGTGCAAGCGCAGTGCCGAGGCCGAGGAGGGTGTTCAGCGCGAGCAGGGCGCGGTCGGCGGTTTTCGGAAAAAACGCGGCGGCGCAGGTGTTGATCACGGGGACCGTGAGGCCGAAGGCCAGGCCCATGAACGAGGTGGCGACGAGCAGGACCGGATAGGCGAGCGAGGGATTGCCCGTGAGGAATTGGCTCGCGATGAGGAGCGCCATCGAAACAAGGTTCGCCGCCATGCCGCAGAGGAAGACGGCCTTCGCGCCCAGCTTGGCCGCGAGCTTGGGTCCGGCGAGGGAACTGGCAATGGCGAGGATCGCCTGCGGGATGAACAGCGCGCCGTATTGCGTGCTGGTGAGTCCGTAATGTTGCGGGCTGGTGAAAATCGCCCCTGCGGCAGGGAAGGTGACAAGTGCAATTCCCTGCACGACCCCGGCCCCGAAGACCGCGCCAATCGCGGCGCGGGAGGGACTAGAAGCGGGTGTCTGCATCAGGGGTGGCGTTTAGGAGGGTGCTGCTTGTCAGCGCCGCACCAGTGTGTTTGCGGGAATCGTTCCGGCGCTGACAAGCAGCGCCCTCCTGGGCGGGGCGGGGTCGTTTTGGACCAAGTCATCAATGGATGGAGGCTGTTTCCACCGCGTCTTTATTTCAGCCTCTCGAGGAGGTGGTCGCCGACGCGGAGGGCGTTGGCCATCGCGGTGAGGGCGGGGTTCACGGCGCCGATGCTCGGGAAGAACGAGGTGTCCACGACATAGAGGTTGTCGAGTTCGTGGGCCTTGCAATTCGTGTCGAGCACGGAGGTCGCGGGGTCGGTGCCGAAGCAGCAGGTGCCGGACTGGTGCGCCACGCCGCCGATATCGATCTCGTTTTTCATGTAGAGATTCCTCGGGATGAGGTGCTCGTGCATGTCGAGGTGGTTGAGCATCGACTTGAGCTTCGCGTAGAGGCGGTTTTTTGGCTCCTGGTTGTTCGGCGTGTAGCTGAGCGTGATTTGGCCGTCGCGGTTGATCATGACGCGGTTGTGTGGCGAAGGGAGGTCCTCGGTGGAGAGCCAGAAATCGACCGCGTGCTTGGCGACCATGTCGAGGGTGAACATCGGCGCGAGCCCGGCCTCGATCGGCTTCTCGCCTTTATACATCGGGCCTTGGGATTTTCCGACCATCTGGATGTTCCCCATCGGAAACTCGAAGCCCTTCATGCCAAAGTAAAAATCATTCAAGCCAAGCGTTTTTTGGTATTTCGTCGGATTCGGTTCCTTGGAAATGGCGAGAACGGCCTGGCTGTTGTGATACATGTAATTCCGGCCCACCTGATCGGAGCCGTTGGCGAGGCCGTTCGGGTGTTTGTCATTCGCCGACATGAGCAGGAGGCGGGCGGAATTCGCGGCGCCGGCGGAAACAACGACGAGGCTCGCGCGGAACGACTCGGTTTTTCCCCCGCGATCGACGAGGACTTCGCTCACGGATTTGCCCGAAGGGTCGGTGACGAGTTTCAAAACCTGCGAATCGGTGAGGAGCGTGACATTCGGGTGCTCAAGTGCGGGGCGAACGCCGAGGACTTCGGCGTCGGACTTCGCCTGCACGAGGCAGGGAAACCCATCGCAATCCTCGCAGCGCACGCACTGGCTGTAGGGCCTATTTGCCTCGTTGAGCATGATGCCGCAGGGCGAGTGGAAGGGATGGTAGCCCGCGCGCTTGAGGTCGTCGGCGAGCTTTTGGATGCGCGGCTCGTGGGAGACGGCGGGATGCGGGTAGGGAGCGGAGCTGGGCGGCTCGGTGGGATCCTCCCCGCGCGCGCCGTGGACATGATACATCTGCTCGGCCTTCGTGTAGTAGGGCTCGAAATCCTCGTAGCCGAGCGGCCAGGCGGGCGAGATGCCGTCGTGGTGCTTGAGCACGCCGAAATCCTCCTTGCGCAGGCGGTAGAGCGCCGCGCCGTAGAGCTTCGTGGCACCGCCGACGAAGTAGTGCACACCGGGCTGGAATTCGTTCCCGTTCTTGTCGCGCCAGAGGTCCTTTGAAGTGTAGCGGTTCGCGATGAAAACCTCGGAGGCCGACCAGTTCTCGGGCTCGCGGGGCAGCCAGCCGCCGCGTTCGAGGATGAGGATGCGTTTGCCCGAGGGGGCGAGGTGGCGGGCGAGCGTGCCGCCGCCGGCGCCGCTGCCGATGATGATGATGTCGTAGTCGTTGGCCATGGGATTTTACCGGTCGATTTGGGGCACGGGTTTCGCGCCTTTGGTGTTGAGTTTGATCGCCCAAACCGAGTCGGACGAACAGATGAAGAGGATATTGTTATCGCGTCCGCCGAAGGTGAGGTTCGCGGTTTGCTTGGGGAGTTTGATTTTGCCGATCAACTTCCCTTTCGGGTTAAAAACATGGATGCCGTCGAGCGCGCCGGAGTAGACATTGCCCCGCTCGTCGAGCCTCATGCCATCAGGGAATCCGGGCGATACGACTGCGAATTCGCGCTGGCTCGAAACCGTCTTGCCGTCCGGCGCGACATCGAATGCATAGATCGTGTGCGGCTTGTTGAAATAATAGGTGCGCGGGGCCTGGATCGCGCCACTGTCGATGATGTAGAGCGTCTTCTCATCGGGCGAAAACGCGATGCCGTTCGGCATTTGCAGGTCGCCTGTGACGATGCTGAGTTTTTTCGTTTGCGGGTCCCAGCGGTAGACATTGTTCGGCAACTCGGCCTCCTGCGGGAACTGCAGCGAGCCGTAGCTCGGGTCGGTGAACCACACCGAGCCGTCGGATTTCACGACGAGGTCATTCGGGGAATTCAGCGGCTTGCCGTCATACGAACCCGCGAGCGTCTCGACACGGCCGTCGAGGTGGGTGATCGAGACGCGGCGACCGGTGGTTTCGGCAGTGAGCAGGCGCGACTCAAGGTCGGCCGTCTGACCGTCGGCGATGCTCGATGGGTGGCGGAAAATCACCGGAGCGTCCCATGAGGCCGGCGTGATCGTGTTGTAGGGCGTGAGGCCGTGCCAGCGGATGAGGTTGATGTTGTCGTTGATCTGATCGGTGAAGACGAGATAGCCCGCGTCCGAGTTTTTCACCTGCAAATAAACCGGCCCCTCGGTGAAGCCAAAGCCGTTCGCGAGGTGAATGAGTTTCGGCTCCTTGCCCAAGATCGCGGCGAACTCGTCGTCGTAAACCTCGAGCGGCAACTGCGGATTCTGAGCCTCGGGATAGGGCGGGTTTTTCTCGTAGGCGAGATTGCCGATTTCGACTTTCTGGGCCAGCGCCGAGGCCGAAAACGCGGCGGCGAGAACGAGGTTCAACGCGAGGATTTGGGTTGGGCGGGGATTCATGCGTGGCGCGGATTGTTCCCCTACCCCTCTCAAAGTCAATACCGCAACTCGAAGGCGCCGCCGCGTTTTGGAAACAATTCCAGCAACTTGAAGGCCATCGCAAGTGATCGTTAGAACAAGACTCCATTGACACGATTCTTGTGCACACTATTTTCGTGCCATGAAAAATATCACGCTGAGCGCCGAGGAGGATTTGATAGAAAATGCCCGCGAGGTGGCCAGAAAGCAGAAATCCACGGTGAACGCCCTTTTTCGGGAATGGTTGAAGGATTTGGTGAAGCAACAAGATCGAGAAGAAAAATTGAGGAATCTGGACCTGCGGTTGGAGTATGCGGATGCAGGCGGAAAGTTCACTCGCGAGGAAATGAATGAGCGCTGAATTTTTTCTGGATACAAACATTTTGGTGTATTGCTTCGACAGCACGAATCCTGAAAAGCAAAACATTTCCAAGGAATTGGTTGAACGAAACAACTGGGTCGTGAGTTGGCAGGTTGTTCAGGAATTCTCCTCGGTGGCCCTGCACAAGTTCCGCACTCCGCTGAAGCCCGACGACTTGGCGGATTATATTGAACTCAGGCTTTGGCCGAGGTGCCGCGTCTTGCCAAGCGAGAGCATCCTACGAAAGGCCACCACGATCCATAAACGATATGGGTTTAGGTTTTACGACAGCCTGATCATCGCCTCGGCATTGGCCAGCGGAGCCACAAAACTTCTTTCCGAAGATATGCAGCATGGTCAGCGAATCGACTCCTTGGAATTTCTTAACCCGTTCGTGTAGGTCAAAAACTCCCTACCGCACCGTGCCGACGGCGAGGGCGAGTCGGGCGAGAGTGGTCGAGTAATCGGCAAGTGCTTCGGCGCGCTCGAAGCGCGCTTGGGCGAGCTGCGCGGCGGCTTCGGCGACTTCCGCGACCTGGCTCAATCCGGTCCGCGAGGCGGCCTCGATGGCCGAGAAATTTTCCTGCGCCGAGGCGACGAACGCCTCCGCGAAATCCACCCGCCGCGCGGCGCTCAGCGAATCGTGGTAGGTCGTCCAGACATCGCGCGAGGCGTCCAACCGCGCGGCGTCGAGATTTTCCTTCACCGCCTTTTCCTCATCGGCCCGTTTGCGAACGCGTTCGACGCGCTCAAAGCCGTCGAAGAGGTCCCACTTCACATTGAGAAAAGCCCCGTAGCCGTTGATCCCTGCAGCGTTCGCGTTCGATTTCGGGCCGGTCTCGGAATCGTATTGGAAGGCCGAGTAGCCGTAATTCCCCTCGAGCCTCACCTCGGGAAAAAAATCCGCCGTCGCACGATCCGTCGCCGCGATGCTCGCCCGCACCTCCTCCGCGCGGGCGGCGAGGTCGGGTCGCGCCTCAAGTGCCCGCCTGATCAAGCCATCCGCATCCCCGCGAAGCCCACCCGAAACCTCGGCAGGCCCGGCAGGCGAAAGCTTGAGCGGCGCATTAGCTGGCAACCCGGCCGCCACGCAGAGTTCGCCAAGCGTGTTTCGCGTCAGCGCCTTGGCGGACTCGAGTTCGTATTCGGCATCGAACACATTTCGCCGGGCCCTCAGCAATTCCGGCTTCGCCGAAAGTCCGTTCTCGACCTCGAGCCGCACGGTTTCCATCGCTGTCCGCGCGGCCTCGAGGAGCGATTTGGTCGCCGCCTCTTTCGACACAGCCGCCTCATGTGCGAAATACCGGCTTTGCACGGCGAACACCACCTCCTGCACCTTGCGGTCGTAAAGCAACCCCGCCGCCTCGAACATCGCCACGGCCTGCCGCACATCCGCCGACCGCCTGCCGAAATCCAGCAAGAGATACTCGATCGAAAGGACCGTCGTCGCCTGCTGACGCCTGAAAACATCGGGCGCCGCGGTCGCCGGGGTATACCATTTGTCAGCACCGCCCAGGAACTCCGCCGAGACTTTCGGGAAATACGGCGCCCTCGCCTCGCGCGCCGCTGCCCCCGCCGCCCGGGCCGTAAAAAACGCCGATCGCGTCTTGGGATTATTCGCCATTCCCAGCTCCACGAGCGAGCCGAGGTCATAAGTCTTCTTCGAGTCGAACGAAGGCATCGGATCAGCCGCGAGGATTTCGCCGACAGGCTGGAAAAAAACAAACGCCGCCACCGCGAGCGCCACAATTGGCGTTGTAAATGCGGGACTCCAGCCCCTATCAGTAAGCGCAACCATGAGCGCCGCCAACCTGCCCGCCCTGCTCGCCTTGTTCAAGTCCACAGGCGATCCGCTGCTCGATATCGCCGGCGCCTACTTTCCCGCCTGGCTCGCCTGCATGGTTGCGGGTGCGCTGGGAACCTGGCTCGTTGGCCAAATCCTCGCCCGCCTCGGACTCGGCGCCGCGCTCCGCCCCGCCGTCCTGATGGTTCCCGCCCTCTTCGCGCTGCTCACCTGCGGCGTGTGGATGATGTTTTTTTCCGCCGCGTGAGTGCCCTCGCCGCCAGTCGCCATCTTGTCGTTTGGATCCTGCGGGTGGTCATCCTTGCCGCCGCCGCCCTCGCGATGCTCTCCGTCGCCTCGAACCTCCGCGTCTTCCCGCGCACCGAGGACGCCGAGGTTCGCGCGAATGTCGTCGGCGTCGCCCCGCAGGTCGGCGGAACGATTGTGCGCCTGCATGTGGTGGACAACCAAAAGGTCAAAACCGGCGACCTGCTCTTCGAACTCGACGCCCGCCCCTACGAGGCCGAGATGGCCCGCGCGAAGGCGCAACTCGAACTCGTCGGCCTCGAGGTCAAAGCCCTCCGCGACGACATCTCCGCCGCCGAGGCCACCGTGCGCGACCGCCAGGCGAAGGCCACCTACGCCGAGTCCCACTACGAGCGCCTCAAGCCGCTACTGCAGGGAAACTTCACCTCCGCCGACCGCGTCCAACGCGCCCAGTCCGAGGCCGAAAGCTCCCGCGCGCTCGTTCGTGAAGCCGAGGCCGATGTCGAACGCGCCCGCAACAAGCTCGGCGAGTTCGAGGGCAAAAACACCCGCATCGAGCAAGCGGCTGCGGCCCTCCGCGACGCGGAGCTGAAATTTTCCTACTGCAAAATTTACGCCCCCTGCGACGGCACCGTGACCAACCTCCAAATCGCTCCCGGCACCTACGCGGCGACAGGCGAGCAGGTGTTTTCGCTGGTCGATGAATCCGTTTGGTTCGTGCTGGCAAACTTTCGTGAGACAGACCTCCAACGCGTCCGCCCGGGCCAATCGGCCCGCGTATTTTTGATGTCCGACCGGCGCGAACCCGTCGAGGGCATCGTGCAGGGAATTCCCAAGGCGGTCTATCCGCTAGGAACCGCCTCGCAGGCGACTCCCGGCGGCGAAGGCATCTTCTCCCGCGTCCAGCCAACCTTCGATTTTATCCAGCTCGCCCAACGCTTCCCGGTCAGGATTCTGCTCAAAGGCCAACGTGATTTCCGCATGGGCGGACGCGCCGCCGTGGTGGTGGATACGCGATCGGAAGGTGAACTCAAGCTCCTCGAAAAATCCGAGTCCATCGAGCGGAAGGGATTCACCCCGCCAGTCGGCAATGAGTGAGCCCACGCGCGGCGCCCTGCGCCTCGGCTTCGCGGTGTGTCTCACCGCGCTGGTCGTCGGCCCGCTCCATGTGCCCCAGCCGTTCTTAGCGCTCCTCGCCACGCAACTCCTGATCGGCATCCCCTGCCCCAGCGCCGGAGTTTTCTTTTCCCGCCTCGCCTCGGCTGCGGCCGGTTCGCTGGGTGGACTCGCAATTTTGACCTTCGCCCCGAACTCGCAGTGGCTCTCGATCCCTCTGTTTTTCGCCGCCGCCGGATGGGGCACGGCCTTTGTCGCCCGACGCCGCGATCCGGCGAGCACCATCCTTTTCGTCATGGGAATAGCCTCCATGGTCGCCGAGGGTTTCGTTTATCCCGCGCGGGACCTGCCTTTCGGCCTTGCGCACATGGCCGCCCTCCTCACTGCCGCCGTTTGCACACCGATCGCAATCTGGCTTTTTCCCTTTCCCGAAAAACCCAAATCCTCCCCGCACGAACTCTCTGCACCCACCATCGGCACCGCCGCCGTCGCCAGCCTCGTCCTCGCCTCCGCCATTCTTCCGACCGAATTCACGGTCACCGTTGTTGCTGCAGTTACAACCGCGCTGTCTCTCGGAAGCGGTCTCGGTTTGGTCGGAAGAAAATTCCTCGGTGGCTTGCTCGGAGGGGTCGCCGCCGTGATTTTTGTGATCATCGCCAGCTCGCTTAGCAATGACATGGCCACCTATCTGCTCGGCCTCGCCGTTTGTCTGGGCCTGATCGAATGGGGCGCCGGGCGATTCCCCACGCACGCCGCCGCCTTCCGACAAGCCGGCGCGATTTTCGCCGTGATGGGCACAATCCTCCCCCAACCCGAACGCCACATGTGGGGTTCGCTCGAACGCATGTGCGCCGTCATCGCTGGGCTCGCAACCGGCTGCGCCGCCGCGTGGTTCACCCAACTTCGGCTTTTTTCCGAAATCCCTCAGCCTTCGAAAAACTCCGCTGCTTCCTAATTTGGAAGACGCACGAGCGGCTACGCCTTAGGAGCGCCAACGTCCTCGTTGGCACCACGGTTTTACTCCCTGCCGACGGGGACGTCGGCGCTCCCGGCGCTCGACCAAGGCCAATCTTCCGCCTTCGCACACAAGCCGGCTTTCACCGGGTTTTGGTGGATGTAGAGCATGGCCTTCTCGAGATGAGCATCGTCGCGAATGTATCGATCCCAGTATTCCCGCATCCAGAGGTGCTTGGAGTCTGGAAGCCCGAGCTACAGCTCCTCGTTGCGCGCCAAGGCCCAGCGCGCTGTCACGGATTTCCAGCCCTGAACAATCCAGGCGATGGGCGAGAGGGTTTCCATGAGGACATGCACATGGTTCGGCATGATGCACCACGCCAGAAGCCGATAACGCT
>JBDKIG010000087.1:0-9132 GCA_039797215.1 Verrucomicrobiota bacterium | reverse complement strand
GCGATATTTCACCGAGATCAAGGCGTAGCGGACCTCGCGGCCAGACCACCCTTTTTCCATGAGGTCGCGCAGCGTGAAGAAATTTCCGGCGCTTTTGGCCATTTTCGATCCCTCGACCTGCAAATGCCGGCAGTGCATCCAGAGGCGGACAAAAGGTTTTCCCGTGCAGCACTCGCTTTGGGCGATCTCGGCCTCGTGATGCGGAAAAATATTATCCTCACCGCCGCAGTGGATGTCGAGTTCCGGCCCGAGGATTCCAGTCGCCATGGCGCTGCATTCGATGTGCCAACCCGGGCGTCCCCTGCCCCACGGACTCTCCCAGCCCACATCGCCATCGGCTTCGCCCCAAGATTTCCAGAGCGCAAAATCGCCGACATTTTCCTTCTCGTATTCGTCATTGCTCACGCGAACCCCGTCGCGCAAATCCTCAAGATGAAAATGGGCCAAGTGGCCGTAATTCGGGAACGAGCGGATCCGAAAATACACCGACCCATCGTCAGCTCGGTAGGCATAGCCTTTTTCCACAAGAGTCGAAATCATCGAGATCATTCGCTCGATGTGGACCGCTTCCGTGGCTTCTGGAAAATGATTCGCGCGCTTGATGCGAAGGGTATCGAGGTCGTCGAAGAAGGCCTTCTTGAATGGCGCGGTGAATTCTGCCAGCGGCAAGCCCGCCGCACGACAACCACGGATTGTCTTGTCGTCCACATCGGTGAGGTTCATCGCGCGATCGACCCGGTAGCCTCGGAATTCCAGATGCCGCTGGAGCAAATCCTCAAAAACATAGGCCCGGAAATTTCCGATATGGGCGAAATTGTAAACCGTGGGGCCACAGGTATAGAGACGCACCAACCCCGGCTCGCGAGGGGTGAAATCCTCGACTTGGCGGGTCAGCGTATTGAAAAAACGAATCGACATGAAGGCGTCAGTAAAGTGGCCCAATCCCTGAAAATCAACTCCGGTAAAATCAGGTTAACCCCGACCGAGGGCTTGGAGGAACTCGAGAAAAAATCTACCGCCACGACGCAGTTCCTCGACCTCAATGAATTCGTCAGCCGTGTGGGCTTGGTCGATCGAGCCGGGCCCAATGGCAATCGCAGGACACCCTTTCGCGGCAAAAATGGCCGCATCACAAAACCAAGGAGCGCCAACAGGACGAGAGTCAAGACCACCGAGGATTTGAATGATCGGATGCGAAGGATCGGTCCAAAGTGGCTCGGAGCGGTGCAGCGAAATCTCCAGACCCGGGACTCGCGAATGGAGAATCTGCGATACAAACGCCGTGTCCACGCCGGGGATCACTCGCATATCGACCGAGCACTCGCAGAGGTCGGGAACAATGTTGACCTTCGATCCCCCGGAGATGGTGCCGACGCTGAGCGTGGATTTTCCAAGCACAGGGTCGGTTTTTTCGGCAAGGATCGGCGCCACCTCACGGCTCAGGCAATCAATCGCAGCGGTAATTTTATAAATGGCATTCTCACCCTCCTCGGGTCGCGAGGCATGCACAGCGCGGCCTCGGGCTTTTAAATGCAGCCAACAGGAGCCCTTGTGGGCATGGACGGCATCGAGGGAAGTCGGTTCCCCGGCCATCACAAAATCGAATTTCTCCTCTGCCGCGAGCGCCTTGGCCCCGTGTTGACCGGCCTCTTCGCCAACGAGTCCCGCGAACCAGATTTCGTAGGGCAAGTCAGCCAAAAATCCCTTCGCCTCGCGCAGCGCCCACAGCATGGAAGCCATCGGCCCCTTGGTATCACTCGCGCCTCGGCCCCATACCCTCCCCTCGCGAATCTCACCACCGAAAGGATCAACCGTCATTCCAGACACACTGACCGTGTCGAGATGCGGGGCAAAAAGGATTCGAGGGGCGCCAGAGTTTTTGGAGGGAAAGCGCCCAACTACATTCGGCCTCCCGGGCAAAACCTCGCGCAGCGAAACCTCCGCTCCGCACTCTTGGAGAAAACGAAAAACCCATTCCGCGCAGGCCGCCTCCCCCGTTTGATGCGTGCCAGGATCGCCCCCGTCGGGATTCACGCTGGGAATTCGAACCAACTCCGAGGCGATCTCTTCCACCGTGCTCATCGCGTGGAAAGATACCACTCCACGAATTTGGGAATGCCCTCGCGGATTTTGGTTTGAGGATTGTAGCCGAGGAATTGGCGGGCCTTGGTGATATCGGCGGCAGTCAGCGGCATGTCCCCCTGCTGCTCGGGATGGCGCTCGATGATGGCTTTTTTTCCGAGAGCCTTTTCGATTTCGATAATCAACTCCGACAAGGTCGTCGTCTGATTTTCGCCTAAATTGAAAATATCAAATGCAGGACCCTCATAGCGAAGCGCACCGGCCACGCCTTGGACGATGTCATCGATGTAGGTATAGTCACGCCGCGTCGAACCATCGCCATATTGCGGGATGGGTTGGCCGCGATGGATCGAGTCGGTGAATTTATGAATTGCCAAGTCGGGTCGCTGACCGGGACCGTAAACCGTGAAAAACCGGAGACATACGACCCTCATGCCATAAAGGTGGGCGTAATTGCCGCAAAGATGCTCGCCCGCAAGCTTGGTGGCAGCATAAGGGCTCAGCGTTTGAGGGAGCGGCAAATCCTCGGTAAAGGGGACTGTTTTGGCCAAGCCATAAACCGAAGAACTGGATGCGAACAAAAACCGAGCGATCCCTTTCCCATGGGCGGCAGCAAGGAGGTTGTGGGTTCCCGTGATGTTGGTGTCGATGTAGAGCTGTGGATTTTTGACCGAAGGCCGCACCCCGGCCCGCGCCGCCAGATGGATGATCGCATCGAACGCCCCCTCTGAGATGACTCCCTCAACAAAATGGCGATCCCGAATATCCCCCTCAAACACGCGAGCCGCCCCCCCTAATGCGGCGATATTCGCCCGCTTGATCCTTGGGTCGTAGTAATCATTGAAGTCATCAACAAGGCTGAGCTCATGCCCGTCCCGGAGAAATCTCGCTGCAACATGCGATCCGATAAACCCAGCTCCTCCAGTAACCAAAATTTTCATCGGCGGACTCTATGGATCAGGCTTGCGCATCAGCAAGCGGTTTTGCTTTGCACCTTGACGCGATCAAGGCAAAAGGGTTTTTCTTGCTGACCATTAAATCACCCATGCCATTCGCCCTCCTCTCCACCGCAGCCAGCGGACTCGCCCTACTACTCAGCCTCTGGTTCCTTGTCGGAACTTGGACCAACCAAAGTTTCGAAAGCAAACTGCTCAAGCAGCAGGATGAAATCCAAGCCCACCAACTCGCAGTTCAAGCCCAGCAACAGCAACTCCAGGCCCAGCAACAGCAACTTGAAGGTGCCGCCCAACTTCAAAATCAAATCGGGCCTGCGATGCTTCGCGATCTCGCTCAACTTTCCGTCACCAACAAAAACACCAAGATCACCGAGCTTCTTAAAAAATACGGCTTGGAAGTGAACCAAAACCCAGCCCCTACCAACTGATCCCATGGAAGACTACAACGAACCCGCACCAGAAACCTCCCCCTCGCTGATTGGAAACATCCATTTTCTGATCGCACTCTTGGCCCTCGCCTTTTCGGTTTTCCTCTTCGCTCAAATTAGCGCAAACGGACAAGCCTCCCGCTTGATGAAATGGCGCTATGACACCATGGACCGCCAACTCACCTCGACCATCGAAGGCGAGAAGCGTTTTGCCGAACTCATCAAACAGCGTGAAGCAAGTGTCCAGCAGGCCCAGCAAGTCCAGACTCGCTACACCGAGATGCTTAATGATCTCCTCAAACTTGCGGATACCGACAACGACGCCAAGGCAGTGGTTGAAAAATATCGCATTCAGCGTCAGGACGCCCCGCAATCAGCTGGTTCGCCAAAACCCGCCACCCCCTAATCCGACGGTAACGCCCGTTGCCGAGTGTTCATGAAAACCTTGCTCGTCACGGGCGCGACAGGGTTTGTCGGCAGGAATCTTCTTCTCCGCGAAATTTCTCACGGAACCCAAATCCTCGCACCCGTCCGAGACTCCAAAAAACTCCGGGCCCAACTCGAAATCGAGGGTTGTGATCCGGCATCTGTTACGCCCCTTCACCCCGAGCCAGAAAATTGGCCATCGGGCATCCACCCCACCCACGCCGTCCTCTCGGCCGGCGTTCTCTTCGCTCGCAACCGCGACGAGTATTTCACCACCAATGTCGATTGGACCCTTCGCATCCTCGAAGCCCTGCCAGAATCGGCACGCGTCGTGGTTTTATCCTCTCAATCCGCTGGCGGCCCAACGCCCCATGGTCGCGCTGCCCGCACTGAGTCGGATGCCGACACACCACTCACTTGGTATGGAAAATCCAAGCTTGCTTTGGAACGGGCCCTCCAAAGCCATAAAAACCGCCGCATTTGCATTCTCCGCCCTCCGATGATTCTCGGAGCGAGAGACACAGCCACCCTGCCTCTTTTTAAAATGGCAGTCAGTCTCATCCGCACCAAGCCGGGCCTTCGTCGTAAGGAGTTCAGCTTCCTCTCCGTCGATGATGTCGTCGAGGCCGTGCAATCGGCATGGAACCTCGAAAGCCCAGGACCGCATTACATCTCAGCCCATCGCACGATTACCGACTGGGAGTTGATCGATACGGCCGCCCGCACCGCCGGCGGCAAAGGTGTGACCCTGCCAATCCCGATCGCCGCCGTGAAAGCCATGTCGCTTTTGGTCGACTCGATTCCCTCCCTGCGCCGCTCTGCCCCCAGCCTCACCCGCGACCGTGCAAAGGAAATCTGGGCAGACCGCTGGGTGCTCGATTCCACCGCCTTCCGACGAGCCACAGGCTGGCGGAGCCGCCAAGATCTCGCAGAGGCCCTGAACGGCGCTTTTCGCCACTATGTCCGCGAGGGGCATCTCCCCGCCCCCTAAAAAGTCTTGATGCCTCCCCCTCTCGGTTGTCCCATCGGCGGCTCATGAATCCGATCTCCACCGACCAACTCCTCGCCGCGCAAAACTGGCGCTACGCCACCAAGCAATTCGACGCTTCAAAAACAATCCCCGCCCTCGCTTGGGTGGCTCTCGAGGAGTCTTTGATTCTCTCCCCCTCCTCTTACGGCCTCCAGCCCTGGCAATTTTTCGTCGTCGAAAATTCCGACCTTCGCGCCAAGCTCCGCCCGCACTCTTGGAACCAATCGCAAGTCACCGATGCCTCGCACCTCGTCGTCTTCGCGATCCCTGAGAAAGTCGATGTTCCCTACATGGAAAAATACCTCGCCCGCATCGCGGAAGTCCGTGGCGTTACGCTCGAATCACTTGGCTTTTACCGAGACATGATGATGGCCGATGTCATCGCCGGCCCTCGCTCCGCCTGGGTTCGCGAGTGGGCTGCCCGCCAAGTTTACATCGCCCTCGGAAACTTCATGACCTCGGCGGCCCTCGTCGGCATCGATACCTGCCCACTCGAAGGCATTGATCCCCGTGAATACGACGCGATCCTCGATCTCCCCGCGAAGGGCTACAACACCGTCGTCGCCTGCGCCGCCGGATACCGCGCCACAGAGGACAAATACGCCACCCTTCCCAAAGTCCGCTTCGAAAAATCCGACCTCATTCGGCATCTGTAATCCGAATTTCAGAAAATTAACCACAGAACCACAGAACCACAGAACCACAGAACCACAGAACCACAGAACCACAGAACCACAGAACCACAGAGGACACAGAGAGCACGGAGGAGGAAAAAAACCTAGTCCGCTTGGAACATCCCAACTTCACCGACTCCCGCCGCCACTTAAAACTTTTCCCATGACCAACACCGAACCACACGATCCTTCCACACACCGCCTCGAGTCCGACTCGATGGGGCAAATTTCTGTTCCTCACAATGTCTACTGGGGCGCCCAGACAGCCCGTTCGCTGATCCATTTCGACATCGGCGAGGACATCCTCCCTCCCGAAATGGTTAAAGCCCTCGGCATTCTCAAAAAAGCCTGCGCCCTCGCCAATGCCGACCTGGGCAAACTCCCCGCCGACAAGCGCGATCTCATCGTTCGCGCTGCCGACGAGGTGATCGCCGGAAAACTCGACGCCCACTTCCCGCTCCGCATCTGGCAGACCGGCTCCGGCACCCAGAGCAATATGAATGCGAACGAGGTCATCTCAAACCGCGCCATCGAACTCGCAGGCGGCGAAATGGGATCCAAAACCCCCGTCCACCCGAACGACCATGTGAACATGTCGCAGTCGTCGAACGATACCTTCCCGACCGCGATGTCCATCGCCTCCGCCACAGTCGTCATCGAAGCCCTCATTCCTTCTGTCAAAACCCTCCGCGACACACTCGACGCCAAAGCCAAGGCCTTCGCCGACATCGTTAAAATCGGCCGCACCCATTTGCAGGACGCCACTCCGCTGACGCTCGGGCAGGAGTTTTCCGGATATGTCACGCTCCTCGACCAAGGTCTCCGCGATGTCGAATATTCCCTTACCGGCCTCTACCAACTCGCCATCGGCGGCACCGCCGTCGGGACTGGCCTCAATGCACACCCCGAGTTCGGCGACCGCGCCGCTGCGCACATTTCCAAACTGACCGGCCTTCCCTTCCAATCCGCGCCGAACAAATTCGCCGCCCTCTCCGGCCACAACGAATTCGTCATCGCCAGCGGGGCTGTCAAATCCCTCGCCTGCGCGCTCATGAAAATCGCCAACGACATCCGTTGGCTCGCGAGCGGACCCCGTTGTGGCCTCGGCGAACTCATCATCCCGGAGAACGAGCCCGGCTCGTCCATCATGCCCGGCAAGGTGAACCCCACACAGTCCGAGGCCCTCACCATGATCGCCATCCAAGTCATGGGCAACGACACCGCCATCGGCATCGCCGCTTCGCAAGGCAACTTCGAGCTGAATGTCTTCAAGCCCGTCATCGTCCACAATTTCCTGCACTCCGTCCGCCTGCTCGCCGAGGGCTGCCATTCCTTCAACGACCACTGCGCGATCGGCATCGAGCCGAACCTTCCCGTCATCGAAGGCTATGTAAAAAATTCCCTCATGCTCGTCACCGCGCTGAATCCCCACATCGGCTACGACAAAGCCGCTCAGATTGCGAAAAAAGCGCATAAAGACACCTCCAGCTTGAAAGAAGCCGCTGTCGCCCTCGGCCATGTGACTCCCGAGCAATTCGATGAATGGGTCATCGCCAAAAATATGACCCATGCGTGAAGTGGAACTCCTTCAGGCCTAGTAACGCCGTCAGCGATGATTGACGCTAGAAAAACCGCCGCCCTCGGGGTTATTACCCTCTGCATCAACATCGTCCTGATGGCTGTGAAAATCTCCGTCGGATTGGTTGGAAATTCCTACGCTTTGGTGGCTGATGGGATCGAGTCGGCTGCTGATATTTTTACTTCGCTGATAACTTGGATCGGTTTCCAACTCTCCCTTCGGCCGCCTGATGAGAACCACCCCTTCGGCCACGGCCGAATCGAATCCCTCTCCGGCCTCTTCGCCGGTGCTGCCCTCTTGGGCGCTGCGGGAGTGATCGCTTGGCACTCCATCCTCGAAATCCGAACTCCGCACCATGCTCCCGAGTGGTTCACACTCCCGGTTCTCCTGATCGTGGTTGCCGTAAAATGGATTCTCTCCCGACAAATTCTCACCGTAGGACGGGAAATCGATAGTCGCGCCCTCGAAGGTGACGCCTGGCATCACTTATCGGACGCCATGACTTCCGGCGCAGCAGCGTTGGGAATCGCCATCGCCTTGGCAGGAGGTCCCGGCTGGGAGGCGGCCGATGATTACGCGGCCCTGCTCGCCTGCGGCATCATCGTGATCAATGGGATCATCATCGGCAAACGCTCACTCCACGATGTTCTCGACGGCAATGTCTCCGAGCATCTCATCTCGGAAATCCGAACGCTCTCACTTGAGGTGCCGGGAGTTGTGGACATCGAAAAATGCCGTCTCCGCAAAAGTGGTGTCGGAATGTTTGTCGAACTCCATGTCTGTGTGAGCGGAGAAAGAACCGTTCGAGAAGGCCATGAAATCGGCCATGCCGTGAAGGATCACCTGCTGGCAAAGAATCCGCGCATCCTCGACGCCGTCATTCATCTGGAGCCTTACGAGGGCTGAACCATCGGCTTATTTCAGATTTTCAGGCAGGAGGGATTGGAGCTCCTTGACCTGTTGAACACTGTCGCGATTGCAGACGAGAATCGCATCGGGCGTTTCGACCACGACCAGATGATCGACTCCGCACAGAGCAACGAGGCGACCATTGGAAATCGCAATATTGTCACGCGAGCCGTGCTGCACGACGAAGCCCCGCGTTGAGTTGCCCTCGGCATCTGTGGGGATGTGCGCAGGAAGAGCAGTCCAGGCTCCCACATCATCCCAATCGAAATCCGCAATGACCGAGGAAATCTGTCGGGCATTTTCCATGATCGCGTAGTCAACCGAGATTTTCGGAAGCGAGGCAAAGCGGTCAGCGAGGAGTTTGGGCAAGGCCGAAAAGTCGTTGAGGGATTCGATGAAATCCGCCAGGGCGGGGACTTGGCGCCGCGACTCATCGAGAAAAGTTCCCGCCTGCCACACAAAGATTCCGGCATTCCAAAAAAAGTTACCCTCGGTCAGATAGGCCGTGGCTTTTTCAATGTCGGGCTTTTCCACAAAACGCTTCAGGGCCTGAAGGCGTCCTCCTCGCGAACTGCCTGGAAGGGCCTCGGCGGTTTCCAAATATCCATAACCCGTGGCTGGAAATGCGGGGGGAATCCCAATCGTCACAATCGCTCCAGTAGCGGCCGCTTCTATCGCATCGGCGAGGCGTTCTCGAAATTTTGAGACATCGTGAATCATGGCATCCGCCGGGAGAACGACACAGACGGCCTCTGGATGGAGTGATCGGGCGATAGCCGTCGCCAAGGCGCAAGCCGGAGCGGTGTCTCGCTTCGCGGGCTCGGCGACGATATTTTCCGGCGGAAGAAATGGGACGGCGGCACGAGTTGCTTCCATCTGGGCTTCGTTGGTGAGGACGAAGGTATTTTCCAACGGAACCACGCCATCCAAGCGACGGACTGTGGTCTCGAGCAGAGTCTGGTCGCCGAGCAATTTCAGCAGGTGTTTTGGCGTGCTACGCCGGCTCATCGGCCAGAAGCGCTCGCCGCTGCCACCAGCCATTACAAAT
>JBDKIG010000086.1:0-9467 GCA_039797215.1 Verrucomicrobiota bacterium | reverse complement strand
AATTGAGGGCCCATCTCTTGGGGCATCCGCTGTATAAAGGAATCGCATCGATGGCCCCATCTGCAGAAAAGACGGCACGAATTTTTCATGCCAAGGACGACCATCCAGAGGTGAGAGCCAAGGTGTTCGAGTTGTTGACTGGAATGGATTTCAAATTTTATGCGGTGATCAAGGATATGCGGTCCGTGCGCGACTATGTCGCCAGACGCAATCAAATGGATTCGAGCTACAGGTATCATCCAAACGAACTGTATGATTTGGCCGTGCGAATGCTGTTCAAGCAACACCTGCACAAAGAGAGCCATTACCAAATCACATTTGCCCGCCGGGGAAAGTCCGACCGAACCAAGGCCCTCGTCGAGCAATTAGACAACGCACGCCTTCGCTTTCTTGAAGAACACCGGCTTGAGCATGAGGCGGAGTTGAATATCCGGCCTGCCTATCCGTGGCAGGAGCCATGCCTTCAGGTGGCTGATTATTGTCTGTGGGCACTTCAGAGATGTTACGAGCGACTTGAAGATCGTTTTCTACAGGCCATCTGGCCCAAGGTTTCACTTGTCCATGATGTGGACGATCCCGAAGCCCCTGCATATGGGAAATTTTTCACAAGAAAGAGCCCCACGCCGGATTTGTCGGAAATAAAAAACCGATGGATATAGGTTTCACTGGCCAAGAGACCCGAAACACACGGCATGGAGCCGAATTTCATCCATCGGATTATTCTAAATTGCCGTATTAGTCTTTTAAGTCAACCCAATTTCCAAGTTTTAAAATCCCATGAGCAACATCGGCAAACCAGAGCGCGAGACGCAGGACAGGGTGGCGGCATTTTTTGTGAAGAGGCTCGGCTATCGCCATCTCGGTGATTGGACAGACCGCCTCGGGAACAGCAACATCGAGGAAGGGATTCTGACTGACTGGCTGACAAAGCGGGGAGTGCCAGCTGCTCGGATTGCCAAGGCGATCAATGTGCTGAAGCGTGAGGCCGATCATGCGGGCCGTGGCCTGTATGCCAACAACCAAGCCGTCTACAGCCTGCTCCGCTACGGAATCCCGGTTCAAACCGAGGCAGGGCAAAATCACGAAACGGTCCACCTGATCGATTGGCAGAATCCGGAGGCAAATGACTTCGCTCTGGCCGAGGAGGTGACGCTGAAGGGCAAACAGGAGAGGCGGCCAGACATTGTCCTCTATGTAAATGGCATCGCGATCGCGGTGCTGGAGCTGAAGAACAGCCGCGTGAGCATCGGCGATGGAATCCGCCAGAATCTCTCGAATCAACAGCCCGAGTTTAACGCATGGTTTTTCAGCACGGTGCAGCTGATCCTCGCGGGGAACGATTCAGAAGGGTTGCGATACGGAACGATCCTCACGCAGGAAAAATATTTTCTGAAGTGGAAGGAGGATGAACAGGAGAACAGCGGCTACAAGCTCGACAAGTATCTCGAAAAAATCTGCCGCAAGGATCGCCTCATCGAACTCGTTCACGACTTCATCCTCTTTGACAACGGGACCAAGAAGGTGCCGAGGGTGCATCAATACTTCGGCATCAAGGCCGCACAGGAAAAAATCCGCCGCCGCGAGGGAGGCATCATCTGGCACACGCAGGGCAGCGGCAAAAGCATCGTGATGGTGCTGCTGGCAAAATGGATTCTGGAAAACAATCCGAAGGCGCGGGTGGCGATCATCACGGACCGGGACGAACTGGACACCCAGATCGAGCAGGTCTTCACCGCCGCGAACCAGAAAATTCACCGCACAAGCAGCGGCAGGGATTTGATGTCGAGGCTCGCGCAGCCGCTCCCGAGGCTCCTCTGCTCACTGATCCACAAATTTGGCAGGAAGGATGTGGAGGACTTCAATGCCTTCATCAAGGAACTGGAGTCCCAGCCGTGCCAAACGGTGGGAGAGGTTTTCGTCTTCGTGGACGAGTGCCACCGCACGAATGGCGGCAAGTTGCACCGGGTGATGAAGGCCATGATGCCGGATGCGGTCTTCATCGGCTTCAGCGGCACCCCACTGCTCAAGAGCGACAGCCAGACGAGCATGGAGGTCTTCGGCGGCTACATCCACACCTACAAATTCAGCGAGGCGGTGGAGGACGATGTCGTTCTGGATTTGATCTACGAAGCGCGGGATATCGACCAAAAGCTTGGTTCCGAGGAGAAGGTCGATGCGTGGTTTGATGCCAAGACGAAGGGCCTGAACGAATGGCAGAAAAGCGAACTCCGCAAAAAGTGGGGGACCATGCAGAATGTCCTCTCCTCCCGCTCCCGTATGGAGCGCGTGGTGGCGGACATCCTTTTCGACTTCAGCGTGAAGCCCCGCCTATCGAGCGCGCGAGGCAACGCGATCCTTGTCGCGGCGAGCATTTACGAGGCGTGCAAGTATTTTACCCTATTCCAAAGGACGCCGCTGAAAGGCAAGTGCGCGCTGGTGACATCCTACAACCCGAGTGCAGGCAACATCACCACCGAGGAAAGCGGAGCCAACTCGGAGACGGACAAGCAATTCATCTACAATACCTACACGGACCTGCTGAAAACCGAGGGCAACACCGAAGCCTATGAGGAGCGCGCTAAGAAGCTTTTCATCAAGGAGCCTGCCAACATGAAGCTCCTGATCGTGGTGGACAAGCTGCTCACGGGCTTTGATGCGCCGCCCTGCACCTATCTCTACATCGACAAGCGCATGCAGGATCACGGTCTCTTCCAAGCCATCTGCCGCACCAACCGGCTCGATGGCGAGGACAAGGACTTCGGCTACATCGTGGACTACCGCGACCTCTTCACAAAAGTGGAGAACGCCATCGCCGTCTACACCTCCGAGATCGCCCACACGGCCGGTGAGGCCAAACCCGAAATCCTGCTCAAAGACCGCCTCAAGCAAGGCAAGGCGCGTCTGGACGATGCCGTCGAGACTCTGGCGATCATTTGCAATGAAGTGAAACCTCCCAAAGGCGATCTGGAGCACATCCACTATTTCTGCGGCAACACCGAGATCGCCTCCGACCTTCAGGAGAAGGCTCCCCTCCGCGACACACTCTACAAAGCCACGGTGGCGTTAATTCGCGCCTATGCGGCGATCGCGGACGAGTTGGATTTGGCAGGATACAGCCAGGCAGAGCAAGACCGGCTTGCCAAGCTGTTGGATCACTACCTCAAGCTGCGGGAAGTCATTCGCATGGCCAGTGGAGAAACCATCGACCTCAAAGCCTACGAGGCCGACATGCGGCATCTCATCGACACCTACATCGAGACTTCGGAGCCACGGAAAATCTCGCCCTTCGACGGCCTACCGCTCCTGGAAATCATCGTGAAGACAGGCATCGGCCAGGCTATTGCCGAGAACCTCTCCGGTATCAAAGGAAACGAAGAGGCGGTTGCCGAAACGATCGAAAACAATATCCGCAGCAAGATCATCAAGGAGCATTTGAATGATCCGGCCTACTACGAAAAGATGTCCGCACTCCTTGAAGAACTCATCGCCGCCCGAAAGGCGAAGGCGATCGAGTATGAGGAATACCTGAAAAAGATCGCCGAACTCGCCCGCAAGGCGGTGAAAGGGCAGGAGGAACACCTGCCCGAGGAACTCCAGCAAAGCCCCGGCCTGCGCGCCTTGTATCACAACCTCAAGAAGCCTGACGCACCCAACAGCGACGATCCTTTCCGAATGGGAGAGGATGTCGCCGCCTACCAAGTGCAGGGCGATCCCGTTCTCGCCTTGGCGAAACTCTTGGACGCGGCTGTGCGCAAAAACGCCCCGGCCTCATGGCGAGGTGTTTTGGCTAAGGAAAAAGCGGTCAAGCGGGCGATCTTCGATATCCTGCAAGACCCTGCCGAGGTGGAACGCCTCTTTCCCATTATCAAACAGCAACCGGAATACTAATGCCGGACATGATTCATCTCGGCGACTTGGTCGTGCAGGTCTTCCGAAAAGACATTCGGAATATCCACCTCAGCGTCTATCCGCCCGATGGTCGCGTCGTCATTTCCTGCCCCGGCCGACACAGCCTCGAAAATATCCGCGCCTACGCCCTGGCCAAGCTGGCTTGGATACGCAAGCAACAGCGCAAACTCCAAGCGCAGCCACGCGAGTCCCGCCGCGAATATACAGACCGTGAAAGTCACTACATTTGGGGCAGACGCTACCTCTTGAGCGTGGCAACGACCGATTCCAAGCCAAGAGTCGAGCAGTCTCCAAAGAAAATCATCCTCCATGTCCGCCCTGAAACACCCGAGGAAAAACGCGAGGAACTCTACGAGGAGTGGATGCGAGCCAAGCTAAAGTCGGCCATCACATCTCTAATCGCAAAATGGGAACCCATCCTTAGCGTCAAAGTGACGGGATTCTTTGTCCAGCGCATGAAAACAAAGTGGGGAAGTTGCAGCCCAGCCCGAGGCACGATCCGTTTAAACACCGAACTCGCTAAAAAGCCCCGCCAATGTCTGGAATACCTCGTCGTCCACGAAATGCTCCATTTGCTGGAACCAACCCACAATGAACGCTTCCGCGCACTTCTGGAACGCTACATGCCGCGATGGAAGGAACGCAAAAAGACACTCAATAGCCTGCCCGTGAGGCATGAGAAGTGGGTCTATTGATCACATCAATCAAATTGCGACATATAACAATATCTAATATTTCATAAAAATTTTCGAAAATGCCAAAAAGAACAAGTAAGATTAAACATTTATCAAGTTACTTTGCATCAAAATGGTGCTACGATTGGAATAATTCCCGTTTTTTGTGTGCCGAGCCTACTCGCGTATCATATTTAAAAACAAAAGAAGTTTTTGAAATAAAGTCGCGCATTTGGGCCGTAAATACAGAAAAAGCTATCCTCCAGCTTACTGAGGAAACTAATTATTTAACGAATCAACAGTTAATAGATTGCAGTTACCCAATTTGTGCAACAGATACTCCTGATGCAAACTGCATTGATGCTAAAATAAATGATTTTTATCTTTTAGATATTGACCCATTAAAACTTGGGAATATCCCCAATAAAATCTTGAATGATGCGATATATTTACAAGTAAGCGAAAACGAAGAATGGATTTGCAATAATTTTTTTACAGATGAAGAAAATGAATTAAATTTTTCAATTCCTGATTTGCATCCAACAGTTAAAAAGGCACTTAAAAAAGCATGTCGAGAAGAAGTCAAGAAACGCAAAGCAGAATTAATTTCAAGCATAAATAAACATGAAAATTATGATTTGCAGTTGGAAACAGTGCCGCCCGTGAAGCTTGTTTTTGGCCAAGAGGTATCAGTTTCAAAAAAACTTATTGGTAAGGGCTTGGCTATCTTAAATGGAATGGCTCTGGATTATTCGCCGAGTGCGATGGGTCGCGCTGCAAAATTTCACGAGTGGCTTAAAAAAATGAACGAAGCAGGCCACCAAATCACTAATGTAAAAGGCATATTTAATGGCGCATACGCAGAAGGAATTTTAGTAGTTGCTGTTTCCGACATTGCTCTTTCAGATGCTATAAAAATTGTAGCCCAAACTGGAGTGAGAGTGGGGCTTTTTATTGATCAAAACAGACTTCTTAGCGTCATTTAATATTAATATTCAAAACTTAAATGATCCTACAAGAATACCTTCAAACGATCTTTATAGCCGAGGAATCACCCGCCGCCGGGTGGCCCGACAGCTTCGCCGTCATCAGTGCCTGTGATCCCTTCAGTAAGGGCGAGAGACTTCACGATGATCGATCAAGTTCCGATCTTCTGGAGCATTTATCGACGCGTGGCTTCAATCACCAAAAGATTATTGGGGCTTCCCGGGATTTGCTGCATCAGGAACTGAGCTTTGCTGTTTGGGGGGTGACCTTGGAGAAGGCTCTGGAGATCGGCAGAATATTTCATCAGAACGCAATTTTTTGGGTAGATCACGGCCAGGTTGATGTTGTCAGTTGCACAGAGAGGGATCGCCAGCACCTCGGCCGTTGGGAAGTTCATTTTAATCAATCCCCCTACCAGCAATCCCTCTCGCGATGATTTTGTAAACAATACACAATTACATAATACTACACTCGACAGATGTATGGTTTTATTATAATGTATCATCCATGCGAGGCGAGCCATTGTGGAACTATCTGGAAAGGTTGACTGGAGAACAAATCGAACCAGCGGCAGTGGAGGCTGTCGGTTTGCCGCTTTATTTGCGGGAGAGGTATGCGCTGTGGAGGGGGGCGGTTTTTGGAAGGGAGTTTGTTTTTGCGCTGGAGCAAGGGAAAGGGGAGGCTCCGACGGTCACGGAATTTGCCAACCACGCCATGCTTGTATCGAAGGCTCTCAACGCAGGGGTGGTCTTGGTGTTGCCAGCCATCGTGGCCGGGGTGCGCCAAAGGTTGGTGGCGGCGGGCGTGCCGTTCATCGTGCCGGGAAGTCAGGCATTCCTGCCGCTGGCTTTGATCGATCTCCGGGAACGGCAACCACAACCTCTTCGACAACGCGTTCATCGTCTGACCCCGGCCGCGCAGTCGGTGCTGCTTTACCATCTCTTGAAGGAACCGCTGGAGGGTTGGCCACTCCACCGCATCGCTGGTGTGGTGGGCTACTCGCCGATCATGCTTACGAAGGTGAAGGAGCAGCTGGTGGGGCTTGGCCTCTGCGCGGGCCGGGTCGAAGGGCGCACGACGCGCCTTCATTTTCTTCACAAGGGAAGGGAACTCTGGGATGCGGCCCTGCCTTGTCTCGCAGCTCCCGACAGGCATTTTCATTGGGTGCGCTGGGAAAACCCGGGGGAGCCTGCGGTGCGTGCGGGCTTGAGCGCGCTGAGCGAAGCCACCTTGCTGGCCGCGCCACGCATCCCGACCTATGCCATCCGGAACAAGGAATATCAGGACCTCTTAAAGCAGGGCGTGATCCGGCAAACTTCGCAACGCGATGAAGCGAATGCCTGCATCGAGGCGTGGACCTACGAGCCTCGCCTGCTCGCTGCGGATAGGAGAGTGGATGCCTTGTCGCTTTATCTGAGCCTGCGCGACTCGCCCGACGAGCGTGTCCAGCAACAACTCGAATCCCTTCTGGAGGCTTTGCCATGGTCCAAGGGATAGATACATTCAGGACGGCGTTCCGGGGTTTCGAGGATTGCTTTGTGCTGATCGGCGGAGCGGCCTGCGACGAGTGGTTTGCCGGGCAGGCCCGCGAGTTTCGTGCGACGAAGGACCTCGATCTGGTTTTGATCATCGAGGTGCTCGATGCGCGCTTTGTGGCGGCCATGCGGCGGTTCCTCTCGGATGGCGGCTATCGCATCCGAGAGAAGTCCATTGGGCGACCGGAACTTTACCGCTTTGCCGAACCTGCGGTCACTGGATTTCCCGCGCAAATCGAACTCTTCAGCCGAAGCCCCGAGGCGTTGGATTTCTCCCCCGGCGAAGTCGTTCCGGTGCTTGTGGACTCGGATCACCACAGTCTTTCGGCCATCTTGTTGCAGGAGGATTATTACAATCTCATCCGAAACCATCACGATACCCGCGAGGGATTGCACATCGCGAATGCCACTGCGCTCATCCCGCTCAAAGCCTATGCTTGGCTCGACCTGAGCCGCCGGAAGTCGGAGGGCGAAAGAATCGACTCCAAAAATATCTCCAAGCACCGCTTCGATGTGTTCCGTCTCGCGGCCACATTGCCTGGCGAGCGGGGGCCGGAATTGCCTGCGTCTGTTTTAAATGACCTCCGGCGGTTCCTCGAAGCTTTTCCTCTGGAATCGGATCAATGGCCCGCCATCCGCCAAGCCGTAAAAGAAACGCTGGGCACGGAGATTCGCCCGTCTGTCCTTGTGGAAGCCGTCAAAATCCATTTCCGAATCGCCTAATGCCAATGCCATCCCGCCAGCGTTTCATTTCCGCCAAAGCCACCCTTTCCCAAATCCTCGGGAAAGCGGCGGCGCGGCATAGCTATGTCTCGCTGGCATGGGTGTGGGCGCGGATGCCGGAGATTTCGCCCAATACTCTCCGAGGCTACCTCTCGGAGGCCATGGCAAGCGGGGAAATCCACTCGGCGGGACGGGGGTGGTATTCGCCCCTCGCAGAGCAAGCCGTGATAGACCTGCAGCCGACTGCGGGGATGTGCGAACTTTTGGCAAAGCGTTTCCCCCTTTTGCCTCTCGCTGTGTGGTCCACAGCCCAGATCAATCCCTGGCTGGAATACACGCTGGGCAAGGAAACTCTCTTCGTGAACGCCCTGAGCGACACCGTGCAGGATGTGGCGGCGTTTTTGCGGCAGAGTGGCTGGTCGGTAGTGGTGAATCCCACCAAGAAGTCTGGAGCGGATTTCGTCCCCGGCGACAAGCAAGTCGTCCTGCGCGGGGTGCGCCGGGATTTGGTGGAGATGACACCTGAGCGGTTCCTCATCGATTTGCTATTGGAAAACCGAAGGCTGGGCATGCTGGACGAGGCTGAGCGGCAGGCAGCCTGCCGGAGGTGGATGTCCGAAAGATGCTTCGATCTGGGGCTGATGGTAAAAATGATGCAAAGGCTCAAAATCTCTATGGAAGCCATCATAGGTCGCCCCATTAGACCCACGATCTCGGAAAAATGACGGGATTCCGAAAAAAAAGGTTTTTTAAAATGTATTATACTTCAGAGGAGTTGATTGTATTTTTTTTAGCCTACTATCTCCGAAAAACTCAAAAATTCTCACTTAGTAGGTTTTTCATGGAGGTCGGGCCATGATTTCACCGAAGTGTTTTTTCGAAGGAGTAGATTCAAGAGCAAGCGGATGCATGAGAACGCATGGAATGGCTCAACCACCGTTGAACCGCCGTTGAACGAGTGTTCAATCAGCGTTGAACCAAAATTCAACCTCCGTTCAACCATCGTTCAGCAATGATTGGTAGGCTCTAATTGGTGTTCAGGGTTCAGCCCATCACCGGATAACCATAGCCCGATGATTCGAGAGATAATTCCAGAAAAGCTCCTTGCCTCGTCACGGCCAG
Organism: Verrucomicrobiota bacterium; assembly: GCA_039797215.1. Taxonomy (GTDB): domain Bacteria; phylum Verrucomicrobiota; class Verrucomicrobiia; order Chthoniobacterales; family Terrimicrobiaceae; genus UBA967. The sequence goes on along the minus strand of JBDKIG010000086.1, from coordinate 517 downwards.
GCTATGGATTGGCAAAAGGCGCGCAGGTTCCAGCCGAAACTGTGGAGCTTTGGATCAACGCGGCAAAATCCAGTGGGGCACGATCGATCATTTGCCTTTTAAACGAACAGCACCTTTGTCTCTATAGGAACCTGCCGGGCGGCTTGCTCGGGACCTATGCAAGTGCGGGATTCCAAACGGGACATTTGCCCGTGATAGACCACCAGTCTCCGCCTATGTCACAGGATGAATTGCAATCAGTCGCCAAGCTTTTCGAGGAACTTCCCAAGCCTGTCTTGATCCATTGCAGTGCTGGTATAGATCGCACCGGAGCCGCAGTGCGCTATCTAAAGCAGGGTCTAATTTCCACGGATGAATAAAATCTCTGTGGACCGCTTTGGTCTCGCAGTTGAGCTGCGCGAATTGTTTCTTGTCCCACTTACCGTGATCGAGGAAACTATTCAAAAAGTGATTGATGGCACGATTTGAGATTTTCGATGCGATCCCGAAGCTACTCAAATTCTCCCGAGATGAAACA
>JBDKIG010000085.1:0-9473 GCA_039797215.1 Verrucomicrobiota bacterium | reverse complement strand
CAAGGTGGTAGACAGTATCACCTGCCGAATAGCCAGAAGCATCGTAGGGCAAGAAAGATGGTGATGGCGCTCCAGTTACTTGAACAAAACCATTGATCAACATATCAACTGCAGGATCACTATCCATCGTTGCTTTGGTGACGGTTGTTTGTTGCGAGCCATCCTCAGAGGTCGGAACATCAAAAACTTCACCAGTAGCACTAAAAAGATTAACACCGTTGAATTTTTCTGTCCCGAGACTTGTTAATTGATCCTGCAAGTTTTGAAACTCTTTATCATAATTTTCCACATCGCCAGCATTTTTAGTCACATCTCGGGCAAGAGTAGTAAGTTCCGACATGCGGCTAAGAACTTGGTCGGCAACTTTGAAGGCACCATCTTGGGTATCCAAATAGGAGACGATGTTACGAAGATTGATGGCTGTAGCTTCAGTGCGCTTTTGAGCGGCTGCCATTTTCATGGAGACGGCGAGGCCACCGGCGTCGTCGCTGGAGTTTACGATGCGGCGTCCGCTGGAGAGTCGGGAGAGACTCTTTTGGAGGGCGTCGTTGGCTTTTCCGAGGTTGAGGCCCGCACCACTGGCTGCAGGGTTAACATTGATCGAGATCATAATGATATTTTGGGTTGTGACCCTATCCTGGGTCAGGTTTCACTGCGAAAATTGTAAAGCAAACTCCGTGCCAAGTTGGATTGCTGAAGGAGTGGAGAGCTGAAGGATTGACCACAGAGGACACTGAGAGCACAGAGATGGAGGGGGTTGGGAGTCAAGGCGGCCTTGAGAATGATTTGTTGATCAACTTGGGGTGAGATTTTGAGGTGAGGTTGCTTTTGGGGGGGGCGAATATAGCGCTAGGGCGTCCCGACTGCGGCGTAACTCTTTCGATGGCAGGCGGGACGCCAGCCCTACATAGATCTACTCTCTGTGTCCTTTGACTCGCTCGTTCCCACTCACTCGCCCTTCGGGCCAACCTCCGGTTGCTCTTTCTCGCCCCTGCCCCAGTGCTCGATTGTGGTCAAATCTGAAATTTTTTTCTAAAGGGCGGGAAAAAATTGCCGAAGGGAGCGGCTGCCTAGCTTCGAGTGGGAAAAAATTGCTGTGCGCGGGTGATTTGAACCGGGGAGAGGGGTCCGATTCAATATTTGGTAAGGGTCTTTGCCCCTCATCCCTTATTCGCGTGCATTCGCGTAGATTTGCGGGTCCTATTCCTCCACTTCGCGGCTCTGCGTCTTCGCGTAAGATTCCAGTTTTACTCTTGCCGACGAGGGTGTCGGCGTTCCCCCAAGGGGGGGCCTCAGACTAACACCACATCGCCAGAGCCTTTAACGATTTCGCCGATGAGGAGGCCTTTGGTTTGGGCGAGGATTTGGGTGGCTTGTTTTTTCGGGACGACGAGGATCATGCCGATACCCATGTTGAAGACTTGATACATCTCGTCTTCGGGGATTTTGCCGCCTTTTTGGATGAGGCGGAAGAGTTCGGGGACTTGCCAAGAATCTTTGCGAATGGCGGCGCGGCAAGTTTTGGGCAGGACGCGGGGGAGATTGTCGAGAAGCCCGCCGCCGGTGATGTGGGCGGCTCCGTGGAGACTCCCGGCCGGGAGGGAGGCCATGAGGGGTTGGTAATTCGGGTGGACCTTTAGTAATTCGCGTCCGAGGGGGAGCTTCATGCTGGGCGCAGGTTTGTCCAAGGGCAGGCGCATTTTTTCTAGGAGCACCTTGCGGGCGAGTGAGTAGCCGTTGGTGTGGAGGCCGTTGCCGCGGAGGCCGATGATGGCGTCACCGGGGCGGATTTTCGAGCCGTCGAGGAGTTTGGGTCGGTCCACCACGCCAACGATCGTGCCGGCTACATCGTATTCGCCTTTTTGATACATGCCGGGCATCTGGGCGGTTTCGCCGCCGATCAGGGCGCAGCCGCCCTCTTGACAGGCTTTGGCGAAGCCTTTGAGGATTTGCTTGAAAACAATGGGGTCGAGCTTTTCACCGCCGATGTAGTCGAGGAAGAACAATGGCCGGGCGCCGATGACGGCGATGTCATTGATGCAATGATTAACGAGATCTTGACCGATCGTGTCGTGGCGATTGGTGGCGAAGGCGATTTTGAGTTTGGTGCCGACGCCATCCACGCTCGAGACGAGCACCGGGTCCTTCATGCCGCGGAAGTTCGGGCGGAAGAGGCCACCGAAGCCGCCGATTTTTCCCAAAACCTCGGGTCCATGGGTGGCGCTGACGAGGGCGTGGATTCCTTTTTTGACTTGGTTGCCGAGGTCCACATCGACTCCGGCGGCGGCGTAGGCTTTTTTGGGCTTTTTCAAAACAATCGGTTGGTGGGTTCTTCGAGGAGGCGGGCTTTGCCTTGGCGCTGCTCCATGATGAGTTTATCGAACTTATCGTCGTAAGGAACTGGGTAGTCTCCGTTAAAACACGCGAGGCAGAATTCGTTTTGGGGGCGACCCGTTGCGCGAACCATTCCCTCGGCACTGAGGTATCCGATGGAATCGGCACCGAGGTATTTGCAAATCTCGGCGGCGGTGCATTGGTTGGCGATGAGTTTTTGAGGATCGGGAAAATCGATTCCGTAGTAACAGGCGTTCTTGTGCGGCGGGCAACTGATGCGCATATGGACCTCGGTCGCGCCGTTCTCGCGAAGGTTGACGACGCGAGAGCGGGCGGTGGTGCCACGGACGATTGAGTCGTCCACCACGACGATGCGTTTGCCTTCGACAGCGGAGCGGATGAGGTTGAGCTTCACGCGGACATTGAAGTCGCGAATCATCTGAGTCGGCTGAATGAAAGTCCTGCCGATGTAGTGGTTGCGAACGAAAGCTGGGTAATATGGAATCCCACTCTCCTCGGAAAAGCCCAACGCGGCGAAAATTCCGGAATCCGGCACCGGAACGACGAGGTCGGCCTCTACGGGATGCATGCGCGCGAGTTCGCGTCCCATTTCGACCCGGGCCTTGCTGACATTGCGGCCGTCGATATTGCTATCGGGACGCGCAAAGTAAACATACTCAAAGACACACAAGGCCTTGCGTTCGCGGCGGAAGGGCCATTCGCTGCGGAGTCCGTTTTCATCAATGATCAAAACCTCCCCCGGTTCGAGTTCGCGGACAAACTCGGCATGAATCAGATCAAACGCGCAACTCTCGGAGGCCAGCACATAGCCACCATCGAGTTTTCCGAGGCAGAGGGGTCGGAAGCCGTGCGGGTCGCGAAAGCCGATGATCTCCCTCTCGCCCATGAGCACGATGGAAAAGGCGCCCTCAAGCCGACGCAGCGACGCAAGACCTCCCCCATCGCCCGGAGGCTGGGCCAAAAGGTGCAGGACGATCTCGCTATCGACTGTGGTTTGGAAAATGGAACCGCGCTCTTCGAGTTCGGAGCGAAGCGAGGCGGCATTGACGAGATTTCCGTTGTGAGCGATGGCGAGTTGGCCGCGGGCGGTATCAACGAGGAAGGGCTGGGCATTTTTGAGATTGCTCGAGCCGGTGGTCGAATAGCGGACATGGCCGATCGCACGGTTGCCTTGGAGTTTTTCGAGGTCACCGGGTTGGAAGACTTGGGAGACGAGGCCCATGCCTTTGTGGGAGCGAAACGCTTTGCTGTCCCCTCCCCCTGCGACGATGCCCGCGCTTTCCTGGCCGCGGTGTTGAAGGGCGAAGAGTCCGTAGTAGGTCAGCATCGCGGCGTCGGGATGATTGAACGCCGCGAACACTCCGCATTCGTGGGTCGGTTTGTGCGAAGTGGTCGGTCTGTTATTCACGCGAGCGGGTGAAAATATCGTCCCCGTTCGCGGGTTCAAGGTTTTTGAAATCCCGAGCGAATTTTTGCTACGAGCCGTGCTTCGAGGCTTCGATGATATCGACCCATATCGGCAGGGCGAGTGCGCCGCCGTAGCCGCCTTTCATGATTGGGCGGGGTTTGTCAAAGCCCACCCACACGCCGCAAGTGAGGTTTTTGTCGAAACCGACAAACCATGCATCGAGGTAATTATTCGTTGTGCCAGTTTTTCCCGCGCCGTAGCCGCGAAGCCCAAGGGTGCTGGCGCGAGTGGCGGTGCCGTGCGTCACCACTTGCTCGAGGAGCGAGGCGGTCATTTGCGCGGCGGCGGGATTGATGACAGGAATCCGCCCGCGAGTGGATTTGTAGAGAACATTGCCGGAGGAATCCAAAACTCGGTCGATGATGTAGGGCTGCAACTTCACTCCGCCGGTGGCGAAGGCGGTGTAGGCCGAAGTGATGTCTTTCAGGCTCGTTTCAAATGCCCCGAGGCACAGGGCGGGAAACCTCGGGGGATCCTCGGCAATGCCGGCGCGCTGGATCATGTTGGCGATGCGGTCGAGTCCGGCGCGCATGCCGATGCGGACGGTCATTGTGTTGCGCGAATCGATCAAGCCCACACCAGCGGGCTGAAGTCCACGATACTCGCCGTCGGAATTTCCGGGATCGTAGGAACCGAATTTGCGCGGGATTTCGCCGGGCTGGATGCGATTATCGGAGATCGATTCGTTTGGAGAAAGTCCCGACTCGAAGGCGCTGGCGAAAACGAAGGACTTGATGACTGATCCGGCCTGGCGTTTTCCAAAAAGCGCACGCTGGAATTTGCTCTTCGAGAAGTCGCGCCCCCCGACGATCGCACGAACGCCGCCTGAGTGGTTCTCCATCGCAATGGCGGCGGCTTGCAAATACGGCGCGGATTTTTCGGCATCGAGAACGGATTCGTTGAAATCCGATGCCGGCTTGTGGGGGTAGCCGGGCAGGGCTTCGGCTTGAACCAATCGCGCGGCGACGGATTCCTCGGCGGCGCGTTGGAGCGGGCCGTCGATGGTGGTGTAAATCTTCAAACCTCCTCCATCCATCTGACCGTCATCGAGGACGAGTTCGAGTTCGCGTAGAATGGCATCCATCGCCCAGTTGTCCTCGGGCGAGGTTTTGGTGCGAGGCATGGCGACGAGCGGACTTGCCGCGGCCTCGTCGTGCTCGGATTGGGTGATGAAGCCAAGTTCAAGCATGCGTCCGAGGACGGTGTTGCGCTCACGAATCGAGCCCTCGGGGTTGTTGAGAGGAGAAAAGCGGTTCGGGCTTCGGATCAGCCCAGCGAGCGTCGCAGACTCTTGGAGGTTTAGTTTCGAAGCCGGCTTGCCAAAATAAATCTGGCTGGCCGCCTCGACCCCATAGGTTCCCGAGCCAAAGTAAATGCGGTTCACATAGGCCTCGAGGATTTCCTCTTTGGTCAACTCGGTTTCGATGCGGAATGCCAGAGCGGCTTCGATGATCTTGCGGTGGAGATTTTTTCCACCGAGAGGAAAGCTGTTTCGAGCGAGTTGCTGTGTGAGCGTGCTGGCGCCCTCGCGGAAGCCGCCGAGCATGAGGTTGCGCACGACGGCGCGAGCGACGCCGATCGGATCGACGCCGTGGTGGCTGTAGAACCGAGTGTCCTCGCGGCTGATGAGGGCGTTGACGAAATGATTCGAGACTTTGTCGAACGGCACGACCTCGCGGTTCTCACCGGCGAGGCGCGAGTAGTATTTCCCTTGGTAATCATAAACGACCGAGCGCTCGCTCATCTCGTGGATGCGGCGCAGGTCGAGATTCAGCGCCCAGAGGTAGTAGACGCCTGCCACCGACGCCCAGAGGAGGAATGTAACGAAGCCGATCTTAAACAGGGAGACCCGCAGCACATGGCGCTTGTGGCGGCTTTCGCGAACGAGCGGCTTGGAACCACGCAAGGGGCGCGAGGTTTTATTGCTGTTTCTGGACTTGGCCACGGCGGCGGATTAAAGCAGGTCCGCTTGAAAATCCAAATCCTCACTATTTTTCCCGAAGTATGCCGAAGCGTGCTTTCCGAGAGCATTCTGAAGAGGGCTCAGGAGAAAAACCTCGCCCAGCTTGAGGCGCTGGATCTGCGTGCCTGGACGAGTGACCGCCACCGCACGGTGGACGACACGCCCTACGGCGGAGGACCAGGGATGGTCATGAAAATCGAGCCGATCGATCTTGCGCTGGCACAGATTCGCTCGCCGGAGTCGAAGGTGATTTTGATGACTCCGCAGGGGCGGAAATTTTCCGACGCCATCGCCCGCGAACTCGCTTTGGAAAAGGATTTGATTCTCCTCTGCGGGCACTACGAAGGCATCGACCAACGCGTCTCAGACCACTTGGTGGATGATGAAATTTCGATTGGAGACTATGTGCTCACCAGCGGCGTTCTGCCCGCACTGGTCGTGACCGACGCCGTGGTGCGCTTGATCCCCGGAGTGCTCGGCGACGACGACTCCGCCCAGCAGGATTCTTTTGCGGAGGGGATTCTCGACCACCCGCACTACACGCGACCAGCCGACTACAAAGGGTGGAAAGTTCCCGAGGTTTTGCTCGGAGGAAACCACGCGGCGATTGAAAAGTGGCGGCGCGAGGCGGCTCTGGAAGCGACTAAAAAACGCCGTCCCGATCTACTCGAAAGCTGACAGCGATTTTAGAAAGGAACCTTCAGCCCCGCATGCCGGGCGATTTTTTTCTGACGGCCATCGAAGCTTAGAAATTCACTGGCGCGTAGATGCACCGCCGTCGCTACATGAAGAATGTCGAGAGTTCGATGACCGCCCTTGGCTGTTTTTTGGCGAGAGTAGGCGGACGCCAAACCCAGCACGGCATCCATATCGAAAGGAACCACGCGATTCAAACCCGCTGCGACATCAGCCTCCCAGTCGGCGATCATTTGGTCGGCGACATGGCGGGGATAACCCTTTTTCCGATCCGCCGCGTGAAGCCAGACTTGGAGTTCGATGGATTGTAGAAATTCGAATTCCAACAAGCGGGTGTAATAAAGCGGTTCGGTCATGGCATCGCGATAGTCCAACGCCAAAGGCGTGTGATCCTGTTGCCGGTAAACCGAACAAAGAAAACTCGTGTCGGGATAGGCGGTCATGGCTCGCCTGTCTCAAAGGCCCGCATCTCCTCGACTTCCTCCCGACTGAAGACGCGGTCACCCCAGATTCTCTTGAGCCGAGCCCGATAATCCGGATGCGGCGGGAGTTTGTCGGCGACCTCACTTATCGGAAGCGAGATTTTCGCAACCGGCTTGGAATGTTTTGTAATGAGAATCTCCTCGCCCCCGGCGAGCCACGCCTCGAGCTTGGGAAAATCGTAACGCAAATCGCGAATGGTGGCGGTCTTCATATCATCACAATATTGTGATCTTTTTTCGGGTCAAGGGCGAGCTTCTGCTTAAAGAAGATTGATCTTCCAGCGAATGCCGCGCGCGCTGATCTCCAGCCAAGCCCAACTTGGCGGGGCGCCCTTGTTGGCTTTTCCAATCGAGCCCGGATTCAGAATCCGGCAGTCCCCCACCCGCTCGTCACGCGGCACATGAGTGTGGCCGTGAAGCAGAAAATCACACGCTGGCAGGTGGCGCGGCGGAATGTGGATGAGACAGAAACGCCTGCCGTGTTGCTCAAGGGTGAGTTGCTCGGGCAGGTCGAGGCCATAGTCGTTATTGCCGAGCACGGCGTAAAATGGACGCCCGATCGCGAGGCAGGCGCTCAAGCATTTCAAATCGCAAAAATCCCCGAGATGCCAGATTTCATCAGCCTTCGCGAGGTGCGGCAGGATTTTCTCAGGCAGGTGGCCGTGGGTGTCCGCGATGACAGCAATGCGAAGGCTCATGGGTAAGATTTTACAAATTGCGGCGAGGAGCACAAACCACTAGTCTCCCCGCCATGCTTCAAGACTACACGCCCGTTTTGCTCCATGTGATCGTCGCAGTGGGATTCGCCACCGTGGCCATGATCGCCAATATCGTCCTCGGTCGAACCGGCAAGCGGAATCCCACCAAAGACACGGTCTACGAGTGCGGCATGGTGCCCGAGATGGCCGGCCAGCCTCGCTTCAGCGTGAAATTCTACCTCGTGGCGATGCTGTTCATCCTTTTCGATATCGAAATCGTTTTCATGTATCCATGGGCGGTCATCTTCCAGGATTTCATCGCGGAATCCGGCACCATTATCCTCTGGAGCATGCTGAGCTTCGTTTTGATCCTGCTCTTCGGGTATGTCTACGCGATTAAAAAAGGCGCGCTCGACTGGTCACGCTGACCTTGGCTCCCAACCCACCCAGCCGCCCGTGACCTGACACGGAGCATGGATTTTTTCGAAAAACAGGAACTCGCCCGACGCCGCACGAAGTGGCTTGTGGTTTACTTCCTGCTCGCGGTTCTTGGGATCATTGCCGCGCTGCACTTCGGCTTCTGCGCGATTTTCGGCCAAGCCTACGACGACTGGGAACTCCTCGGCGTCACCGCCGCTGGCGTCGTGGTCTCGGTCGGCATCGGGAGTTTGGTGAAAATTGTTCAGCTCGCGAAAGGTGGAAAAGCCGTTGCCGAAATGCTCGGTGGATCGCCCGTTGATCCCGCCACCACTGATCCCTCAGAACGCCGCCTGCGAAATGTGGTCGAGGAAATGTCCCTCGCCTCGGGAGTTCCTGTTCCCTCCGTTTACATTCTCGAAGAGGACTCGATCAACGCCTTCGCCGCTGGCTGGGGAACGACCGATGCCGCCATCGGAGTTACTCGCGGCTGTATCGAAAATCTCACCCGCGATGAGTTGCAAGGCGTGGTGGCGCACGAGTTCAGCCACATCCTCAATGGCGACATGCGGCTCAACATCCGCTTGATGGGTTTACTGAACGGAATCCTCTTCCTCGCCGTCCTCGGTGGAGTCCTCGTGCGTGTCGCCGCCTCTTCGCCCAGGAGCCGGTCCAGCGACAACAAAAACAGCGGCTCGATCGTGGCGCTACTCCTCGGGGCCGGCGCGGTTTTGTATCTCGTCGGATGGATTGGCGTTTTCTTCTCGAAGCTCATCCAAGCCGCCGTCAGCCGCCAACGCGAATTTCTCGCCGACGCCTCCGCCGTGCAATTCACGCGCAGCCCTCACGGCATCGCCGGAGCCCTCGCTAAAATCGGAAACCTCACCTCCCGCCTTCGCCATCCCCGAGCCCAGGAAGCGAGCCACATGTTTTTTGGAAACGGCCTCGCCGAGTCGTGGTTCAACCTCTTCGCGACCCACCCGCCGATCAAAGAGCGCATCGCCCAAATCGCGCCGGACCTCGAACTCTCCGAATCCACGCCCCCACCACTTCCGGGAAATGCCAGTCTGGACGCCGCCGCCTCGATGCTCACGAGTCTTCCCGAATCCTCGATCGAGGCGTCGCACAGCATCCAGAGCGGCTGCGCGCTGGTTTATGGATTGTTGATGGCAGGTGATGTGCAAGCCGCCCAAAGCCTCGATCCTGCGATGCGCGGCGAGGTTTTGGATATGATCGAGCGATGTGGTCCTCTGAGTTCCGCCCAAAAACTCGCGCTGGTCGATCTCTCGATTCCTGCCCTGCGAGGAATGTCGCGCGAGGATTACCAAACCTTCCGGGCGACCGTGAAAAAACTCGTCGAGGCCGACGGCCAGATTCACCTCTTCGAATACACC
>JBDKIG010000084.1:0-9479 GCA_039797215.1 Verrucomicrobiota bacterium | reverse complement strand
CTCGAATTCCTCGACCCAAAAACTCCACATCGAAGCCGAAGCCGCACGGCGCGGATTGGGCAATGTCCGCATCGTTACGGCCGACATGAACGACTTCGAGGCCGGCGACTCCGCGTTCGACCGCGTCGTTTCGGTGGAAATGTTCGAGCACATGAAAAACTACCAACGCCTCATGGCGAAGGTCGCCCGCTGGCTCCGCCCTGGCGGGAAGCTGTTCGTCCACATTTTCACCCACCGCGAGTTCGCCTACCACTTTGAGGGCAAGGATCCCTCGGACTGGATCACACGCTATTTTTTCGATGGCGGCACAATGCCCTCCGACGATCTCCTGCTCTACTTCCAGGACGATATCTCGATTGAAAAACACTGGCGCGTCTCCGGCACCCATTACCAACGAACCTCCGAGGCTTGGCTGGAAAAAATGGATGCGAACGAGACGACGATCACTCCGATCCTTGAAAAAACCTACGGTCCCGAGAACACCGCGAAGTGGCGTGCCTACTGGCGCGTCTTCTTCATGTCCTGTGCGGAACTCTGGGGCTTCCGTGGCGGCAACGAGTGGCTCGTGAGCCACTACCGATTCGCGAAGCTTCGCAGCTGACCTCCGCCGTTTCTGTGATGGAGTTTTGTGAGGCTCGACACTAATTTTTCGTCCATGAGCCGACAGGGCAGAATCCTAGACAGACCTTCGCCGCGCAATCGAGACGGTTGGGCGAAGTGGATTCTCCCCGCCTTGGTTGCATCAATTCTCATCCACTTCCTGTTTTGGAATTGGAGCCGCCATGTGCCCATCGACCGGATGAGCGATGCGTTCTACGACAAAATCGTCCCCAGGACTTTCAACATCGAGCGCGCCGATATCGACCCGCGTTTGCTCGAGCCCGAGCCGGAGGAAAAAAAGCCCGATCCCGTGGACTTCAAAATTCCCGAGGAAAGAATCTCGCTGGATCGTCAAACCGCCAAGGTGCCGGATCAAAAAATCACACCTTCGCTCGACCAAGCGATCGTGAACGAGAAACCCCTGCTCCCCGACCTCCCAAAATCCGAGGCCACCTCGCCTTCCAGCCACTTGGTTCCGGTAGACGACGCTCTTGTGAAAGACCTCACGCGCGACATGCCGATGGTTTCCGAAACCTCACCCGCCGATCCCATCCTTGCCCTGCGGGCTTCCGAGGCCATGCCCGGCCAGCCAGGCGGCGGAGCCGGTTTTTCCAATCTCGACGAACTCCTCGCCCAAACGGGTCCGCTGACTCCCGACACGGCGCCGATCCTGCTGCCCAGCGATTTGCTGTATGAATACGATGACCACCGTCTCCAGCCCGGAGCCTTGGCGAGCCTCGAAAAACTCGGCCAACTCCTGAAGCGCAATCCAAACGCGCGATTCGTTATCGAAGGCCACTCCGACTCGTTTGGCACCGACGAATACAACCTCACCCTCAGCCGACTCCGCGCAGAGTCCGTGCGAATTTGGCTGATCGATATGGTGGGCATCTCCCCGGAGTCGATTTCAACGATTGGCCATGGAAAATCTCGGCTCGTCGCTCCCGCCACAGGCACCATCGAAGAACAGAAAATCAACCGCCGCGTTGAGATCCTGATTAAGGACGGCCCGCCATGAGTCTCCTCACAGAGCCAAAGGCCCTTGAGGCATCCGCCATCGAACTTTCCAAGAAAGCTCGTGCAGAGAATGGCTCTCCCATTGCGCTCTTCAAAAATTTCCTGCAGGTCGAGGAGGAGCGCCTTCGCGAGTGGCATCGTGCCGGAGGCGGAGGCCGAGAAATCGCCCGCCAACGCGCGGACACAGTGGATATTTTGCTCCGCGAGCTTTTCGATGGAATTGTGCGGGAGGTCGCCACCACCCCACTTGCCGGTCGCCTCTGCGTGACAGCCTTCGGTGGCTATGGCCGTCGCGAACTCACCCCGATGAGCGATATCGATGTGCTTTTTCTGCAGGACAAGAGCACCCGCGACAAGGAAGCCGAGGAGATCATTCGCCGCACGATCGTCGCCCTCTGGGACATCGGATTCAAGGTCGGGCAAGCCACTCGAAACATCTCCGAAGCGATCCAGAAATCGAATGAGGACATGGTGACAAAAACCTCCATGCTCGAGTCGCGATACCTCGCCGGAGACCGGGAGATTTTCAACCGCTTCAAGGAGCGCTTCCAGCGCGAGTGCATCGTCGGTCACGAGCAGGAATACATTGCCTGGAGGCTCGCGAACCAAGGCGAGATGCGAGCCAAATACGGCCTGAGCGTTTTCATGCAGGAGCCGAATATCAAGAACGGCACTGGCAGCCTTCGTGACTACCAAAGCCTTCTTTGGATTTCCCAATTCAAACTCGGCCTCAATTCCACCGCGAAACTGGTGGAGGCAAAAGTCCTCCGTGAGGCCGATCGCAAGCGTCTCGAGAAAAGTTACGACTTCCTCCTGCGCACACGCGCCGAGATGCAATATCTCAACGGCCGCTCGGCCGATCAGCTCACCCTCCAACTCCAAGGCCGTGTCGCTCAAGCCTTCGACTACCCGCAGAAAAACATCCTCCGCAAAGTCGAAGCCTTCATGCGCGACTACTATGGTCATGCGCGCACCATCTTTCTAGTCACCGAAGCCGCCCTTGGAAAAATGGAAGCGCGCACCGCACCGGAGCCCTCGCGTCTCTTCAACCTGCTTCGGCCTCGTCCAAAAACCGAGAAGTTCGACAGCTTCATCGCCCGCAGCGGGCAGTTGATTCCCGAGTCCCGCGAGATATTTAACGACGATCCCTACCGACTCCTGCGCGCTTTCCACTATGCCCAAGTGCGCCAACTCGAATTCCACCCCGAGTTGATGGATCTCATAGCACGGCGCCTGCACCTCATCGACCGCACCTTCCAATACGCCGCATCCGCCCGGGAGACCTTCTTCGCGATTCTTTCGCGCAAGGGCGAGGTGGGCCGCATCCTCCGCCTCATGCACAACCTCGGCGTGCTCGGTCGATACATTCCCGAGTTCGGCGCGCTGGATTGCCTTGTTCAACACGAATTCTACCACCGCTACACGGCCGACGAACACACCCTCGTGTGCATTGAAAAACTCGATTCGGTTCTTTTCTCCGAACAGCGCCGACTTCAAGGCTACCGACCGATTTTTCAAAAGCTCGAGGATCCCTCAATCCTCTATCTCTCCGTCCTTCTCCACGACACCGGCAAGGCCGCGAATACGCGTCACCATGAGGAAGCTGGCGCCCTGATCGCCCACAAGGTCGCCCGCCGCCTGCAGCTTCCGCCTGAACGACGGCGAATGCTCATCACCCTCGTCGACTCGCACTACACGCTCTCGAAGATGTCGCAGACCCGCAACCTCGAGGACCCTGCAACCACCGAGGAATTTGCCCGCATCGTTGGGAACAGGAAAAACCTCGATGCGCTCATGCTCCTGACCCTCGCCGATGGCATGGGGACCAGTGATGAAAATTGGTCGGATTGGAAAGAAGGCCTTGTGTGGACGCTCTATCGCCGTTGCGCCCGCTATCTCGAGGGCGGCGTGGATGCCATGGAGGAAACTCGCCGCAACCGCCAGCTCCAGAAAAAACTCGTTCTTGAAAAACTCGACGACTCTTTTGGAGACGAGTGCGAGGCGCATTTTCAATTCATGCCGGATCGTTATTTCCAGATGTTCGAGCCGGAGGAAATCGCCCAGCACCTTCGCCATTTCCGGGAATTTTTCCTAAGCCGCCTCACCAGCGACTCGCTCGCCGCCGCGCCCGCCCTGCGCTGGATTCCGAAGCCCGACAAAGGCCACACCGAAGTCTGGGTCTCGAGCTGGGACCGTCCGCGACTCCTAGAGCGCATCGCCGGCGCGTTCGTCTCCGCCCGACTCAATATCCTTGGCGCCGACATTTTCACCCGCACGGACAGCCTGGCCCTCGATATCTTCCGGGTCTGCGGAGGGAATTTCGAGCCCGTCCCATTGCCGCGCGAGATAGCCTCCATCGAAAAACGCCTCGCCGAGGCCCTCTCCGTCGAGGAATTCGATTTCACTCCGCTCATGGGTAAGGACAGCCGGCTCCGGAGCTACAAACTTTCCCAGGAGTTCGACCTCCCCACGCGCATCACGATCGATAACGATTCGCACCCCGTCTACACGCTCATCGAGATTCAAACCCCCGACCGCCTCGGCCTGCTCTACGACCTGCTCCGCGCCATGAGCGGCGAGGGCGTATTGATCGAGATCTCCCGCATCACCACGGAGATGGATGTGGCGATGGATTCCTTTTATGTTTATGGCCGCGACGGCGGCAAAATCACCTCGCGCACCGCAATCAGGAACCTTCAGCAAGTCCTGCATAGCGCGGCGGTGAAAACCTCCGAATGACCTCTGGTTTTTTGCGTCTGTTCTGGCGCCAGATCGTCCGCCCCGGCTTGGCCCACCCTCTGTTTCCGACGCTCAACATCCTAGGCATCGCGGCGGGAGTGACGGTTTTTCTGGCGATTCAGATGGCGAATCGCGGAGCGCTCGCAAGCTTCCAAAACGCCGTCGGCCTCGTCGCGGGCCATGCCCATCTCGAAATACGCGGCGATCTGCCGGAGGGAATTTTTCCGGCAGTCCAAAACACCGAAGGCGTCGCTTCCGCCACACCTCTCGTAGAGGGTATCGCCACGCTGCCGGAAGAGCCCGGCGAGTATTTGCGGATTCTGGGCATCGATCCCTTCACCGGATCAGACATGCGTGTATTCGAACTCACCGCTCGCGGCGGAGGCGATCCGGATCTCGACCAATGGCTCCGAGATTCCGATGTGCTCGCTGTCGCGGGGAAAAAAACAGAACCCTTCCGCGTCCTCGCAGGCGGCACTTCGAAAACTCTGCGCCCGCTCTTTGAATTGAAAACCGACGATGTCGGTGTGGCCTCCGATCCCCGCTTGGCGGCCATGGATATTGGCTGGGCGCAGCAGCTCCTCGGTCTGTCGGGACGCCTCACCTCGATCCAATTACTTGCGGAAAATCCCCTCGATCTGGACCCACTCATCGAAAAACTTCGCCTCATTGCCCCGCCGGATGCCGTGATCGGCCCTCCCTCCCGCCGAGGCGGCGAGACCGAGCGAATGCTTGCAGCGTTTCAACTTAACCTCACCGCGTTGAGCCTCGTCTCGATGGTGGTCGGCGTTTATCTCATCTACAACAGCCTCTCCGCCTCGGTGGTCCGGCGTCGCCAGGAAATTGGAATCCTTCGAGCCTGTGGGGCCACGAAGGTGGAGGTCACCGCTCTTTTTCTTGGGGAGAGTTTCGTCTGCGGATTCCTCGGCACCATTCTTGGAATCCTGCTCGCAGGTCCGCTCGCCGCCGTGCTCTCTGCTCCGGTGGGCCAGACGGTTTCCTCTCTCTACGCTCTGGTGAGCATTGACCGGATCGAAATCACGCCCCTGCAGGTTGTTCTCGCTTTTGTCTGCGGATTGGGGGCCTCGCTGCTTGCCGCATGGAGGCCCGCCCGCGAGGCGGCTTCGTGCGATCCAGCGCTGGTTTTGCGCCAAGGGTCCATGGGACACGGTGCGGATTCGGCACGCGGTTGGGCTCCTTGGGGAGTTGCGTGCCTTATTCTGTCTTTTGTCCTTTCTTGGCTGGCCCTCCGCCAAGGCGGGCGGCTTCTCGGCTTTGCAGCGGTTGGTTTTCTCATCGCTGGGTTTTCTCTTCTTGTCCCATTCGTCGTCCGACTTTTCGCACGCTTTGCGAAGGGCCCAGGCTGGATGGTGCGATTGGCCTCCCAACACCTCGTTCGTTCGCTTCATCGCAACGCCGTGACGATCGCCGCTCTCGCCGTGGCGGCGGCCATGACGGTCAGCGTCTCGGTGATGATCCATTCCTTCCGCGCGAGCGTGGAGCGTTGGCTTGGAAACACCCTCGCGGCGGATCTTTTCATCGCGCCCGCTGCCAATGAAACGGCCGGCCTTCAAAGCTTCCTTCCTACCGCGGCATTGGATTGGATTCGCCAGGATCCCCGAGTGGCCGAAGTCGGCACCTTCCGCGAGATGGTGGTTCCTTGGGGAGAGCGCACGGCAAATCTCGCCGTGGTCGATGGCCAGGCACGCGGTGAGTTGGAATTTCTCCGTGGTGGGCCAAACGCGGCGGCCGATTTTTTTAAAATGGGAAAGGTGGTTGTCTCTGAAAGTTTCTCGAATCGTCACGGGACCAAGCTCGGCGAGGTTTTGGAATTTGCGTCGCCCAAAGGCCCCGCTCTCTTCGAGGTCGTGGGCGTGATCCGCGATTTCACACGCGACAGCGGACTTGTGATGATTGAGCGTTCGAATTTTTCGAATTTTTGGAGCGACGACCGACTGCACTCTCTCTCGATCACTCTGAGAAATCCTGCGGAGTCCACTATGCTGGCGGAAGATTTCCGGCAGGCGCTCGGACGCGAGGGGGAGTTTGCGATTTATACGAATTCCGACCTTCGCCGCCGCGTGCTCGAGATTTTCGACCAAACCTTTGCCGTGACTTCCGTGTTGCGAACTATCGCCGTGGTCGTGGCGGTGGCGGGTGTTTTGCTTTCCCTCTCGACGCTCGTTCTCGAGCGCGAACGCGAAATCGGCGTCCTCCGCTCCCAAGGCGCTTCCAGTGCGCAAATCCGCCGCCTCGTCCTCACCGAGGCCTCGATGGTTGGTCTGCTCTCCTCCGGTGTTGGAATCGTCTGCGGTGCCGCCATGGCGATGATTCTCACATGGGTCATTAACAAGGCATTTTTCGGGTGGACCATCGACCTCCGCTATCCGTGGGATGTGATTGCCGCCACGCCCTTGTGGATTCTCCCCGCCGCGCTCCTTGCCGCTTGGCTCCCCGCCTCCCGCGCCTCGCGAATACCGCCCGCCCGCGCCATCCGCTTTGAATAATCCCAACCGCCTAGATAGGCTTCTAGGCGCATAGGAAGATTGTCTTGCCCGACTCGGGGAGCTTTTGGTTTTTTGAGAAATACCCGATCGCTCTGTGTTTAAAAAACTGCTTCTTCTATCGATCCTCTCCTTGCTTGGTTTTTTGGGTTGGAAGCATTTCACGGCGGCACCACCACCAGTCGCCATATCTCCCGAGCAGGAGGTAGCTGCGCTTGTGGAGCAATCCGTGATGCCCGCCAAGGAACTCGCCGCTCTTTGTGCCAAATACCCGAAACTTGTCACCCAAGCGCTCAAGCATAAACCCGTGGCTGTTTCGGGCGTTCTTTCGAAGGGTCTGGTCAGCGGCGTCAACTCCAATGACATCTCCCTCGAGCTAGCGGGAACGCCACAACTCAAGATTTCTTTTCAATCCGATTTCGGAAAAAAGGAGCGCTGGGGCAGCCCTGCCAGCTTCAGATTCCAAAAAAGAGGGAAGGAAATCTATGCGATTTCGGTGGAGAAGCCTGATGCACAGCGTGACTCGCAAGATAAAACCCAAAACTCCGCCTATCCTCAAATCGACGCCACCAGTGAGGGAGCCGCGCTCCAAAGCATAGTTGGCACCATCGCAAAAGCCTACGGAGGAAACACTGCCAAAGGCGGCTCCAAAAAATCCGATTCCGGCAAATCACCTTCCGAACCAGCTCTTAGAGTGCTCTGCAAAGAAGGAAGCACTCTAACGCTCCGTGGCGAATTCCGGCACATCGGAGCGGGTTGGATAAAATGCGATTTACTTGAACTGCCTTAGGCGTCTTTCGCGCCTGATTTGCACTAGATGACCGGAACCGGCTACCAGGTTCCGATCCAGTTCGTAGTGGCTGGGTCTTTAACCCCCACGGCCACGGAGGCATTCACGGGCTTTCCATCCGGAGCAGTGATCGATCCATCGTAGTTCGTATCAACGACGATCGTGAAATTGGATTGTCCCGTTTTGTAAAATTTTAGGGGCGTCACAAGATTGCTGCTTCCATCCAAAAACTTCGCAGGGATTTCCAGAAAACGAATACCCCGCTGGTTGTTGGTATTTGTCGTTGTCGTCATCATCGAAACAAAGGCTGAATCGGAATTTGTGATGTTGGCTGGTAAAACACCGTATTCCGTGTAGTAGGCGATTAAGGCACCTTGAATTTGACTCGCCATAGATCGCACCTCGGCCTTACGAGCAGAAGCGATCGCGCCGTTCACGGCAGGAAAAGCCAGGGACGCGAGGATGGCGATGATGCTGATGACGACCAGCAATTCGATCAAGGTGAATGCTTGTTTGTCGGAGCGGGTTTGAGTGGCGGGAGGGTTTGTCATAAGCATGGATCGGTGGTTGGAAAGAATTTGGTTGTCTTGAAAAGTATTTCTCCATCGATCAAAGAAAAGGGCGAATTTTTTAAGATGGTTGGTTTTTATTTTCTAAAATGAAAGAGGCTTTGGTTCTGCTGTTGAGCTGCGAGGCATCCGAATCGCAACTCCTCGAGGAAACGCTCGATTCTTCGGGCGTTCGGATCCTGACGATGGGAGATGTTTCTACCGCGCTTTCGAAGATGGAGGCGCTTGGTCCTGATCTCGTCTTGATCGGATCGGGAATTTCGCGACCGCACGCACAGTGGTTGCTCGAGAGGATGATGGCCAGCGCCACGCTGCGGGGGATTCCCGTGGTGCTGATTTTTTATGAGCCAAACCGCTCTTGGGTGCTCGAGATGATCAAGCTGGGGCTGCGGGCTTTCATTCAACTCCCACGAGAGAAAGAGGATTTTCGCCGGAGGCTTGCGCATCATTTGCCGGAAGGGGTTTTTTCGGAACGATCGAAGGGCCGGTTTCCCCTGGCTCGCGAGAGTGTGGGAGAGAGGCTTCGACAGCGCATGGCCAAGAAACAGGTGGAAACCGCCGTGGCCAACTCAGGCTCAAAATCCGACACCAACCTGGCGAAGCCGATCGTGTTGATCGAACAGCAATTCGCTGAGGAAAGCGGGCTGATGGTGAGAACCTCGTCCCGAGAAATTTCTTTGTTTGAAAAAATCGATGATTACCTCTTGCGCTTCGGTGGGAGTAATTCGCATGTCGTCGGGATTTTCATGGGCCTTCTCGTTGATGGCAAAATCCGGGTGGCGTTAAGGGACAAGTCCGAGCGGCTATCTCTGGCCTCTTTGTCGGATACAAAGACACCCGAGGCGGCGATTCGGATTATCGACTCCTATCTTCGCCAATCCGAATCCTCGCAGTTGCTGGACACAACGACGCAAAAAATCATCCTTTGATTTTTCGCTTTCGTTTCACCGACCCGCGCGGGCTGGCAGGGGACTTCCTATCAAAAACAAATTGGGAGAAGCCCGAAGACTTCTCCCAACTTGTTTTTAAAACCTGTCAGGGACAGGGGGTATTATTTTTTCTTCACCGCTTTTTTAGCGGCTGGCTTTTTAGCGGCGGCTTTTTTGGCCGGGGCTTTCTTCACCACTTTTTTAGCGGCGGCTTTTTTGGCCGGGGCTTTCGTTACCGCTTTTTTGGCGGCTGGCTTTTTAGCGGCGGCTTTTTTTGCTGGGGCCTTTTTGGCCGGAGCTTTCTTCTTGGCAGTAGGCATTAATCTCCCCC
>JBDKIG010000083.1:0-9518 GCA_039797215.1 Verrucomicrobiota bacterium | reverse complement strand
TTCTCGATGAAATCGGCGAGATCGATCTCACCACCCAAGTCAAAATCCTCCGCGTCCTGGGAGAGAGAACCTTCGAGCGGGTGGGCGGCAGCGAAACGCTCACCGCCGATGTGCGCTTGATTGCCGCAACGAATAAGGACCTCTCCAAGCTTGTCGCCGAGGGCAAATTCCGTGACGACCTCTTTTTCCGACTCCATGTCGTGCCCGTCACCATGCCGCCGCTTCGGGACCGAAAAATCGACATCCCCCTTCTGGCCGAATCGTTCCTCAAAAATTGTGCGTTGGAAAATGGCAAGCCCCATCGAGACCTTTCGCCGGAATCCATGCAGCACATCCTCGAATACGACTGGCCCGGCAATGTGCGCGAACTCCGCACCACGATCGAGCATGGGGTCGTCATGGCCACCGGCCCAAAAATCACCCCGAAGGACCTCCCAGCCACCCTGCGAGCCCCCCGCCCCCTCCCCGCTCTCGAAAAAACCGCCCCCGGCCGGGAATGGAATCTTCACGATACCGAAACCTCACTCATCCTCCGCGCCCTCGAGGAGTGCCGTGGCAACCGCAGCGAGGCCGCCATAAAACTCGGCATCAGCCGCCGAACACTCCACCGGCGCCTCAAGGAATTGAACATCTTCAAAAAGTCCCCCAGATAAAATCGAATGTCGGAATCTCCAAACAGCGAGGAAATCGGCGAACCACCGGCCCCACCCAAAAAAAGAGGTCGCCCCCCCAAGGCCAAGTCACCGGACGAAACACCCAAGAAACCTCGCGCCCAAAAACGAGGTCGAAAACCCGCCGCCGCACCTAGCGAAACACAAGCGGAGCCGACTCCCGAAGCCACTCCCGAAGCCACTCCCGAAGCCACTCCCGAAGCCACTCCCGAAGCCACTCCCGAAGCCACTCCCGAAGCCACTCCCGAGCCATCTCCCGAGCCATCTCCCGAGCCATCTCCCGAGCCATCTCCCGAGCCATCTCCCGAGCCATCTCCCGAGTCAGAAAAACCGAAGCGATCCGAACGGCTACGCCTCTTGGCGGAGAATCTCTCCAAAATCACCTCCCTGCCGATCGTCCGCTGGAGCGCTCTCGCCGCCTTCGCAGCGACCTTGGCGTGCTTATACCTCTTCGTTCAATTCCGCGGCCTCTCCTCGCCGACCGCGATGGATCAGGCTCAGATCGCCCGTGCCATTGCCGCTGGCCAGGGATTTTCGACCAATTACCTCCGCCCATTCGCCATCCGCCAACTCGAGCAGGCAGGGAAACCGATCCCAACCGACAACTTCCCGGATTTCTTCCAGTCCCCCCTCAATCCCCTGGCAAATGCCCTCCCTCTGAAAATCGTGCAATCCCACTGGAAACTCGGCCCGCTCGATGTGGTTTACATCGCCGACCGGATGATTGCCGGCACCGCGATTCTCTTCTTTCTGATTTCCGTGGGGGTCTGGTTCCTCATCGCGCGGCGGCTTTTCGATCCCAAACTCGCCGCGCTGGGCTGCATGATCATTCTGCTCACCGATCTGTTCTGGGAATTTTCTCTCTCGGGCCTGCCGCAGATGCTCATGTTGCTGATTTTTTCCGGCGTTTGCTGGACGACGCTCCGGGCTTTGAAGCATTCCGATCGCCGAGCGGGTCCGATGTGGGCTTTAACAACGGGCCTTCTCTTCGGGCTCCTGATTCTTGCCCACGGCGCGGCAGCTTGGATTTTTCTGAGCTGGCTGGTTTTCGCCGGCCTGGTTTTTCGTCCGCGCGGTCTCGCCATCCTTGCTGCGTTGATAGGTGCCCTGATCGTTGTTGCGCCTTGGCTGTGGCGTAATCAGGAGGTCTGCGGCAATCCCTTCGGCATCGCCGGCTACGAATTGCTGGCACCCGCCTTGGAATCCGAGTCCGGCTACCTGCGCTCGCTGACGCATGCTCCGACTTTCGACGCCACGCGCACCCTCAACCGCCTCACAACGGCCCTAGGAATCCATACCGGCCAAATCCTCTCCTTCCTAGGGATGAATCTACTGGCACTCATGTTTTTTGCATCCCTCCTTCACAAATTCCAACCCACATCCACCGAGCTTTTCCGCCGCGCTGTTTTGCTCATGTGGTTTGGCGCATGGCTCGGCATGGCTCTCTGCGGAGTCGATGGCCCGATCCACTCGAACCAACTCCATGTCCTCTTCCTACCCGTTTTTATTTTCTTCGGGCTCGCATTCGTCCTCGAACTTTGGAGGCGTCTTGAAATCCCCTCCCCGTTCCTTCGCACCGCATTTCCGATTTTTTTAATTCTGATCTCATCCCTCCCGCTCGTCTCGCGCCTCGTTTCCAAGCCCGTAGCCGCGATCCAGTGGCCACCGTATGTTCCTCCATTCATTGCCATCCTTGGCGAGTGGTTTGATGAAAATGAAATCATCGCCTCCGATATGCCATGGGCCGTCGGTTGGTATGCGGACCGCCATTCGCTCCTTCTTCCAAAAACGATGAAGGACTTCACCCACATCAGCGATTTTCGACTCCTGGGAGAATCCATCTCCGGAATTTACCTCACCCCGATCACCGGAAATCGACGACTCTTCTCCGAGATCTACAAGGGCCCCTATGATGATTGGGTCCTGCTCATCGAGCGTCCCCCGCCAGACCCTCTCCAATTCGTCCTTCCCTTTTTCACCCCGCTGCCGATCGATGGCGAATGCATCCTTTACGCCGATCGAGACCGCTGGTCCCGCCGGGAGTAGATTTTATGGACGCTCTATCGCTCACCAAAACCGAATGGGAGGCCCGCATGCAGGCGTTGGGCCAACCCACCTATCGCGCCGGCCAAGTGCTCGACTGGCTTTTCCGACGCCGCGTGCGCGATTGGACTGACATGTCGAACCTCCCAGCCAGCGTTCGCCAAAACCTCGCCGACGATTTCCCAACATGTCGCCTCGAAAAAGTCCGCGAAACCGGCTCGAAAGACACCACGCGCAAATTCCTCTTTCGGCTCGCCGACGGCCAACTCATCGAAAGCGTCCTGATTCCCGCCTCTCCCGCTCTTTACGGCGAAGCCTCGGACCGCCGCACGATTTGCATCTCCAGCCAGGTCGGTTGCGCCTATGGATGCAAATTTTGCGCCAGCGGACTCGATGGTTGGAAACGAAACCTCACCGCCGCCGAGATTGTGGACCAGTTCCTGCAAGTCGAGGCCGAGAGCGGCGAGAAGATCAACAACATCGTCTTCATGGGCATGGGTGAGCCGATGGCCAACTACGACAATCTCCTTCGCGCGATCTCGATCCTCAACGCCCCGTGGGGGGGTGGCATCGGAGCCCGGCACATGACGGTTTCGACCTCTGGCCTCGCCCCGCGCATCCGCGACCTCGCCGCCCAACCCCTGCAAGTGCGTCTGGCGATTTCCTTCCACGGCGCCACCGATGAGGTCCGCGGCCGCATCATGCCGGTGAATAAAAAATACCCGATCGAGGAACTCCTCTCCGCATGCGAGGAATATGTCGGCATCAAAAAACAGCGGCTCACTTTTGAATACATCCTGATCCGCGACATCAACGACTCGCCCGAGCAGGCCCGCCTTCTTGCGCAACAGGCGCGGCGTGTGAATGCCAAGGTCAACCTCATTCCCTACAACACCGTCGAGGGCCTAGAATGGGATCGACCCGAGGAACCTCGCCAGGAGGAGTTTCTCGGCATCCTCCGAAACGCCGGCGCCGAGGCCACCCTCCGCCGGGAGAAAGGTCACGACATCGCCGCCGCTTGCGGACAACTCCGCCTCCAAGTCGAAAAATCCTTTGCGCAGGGATCGGTCTTGAATTAGCGATTCTGTGATGTCGGACAAAGACGAGGATTTTCAACCCGAGGAAGTCTGGGATGAGTATGTGTGGGAGCGATTCCTCCAGGAACAGGACCGAAACACCGAAAAATACTTTCGTCTCCTCGAGACCTACATGGACCACCCGAACCGCGACGAGATCATCGCCGAGGAAATGGGTTGGAGTATTTACGAGGCCTCGGTTGACGATGAGGAAGAGGGCGAAGAGCTGGAAACGCCCGAATTTGTTCTCGATGGTGAGGAGGAGGAAGGTGACGACGAGTTCGAGGAATTCACCCAATCTCCCGTCTACGCCGACACGCTTCGCCTCCACAAATGGATCAATCGACTCTTCGATACCCGTGAGGATTTAAGGGAGCACCCGGAAGCCGTCCGATTTGCCACCCGATCCGCGATCTGCGGAGCCAAGCTCGCAGCCGCTCTTTGTGGACAAGACCAGACAGAAATCGGAATGACCATCGCCTACCTCAAGCGGGCTTTAAAGGCGGCGAACGACGCCCTTGAAGCCGCCCAAAACCTCGCCGACTCGGGAACGCTCGACCGCCGCCGCGCCAACCACGGACGGCGTTTGGTTTTTTCGATTCGCAACCGCGTGGTGGACCATATGCGAGACTTCCGCCGTCTTTGGTCGGAGCGCTACGGCCGCTGATCGTCCTTAGGTTTTCCGATCACCAGCACCTGTCTTTCCACTCACTCCTTGGCATTCTCCGCAGCCGCGGAGGCCATGATCTCACGCTCGAGCGAACCCTCACGGCGCGTGGGGTTGTAGCGCCAATCCCTCCATAATTGCACCCCTCGGATGAGTTGCTTCCAGAGGCGGCCCCGGAAGGAATTCGGGAGAATAATCCAGTCCCACAGGCGCGATTCGCTGGTGGACATCTGGCGTTTAAATTCGGCGTCGTTTTGAAGGAAGTCGTAAATCCGCCGCTTTTCTTCGATGCATTTCTGGATCGAGAAAAGCATGAGCAACCGCCCGGGGCTGTTCGCCGCAAACTCGGGGTCGAAAACCGTGCTGTGCATGCAATACGAATCCATTCCCAGAAACCCGATTTCGTGGGCCACCAATCGGTCATCCACCGTAAGGATGCAAACTCGCACCCGGCGGCTTTTGGCGAGGTTTTCCAGCAGGATTTGATAGAAGCCCCGCATCTCCGCGAGTTGAAAAATCCCGGCTCGCTCCTGCCATTTCCAACTCCCCTTCTCCAGCTCGACCATCTTGGGAATCCAAGGCTCGATCTCTTGAGCCGTGTCGAGGGTTCGCATTTCCACATCGCCGATCTCGGAAAGTTTACGGGCTTTGCGCCGCAGGTTTTGGCGCGTCTTGGGGCCGAAAACCGTCGCCGTATAGGAAGTAAAATCTGTGAATCGATCCAGCTCGACCAGAAACCTCGGCGTGCGCTGCCTCAGGAGATGCGGGTGGCGCTGCACCTTCATGAGAGGCTCCAGAACTTCCTCGGCAAAATTCCGTGTGAGCAGGGGCAACCAAGCGAAATTGAACTCCCCCAGCGCCTCCATCAGCGCACGCACCAGCGGCTCCCGAGCCTCAGGAGTCGCCACAGGATCGAACAGATCGGCCGCCTGCGAAGCCGCCGGAAGCAAGGCCTTGCCAAACGCGGGAAGCGGGTATTCAAAAAATGGCCACACACCTGCAAGATGACCGTCCTCGATCGCGATCACAAAAAACACCTCGTGCCTCCGGCCCAGTGTCGAGAGCCATGTGTAAACCCACTCGGGGGAAAAATAGACATTCGGGGACGGCAAGGCCGCGTAGAGCTTGGAGAAGTCCTCCTCCAAATCGAAAGCCTCTTTCCGGGAGCGGATGATTTTTGTGGTAATATCGGGGAACATCCTTCTTCGCAGGGTGCTATTTTGCAGAAGCTTTCCAAGGAGATTTTCATAAATTCTTTCCCACCCCTCCCCATGCGATGAACTACCGAGGCCGAATCGCTCCCACGCCGACCGGGCTTCTCCATATCGGTCACGCCGCGACCTTCTCGACGGCCCACCGTCGCGCTCGCGAAGCCGGTGGCGAAATCCTCCTCCGAATCGAGGACCTCGACCCCCAACGGTGCAAACCCGAATTCGCCACCGCCGCCATGGACGACTTGAAATGGCTGGGTCTCGACTGGGACGGAGAACCTCTTTTTCAAAGTCAGCGCCGCGCCCATTATCTGAAAGCTTGGGAGGGCCTCCGCGATAATGGTTTCATTTACCCCTGCCACCGTTCACGAAAGGAAATTTCGACCCTCGCCCCACATGCCGAGGAACCGATTTTCCCGAGCCATTGGCGACGCGATCCGGAGGAAGCAAAATCCTTCGCCTCCCCCACTGGCATGAATTGGCGCTTTCGTGTGCCGGACGGAGAGATGCTTTCCTTTCGAGATGGAAATTTCGGTGCTATCGAAAAACTCGCCGGCAGAGACTTTGGAGATTTTCTGATTTGGAACCGCGACGACATCCCAGCTTACGAACTTGCGGTTGTGGTGGACGACATTCTTACCGGAATCACGGAGGTCGTCCGGGGCGCCGATCTCCTGACATCCACCGCACGCCAAATCCTTCTTCATCAAGCCCTCGGCGCGAAGCCGCCCGAGTGGTTCCATTGCCCGCTTGTATGCGATACCCAAGGAAACCGCTTGGCCAAACGCACGGGCGGGCTCGAAATCCAAACCCTCCGCAAGCTAGGCAAAACCCCTACCCAAGTCCTCTCAGGAGAGGCGCGGTTTTAAAAAAATCAGGATTCCCGGGATTGGCGCATGGCCAGATCGAGCACCTTCCGGGAGACCTCGTCATGATCGATGCCGGTGGAGTCGAAGCGAAAGTCTGCTGTGGATTCATAGATGGGGCGACGCGACTCCAAGAGCGTGTCGAAGACTTGGCGCGGGTTTTCGTTTTGGAGCAAAGGGCGGCGTCCGCTGCGAATGGCCCGTTCGAAAAGCACCTCCGGCTGGGCATCGAGCCAGATGATAATGCCGATTTTTTTGAGCGAAATGCGATTGGCCTCGCGAAGAATGGCGCCGCCCCCGGTGGAGAGAATGATGCCTGCCACACCCACCAGATCCGCAATGACCCGCTCCTCAATTTCACGAAAACCCGCCTCGCCCTTCTCCGCAAAGATGGCGGAAATGCTTTTCTTCTGATCTTTCACGATCAACTCGTCGGCATCGACGAAACGATGGCCGGTGATGGACGCGAGCCGGCGTCCCACCGTGGTCTTGCCGCAGCCCATGAAGCCGACGAGCACAAAATTCGGTAACATGATTCAATCCTTCCACAGTGTTCAGGCTGCGGAAAACATTTTGAAGATCACCGCACGGAAATCAGTTTGCAGAATGGGATCAATTCCGCTTTAGAAGGGCTCCATGCCGTTAAAATCTCCACAACTCCCTCCAGTGGGTCTGATCGCAAATCTCTCGAATGAAGATCGTATGACCTTGAGTTCCTTCGGGAGTTTTCATGAAGCAAAAAACGGATCCGTTTTGATCGAACAAGGCAAACCGCACGGAAAATTATTTTTCATTATCGACGGACTTTTCCATGCCCGGCGCTCGGATGGGGATACTGACATTCTTCTCGGCACGATGGGCGCGGGTGAGTGGGTCGGCGAGGTGGATCTTTTCGATCCTTCCAATGCCGTTTGCTCCGTGGTGGCTGTAAAGCCATCGCAATACTGGGTGATTCCCCGCGCCGATCTTGAAAAATTCATTCAAGATAACCCAGCGGCGGGATCGACCCTGCTGATGGGCTTGGCGGGCACTCTGGGGCGCAGGATCCGCAATCTGACTCAGACGATGTCGGAGCAAGCGGAGCTGAGCAAAATCCGCGAGCAGTTGTTTATGTAAATCGAGTCCAGCGACTCGGAACCCAGCCCCCAAGCGGCTTGATTACTGCTCGCGCTTCTCGTCGGCGCGATCTTCGAAGCGGGTAAACTCCTCGAGGAATGTCAGCGAAACATCGCCGGTCGGGCCGTTACGCTGTTTGGCGATGATGAGGGTCGCCTTGCCAGCGGCCTCTTTTTTCGCCTCCTCATCTTCCGCATAATATTTTTCACGGACGAGCAAGCCGACGACATCGGCATCTTGCTCGATGGTTCCCGATTCGCGGAGGTCGCTCAACCGGGGCCGGCCGGCGCTGGAGCCGGTGCGCTGCTCGGGATTTCGGTTCAACTGGGCGAGGACGATCACAGGAATTTTAAGTTCCTTGGCGAGCGCCTTGATGCCGTAGGAAATTTCCTGAATTTCGATCTGGCGATTGTCTTGGGCTCGGCGGGAATTGGATCGCAGGAGCTGGAGGTAATCGATGACGACGAGTTGGATTTTTTCGCGGTTGTGAAGGCGGCGGGCCTTGGCGCGAAGCTCCAGGATGCTGAGGCCGGGCGTGTCATCGACGAAGATTTTCGCCTTGGCGAGAGTGGCGGCGTTCGAGCTGATGCTGTTGAGATCGTTTTTCCCGATAAAGCCGTCGCGGAGATTTTTGGAATTCACGCGGGCCCGCGAGCAGAGGAGACGCTGCACGAGTTGCTGCGCGCTCATTTCCAAGCTGAAAACAGCGACCGGCTTGTCGCCATCGAGCGCGACATGCTCGGCGATATTCATCGCGAGGGCGGTTTTTCCCATCGAGGGGCGGGCGGCAATGACGAACATTTCCCCTTCGTGCAGGCCGTTTGTCATGCGGTCGAGTTCGTGGAATCCGGTGGAAAGCCCGGTGATACTGCCTCGCGAAGTGACGAGCTTTTCGATCCCCACGATCGCTTCGTTGACCATTTCCTTCATCGTCGGAAGGCTCGATTTCTGGCGTTCCTCCCCGATGGCGAGCACTCGGGCCTCGACCTCATCGAGCAGGATTTTGATGTCCCCCTGCTCCTCGTGGGCTCGAGCGACATACTCCGTGCAGGTGCCGATGATTTGGCGGAGCAGGAATTTTTCGTGAATGATCTCACGGTAGTAATCCGCGTTGACCGCTGTCGGGACAAAAGTGAAGAGATCGGTGACCGCACCGGCGCCTCCGACCTCGTCGAGCATCCGCCGATCTTCGAGGATTTGGGTCAGAGAAATGAGATCGATCGGACGCCCGGCATTCCGCATCTCCACGAGGATTTCGAAAATCTTCTGGTGGGCCGGGAGGTGCAAATGCCGCGGCTCCATTTGCGCAATGCAATCATCGAGCACGCTGGCGGAATGGAGGATCGAACCGAGGAGTCCCTTCTCGGCATCGAGGCTTTGCGGCAAGGGACGGTGCGCGTCCGGCAAATACGCGGCACCCCGCTGCTGGTAGTCTGGTCTTTTCTTGCGGCCCTTGGAGTCGTTGCCACCATTCGGAGAAGGCGACACGGAGCCTGAGGATTCATTGGCGTTAGACATGGCTGGCGCGTGGGTTTCCGAAGAAAATTTAGGGGGGCTTTTGGAGTTAAAACAAGAAAACCACCGGTCCGCCAAAAGCGAACCGGTGGCTCAAAAAACGGCGGTTATTCCGCAGTGGTCGTCCTACGGCGGGGCTTGCGGGCTCCGACTTCGTCGCCATCGGCATCACGCTCGGTAGGTGCCGGAGCGTTGATTTTGACGGTGAGCTTGAGCTTGGCGCTGACATCGGCGTGGAGTTTGACAGCCACGGTGTGCTCTCCGCTTTCCTTGATGGCTTTTTCAAGAACCACGGCATGCTTCGGAAGCTCCTCAAGCTTGAGGTCGGCCACGATGCGGTCGTGGATATCCTT
>JBDKIG010000082.1:0-9618 GCA_039797215.1 Verrucomicrobiota bacterium | reverse complement strand
CGCTGCGTGGGCACCCAACTCCGGGTGCAAATCAACCTCCTCTTCAACCAACGCGGAATCGTCCTCGCCTTCCCCCAGCGCGACATCAACCTCGTCGCCGCCAAGCCCATTCAGGTCCGCCTCGAAACCAACTGATCCGAATGGCGCGGCAGGAATTGGGCGCAGGGAAGCTTGACTCGGGAGGCTTGGTTGAATGCCTTTGGAGCGATGAGAGCTTGGAAAAAAGAGGGGGGTGCCTGGGCGCTGTGTGATCACTTGCCGTTGGCTGATCGGGGGTTTCGTTATGGGATCAGTGTGTTCGAATCCATTGCGGTGAGAGAGGGGAGATCGCTGATGCTGGAGCCTCATCTGGAAAGGCTTCAGCGGGCGACGGGAGATTTTGGGTTTATGACTCGGGTGGAACTTGGGGATTTCGACTTCGCGGTTTTGGGGACTGGGCTTCTGCGTTTTTATATCACGGCAGGGCCGGGCCGGCTGGAGGCTCCGCTTGCGGGGGATTGTTATGCGCTCTTTGATGAAGTGGAGGTCGGCTGGAATCTTTCGGCATTGAGGGTGGCTTCCAGCGCGGCGCCGTATTTGCCTCGCCCGGGTGGGTGGAAGACCGGCAATTACTGGCAAAACCTCGATGCGTTGGCGGCGGCGAGGCGGGGAGGATGTGACGAGGCACTGGTTTTTAATCCGGCGGGGATGCTTGTCGGCGGGGCGATGGCGAATGTTTTTCTGCGGATCGATGGGCGCTGGACGACTCCGGCACTGGAGACCGGGGCGCGCGATGGGGCGGTGCGGGCTTGGGTTCTAAAGCGGTTGGCTGCCCAGGAGCAAATCGACGATGCGGACGCTTTGAGAAAATGCTCTGCGGCGTTTCTGACAAACAGTCGGATTGGCATTCGCCCGATTGCGGAGTTGGATGGGCGCCCGCTGGAGTTGGCATGTGCCGAAATCCAGCGTCGGTATTTCGATGAAATTTTCTCCTGTTGATTCGTTTCTCGGTTCGGTGAAATTCGCCAAACCCTCGGGCTCGCTTTTTGGCGTTGCCGAGGCCGCACAGGCCTTTGTCGCCGCGCTTTGGATTCGCAAACTGGCCGGGCGCGTGTGGGTCGTTTGCCGTGATCTCAAAAGCCAGGAGGAATTCGCAGCGGAGTTGGCGGCTTGGTGCCCGAGGGTGCGGTTGTTTCCTGATCTGGAGGTGCCGAGCGAAGAGGCCTTGCCGGATGCGGAGACGGAGTCCGAGCGGCTGGATCTGCTGCGGTTGTTGTCCGAAAAGGGTGACGAGGTTCTGGTGGTTCATGCGGCGCAGTGGGCCTCACCCACGCCGGCCAAATCCTCGCTGAAGGCTGGTATGTTCGAGCTTCGGCGCGGCCAAAAAATCGCCATCGAAGACATTGAGCATCGTCTCGAGGCGGCCGGTTATTTTTCCACCCCAACCGTCACGGCTCGTGGGCAATTTGCCCGGCGGGGTGGGATCGTGGATGTTTTTTCGTGGCAGCAGTCGCGTCCGGTGAGGCTCGAGTGGTTCGATGTGGAGATCGAATCGATTCGCGAGTTCGATATCGACACGCAGGGCTCGGTCGGCACCGTCGAAAGTCTGGAAATTTTTACAGGAAAAGGTGAGGCATCCACCGCCACGCTGGCGGATTACCTTCAAAAATCGGACACGATTCTTGAGATCGAACCGGAGGAGGGATTCGAAGGCTTGGGGATTTTTTCTTCCCCTGCAGAGGAAGGGGATGCGTTGGAATTCCACCCGCCGCCATTCGGCGATCTGGCTGCGGGAGATTTGGTGTTGAATGAAGCCAAGCGCGACCGGTTTTTCAACCAGCTCCATGCGTGGTCCGCCGACCGGTGGAGGATGGTCTTTGCCTGTGCGAACGAGGGCGAGGGGGAGCGTTTTCGGGAGTTGGCTGCAGATTTTGATTTCGACACCTCGGAGGTCACCTTTCTCGCCACGCCCGCCACGCGGGGCTTCGCGTGTCCCTCGCTGAAACTTGCTGTTCTCTCGGAGTCTGAGGTTTTGGGTCGCTCGGCGAGTCAGCGCGCCCACCGCGCCGCTCTTCGCCGGGAGAGGATGAGGACCGGTCGGCACGCCATGGATTTCTCGGAATTCGAGGAGGGCGATCTGGTCGTTCATCTCGACCACGGCATCGGGCGTTACGAAGGCTTGAAAAATGCCCCGGACGGATCGGGCGACGTGCTCGTGCTGGAATTTGCGAATGAAGCCCGACTCTATGTGCCGCTCGATCAGGCTTGGCAGGTCGCGCGCTATGTCGGACTTGGAAAAAAATACCCCGACCTTTCGGATCTCGGCTCCGGGCGCTGGAGCAAGGCCAAGGAAAAAGCCACGCGCGGCATCTACGAATACGCCGCCCGCATGCTCAAAGTGCAGGCCGAGCGCGAGACGCAGACCGGCTTTGCCTTTCCGGCGGATTCGCATTGGCAGCAGGAATTCGAGCGTTCCTTTCTTTTTACCGAAACGGCTGACCAGCTCCGAGCCATCCGCGAGACGAAGGAGGATATGGAATCCCCCAACGCGATGGACCGACTCATTTGCGGGGATGTGGGTTTTGGAAAAACAGAGGTTGCCATCCGCGCAGCGTTCAAGGCTGTGACTGGCGGTAAACAAGCGGCGATCATCGCTCCGACGACCGTATTGGCGCAGCAGCACTGGCAAAATTTCCGTGAGCGCATGAGCGAGTATCCGCTCACGATCGAGCTTCTCAGCCGCTACCGCACCACGGGCGAGCAGAAGCGTGTCATCAAGGCCCTCGCGGAGGGTAGCGTCGATATTGTCGTCGGCACGCACCGCGTCATTTCCTCGGATGTGCATTTCAAAAATCTCGGACTCGTCGTGGTGGATGAGGAACAGCGATTTGGCGTGAAACACAAAGACGCCCTGAAAGAAAAATTCCGTCTGGTCGATGTCCTCACGCTATCGGCCACACCGATTCCAAGGACGCTCTACCTCTCGCTCATGGGTGCCCGCGACATGTCGGTGATCGAGACCCCGCCGCCGAACCGTCAACCGGTCGAAACGATTGTCTGCGGCTACGATGAGAGGGTGATCCGCGACGCCATCAACCGCGAACTCGCGCGGGGCGGGCAGGTTTATTTCCTGCACAACCGAGTTCAGACCATCGAGCGCGTCGCCAATCGGATTGGCGAGCTGTGCAAGGGGGCGCGGGTGATCATCGGCCATGGGCAGATGGAGGATAAAGAGCTCGAGTCGGTGATGGAGAATTTCGTCGCTGGCAAATCCGATGTTTTGGTTTCCACCACGATCATCGAGAGCGGTCTGGATATTCCGAATGCGAACACGATCCTCATCGACCGCGCCGACCGATTTGGCCTTGCGGATTTGTATCAACTCCGAGGCCGCGTCGGGCGATCTGGCACGAAGGCGTATGCGTTCCTTCTCTTGCCGCGCGAGTTGATGTCCGTCGGAGCCGCCCGCAAGCGTGTCTCGGCGATCAAGCAGTATTCGGAACTTGGATCAGGATTCAAAATCGCCATGCGCGACCTCGAGATCCGAGGCGCTGGCAATCTCCTGGGCACAGAGCAGAGCGGGCATATCGTTACGGTGGGATTCGACCTCTACTGCAAAATGCTGCGGCGAGCGGTCGATTCGTTGAAGGGGAAAAAGTCGGGGGGTGGCACCGCCACGCTACGCTTGGATTTTGTCGCCACGGAGGAGGGGGCGTTCGCTTCCGGCGACAATTTGGCGGCGTCCTTGGTGCCGCACTCCTACATGCCCGAATCGAAGATGCGCATCGATGCCCACCGCCGCATGGCCGAGGCCGCCACGAGGGAGGAACTCGACAAGCTCCATGCGGCCTGGCGCGACCGGTTTGGCCCTTTGCCGCCTGCGGTGGAGAACGCCCTTCTTTGCGCGGCGATCAAGCTCGAGGCGACGCGCCGGAGGATTCCCATGGTGGAAGTCCGGGGCGAAAAACTCATGCTCACGCGTGGCGGTAGCTTTGTGCTGATCGGCGGAAGGTTTCCCCGCTTGACGGCTCCAGACCCCGATTCTAGGCTCCGCGAAGTTTTGACCTGCCTCGAAAAAATGCCATGCCGATAAGAAATTTCGCCGCAATTTTGCTCGGAGGATTCCTCCTCGGCGGGGCCCTCCAAACCCTTTCGGCTCAGCAAGCCGAGGTTGTCGATGGCGTCGCGGCCATTGTGAACAGCGATGTCGTAACCATTTCTCAAGTCCGCGAACTCGTCGGCGCCCGCGAGCGGGCCATGCGCGAGGGCTACACCGGGCCGGATTTGGCCGACAAGATCAAGGAGATGCGCCTCGGCGCCCTGAAGGATCTCGTGGATCGCCAGCTGATCATCCAAGAGTTCCGCGCCATGCAGGAAAAGGGGGCGAACATTCCGGAGTATGTGATCGACGACCGGGTGCAGACGATCATTCGCGAGGAATTCGGCGGTGACCGGGCGGCATTCATTCGCACGCTCCAAGCCCAAGGCTTCACGCTCACACGCTTTAAAGAAATCGAGCGCGAGAAAATCATCGTTCAAGCCATGCGGCAGGCGAAAATCTCGGACAATTTCGTTGTTTCCCCGAAGCAAATCCAAACCTTCTACGACAAAAACAGGGAGGCTTACTCCATTCCTGAACAGATCAAATTGCGCATGATTGTGCTCCGCGAGGGGTCGGCCGATGTGATCGGCGCCAACAAGCGTCAAACGGCCGAGGAGATTCGCCAGAAGATCATCGATGGGGCCGAGTTTGAGCGCATGGCGCAGATGTATTCCGAGGACGAGGCGACGAGCGACTTGGGTGGCGACTGGGGTTGGATCGAGCGCAATACCTTGAACGAGGAACTCACGAAGGCGGCCTTCTCGCTGAAAGCTGGAGAGACGGGGCCTGTGCTACAGATTGGCGATTCCTACTACATTCTCTTCTGCGAGGCCCGCAAGAATGCCTCCGTGAAGCCGATGGCCGAGGTGCGCGAGGAGATCGAGCGCAACCTCATCCAACAAGAGCGCATGAAAGCCCAGCAGCGCTGGATCGATACGCTCCGCCGCAAGGCTTATATCAAAATCCTGTCCTGAGTGTGGCGAAGCCCTGCGAGGGGTTTGACCACAGAGGACACGGAGTTCAATAAGTGGGAGAGGAGACCGAGAGGTGCGGCGTTTTTTATTAGTCTCCTCTGTGCTCTCTGTGTCCTCTGTGGTCAAACAAACTTGCCGGGATTCAGCAGGCGTTTGGGGTCGAGGGCGGATTTAAGGCGGCGGTGGAGTTCGCGGGTTTCGGGGGGGATGGCTAGGTTCCACCAAGGCATTTTGGCGAGTCCGATGCCGTGCTCGCCGGTGATTGCTCCCTCCCAGGCGAGGACTTGGCGGAAGAGTTCGTCCAAGGCGGCGCTGGCTTTTTTTTGAACGGAGGGATTTTCCGGGTCGGCGACCATGATGTTCACATGGATGTTGCCGTCGCCCGCATGGCCGAAGCAGGCGATGGGGAAGCCGGATTTTTTTTGAAGGTGCGCGGCGAAATCCATGAGGTCCACGAGCCGACCGCGGGGAACGACGATATCCTCGTTGAGTTTCTTCAGGCCGGTGGCTTTGAGGGATTGGGAATAGACGCGGCGGAGGGCCCAGAGGGATTCGCAGGCTTTTTCAGTGGTCGCTTTGCGGATGCCGAGGGCGCCGGATTTTTTGAGGAGCTTTTCGAGGGAGGCGGCCTCGCTTTTCACGCTGGCGGGTTGGCCATCCACTTCGAGGATGACTTGAGCTTTGCCCGGCGGAAATTCGGCCTTCGGGTTGTAGGCCCGGGCGGAGCGGAGCGTGAATTCATCGGCGACTTCGAGGGCGGCGGGCAGGAAGCCTGCGGCGAAGACGGCCTGGATGGCGGTGGCGGCTTTTTTCATCGTGGGGAAACCCGCTGTGAGCACGGCGCGGGCGGGGGGGAGGGGGAGGAGCCGGAGCGTGGCTTGGGTGACGACGCCGAGCAGGCCTTCCGAGCCGGTGAAGAGACCGACAAGGTCGAAGCCGGTTTTGTTTTTGTGGGTGCGGCCGCCGCAACGGACGATGGTGCCGTCGGGGAGGACGGCGGTGAGGCCAAGGATGTAGTGGCGGGTGACGCCGTATTTGAGGCAGCGCGGGCCACCGGCGTTCGTGGCGATATTTCCGCCAAGGCTGCAATCCTTCAGGCTCGCGGGGTCGGGCGGGTAGAAGAGGCTTTTGGCGCGGGCGGCGAGTTGGAGTTTCTCGGTGATGACGCCCGGCTCAACGACGGCGACGAAATCTCGCTCGTTGATTTCGAGGATGCGTTTCATGCGGTCGAGGCACAGCACAATGCCGCCCGCCACAGGTGTGCATCCGCCGACATAGCCGTAGCCTGCGCCGCGAGGGGTGACCGGGATTCCGGCGCAGTAGGCCTCGCGCAGAACGAAGGAGGTTTCCTCGGTGGACTTGGGGAAAACGACCAGCTCAGGGGAGCCTTTGGCGAACCATTTGTCGGAGGCAAACTCCGGCGCGGGGGATGTCATCACCGCAGGGGCGCCGAGTTTTCTGATGAGCTTCTTGCGGAAGGAGTCGGTCATGGGGCGTTCTCGAAAAAATGCCAAGCCTCGGCCACGCCGTCGGCGGCTCGTTTGGTGGCGATGTGACCATTCGATCGGAGGACGATCTCACGCACTTCGGAAATGGCATTGGATGGGCAACAGGCGTGGGTGGCGTGGAGTCCATCAAGCATAGGGATGTCGTTGAAGTGGTCGCCGGCGGCGAAGACATCGGCGCGCGTGAGGCCGATCAGACGGGTGAGTTCGGCGAGCGCGGAGCCTTTGTGGTAATCGCGATGGCTGAAGCGGAGGTAGATCGTGTTTCGCTGGTAGGAAAAATCGGGGTGAGTGCTGAGTTCGCTGTCGAGAAAGGCCACGAATTCCTCCATTACCTTCTCGTCCGAGGTGATCACGCCAGCGGGCTCGTTGTTTTCCTCCACGAGATTGATGCCGGGATGCTCGGCGGTGTGGGCGCGGATTTTGGCGAAGAGTTCGTCAGCTTGGGCGAAAAGTTCGGCGTGTCGCTCCATGCAAGTGTGGTTCCAGTGGTGCTCGGGCACCCAGCGTCCCTCGGGGGTTCTGTGGAAAATCTCGCGTTCGTTGGTGAGCAGGAAATCGGGCGGCACGGGCGGGTGGAATTCGTCGAGGCCCTCGATGGCGTGCCAGAGGCTGCGGCCGGTATTGATGGCCCAGAAGCCACCTTGGCGTTTGTTGTGAAGGAGCACCTCGGCCATGGCTGCTGTGCATCGCCGACTGGCAGTGTGCTCGATCAGCGTTCCATCGAAGTCGGTGCTGAGGAGCTTGATTCGGGACATAGTCCGTGAGGAACGGTCAGCTTTGGCAATGGCCAGCGCCGCACCCGCAGCCGCCCGAGGAGGGTTCGGGCTGGACCTCGAATTCCGGTTCGATCTGGATGGTCTCGAGCGAGATTTTTTGGAGAGAAAGTTGTTCTCGGGCTTGGGCGAGTAGGCCGAGGGCGAGGGGGTCCGGTTGATGGCGGGTGCGAAGCTGGATTTCCACGGGCTTGCCGTCGAACTGCGGAAACGATTCGGCCATTTCGCCGTCGAGAATGAAGGAGGCGTAGGCGTTCAGCTTTTCCTGGAGTTGCTGGAGTTGGCGTTCGTCCCCATTCCAAGGGCGGCTCTCATACATGGCGAGAACTAGGAGGTCGCGGCGCTTGTCGTGGGCGAAGGCATCAAGCACGCCGGGGTGGGAGAGGCCCATCGGGCGGGCGGAAGTGTCGGGCGGGTTCATTGTTTTTTAAACGGTCTTCTGGAACCACTGGTAGAGCATGAAGTAGACCAGGACGCCGGTAACGGAGACATAGAGCCAGAGGGGGAAGGTCCAGCGGGCCCAGGCGCGGTGGCGTTCGAAGCGGCCTTTCAGGGCGTGGGTCATTGTGACGAGGATCAGCGGGACGATGGCGATCGCCAGCACGATGTGGGTGAAAAGCATCCCGTAGTAAAATGTGCGCCAGAGGCCTTCGCCACCAAAGGGGGTGTGGACTCCTTGGACGAGGTATTTGTGGAGGACATAGGTGGCGAGGAAAATGCAGGAGACGAAAAACGCCCCGAGCATGCAGAAGCGGTGGGCGATTTTGCGTTCGGATTTGATGAATACAAAACCGGCGAGGAGGAGGAGGGTGGCGATGCTGTTGAGTCCGGCGTTGAGGGCCGGCAGATCGGAGACGCTCATTGCGGCGAATTTTGGCGGTCGAGTTTCCGGCAGGTGTCCGCGATGTAGTAGACGAGGCCGGAAATGATGAGAAGCACCACACTGAGCATTCCGATCACACCCCAAGAGAGGGCGATGCCGGCAGTGATGGTTTGGGGTTCATCGGGGCCGGAGGTGCCTGGAGCGCGGCAACCGACGCACGCGAGGGCTGCGGGCAGTTGCGCGAGAAAAAAGAAGGCGAGGAGGGCCGTGGCGGTTTTCATTTTTGCGACGAGGGACTTTCCCGCAAAAGCTCGCCGATGTCCACCATGAGCTTTTGGACGACCTCGGGGTCTTCGCCGTTTTGGAAGCCACGAATCCAGCCGTTTCCGTCCACGATGACGAAGCGTTGGGAGTGGGCTGGGGTGCCATCGGGTTCTTTGGCGATGGGTTGGAGGAGGCCTTTGACGATGATCTCGTTCATGGCCTCTGGCGAGCCGGTGAGAAACTTCCAATCGGCGGGGTTGGCGGCGAGATTCGCGCCGTATTTGGAGAGGACTTCGGGAGTGTCGTTTTCGGGATCAACGGTGAAGCTGGCGAGTTTCACGCCGTCGTGGATTTTTTTAAGTTTGCCGTTGAGTTCGGCCATGCGGGTGGAGATGAGCGGGCAGGGGCCTTTGCAGCGGGTGAAGATGAAATTGGCGACCCAGATTTTACCTTTGAGGTCTGCGGAACCAAGGGTGGCTCCGGTTTGGTCGGTGAGCTTGAACTCTGGAACCAGCGCAAATTTATCCAATGGGACGGAAGGAGTCGCCGGGCGGGTATTTTTCAAGCTCACATACGCTAGCCCGATGAGTAAGGCCGCCGCGAGAAAAGCGATGACCCAAACGATTGGTTTGATCCCGGAACGAGCCGGGAGGTCAGACATAGTAGAGAAGCGTGAGCACGAAGAGCCACACGACATCGACGAAGTGCCAGTAGAGGGCGACATTCGCGAGGGCGGGGTGGTATTCGGGCGTGAAGCACTTCGTGAATAGCTGGCGCAGGAAGCACCAGAGGATGAGAAGAACACCGATAACCACGTGCATTCCGTGAAATCCGGTGATCACAAAGAAGCTCGAGCCGTAAACGCCGCCGGTGTTGAACCAGAGGCCTTCGTGGTGGAGGTGCCACCACTCGTAGCATTGAACGCCTACGAAGATGGAGCCGAGCACGATGGTGACGGCGAGCCAGCCGAGGCCGGATTTGCGCTTGGCCACGGCGGCTTCGGCGAAGTGGAAAGTGAAGCTGCTCGCGACGAGGAAAACCGTGTTGATCGAGGTGAGGAAGACGGGCAGGTGAGGGATGCCTTCACCGCGAGGCCAAGCGTGGCCGGTTTGCCAAGGGAAACCGACTTCCGACCAGCGGAGGACGAAGTATCCACCGAGGAGTCCGGCGAACAGCATGCCCTCGGAGAGAAGAA
>JBDKIG010000081.1:0-9649 GCA_039797215.1 Verrucomicrobiota bacterium | reverse complement strand
ACCCTCGCGCGATCGACCTCGGTGACCACGCCTCGCGACCGGATCTCGGAATCTGTGAGATTCGATTACGCCACGGTCCCGATCCACATCGGCTTTCAGAGATTAGTGGAAACGATTACCAACTCGATGTCGTTCGATCAAAATTTGGTCCCGGCCTTGGCGGAACTCCAGCGCTCCGTGGCGCACGGGGGATCCTCGTCTCTACCGCTTCAGGAGAACGAGAGGGCGATTCTTGCGACATTCCTTGGGAGTGAATTTCTCGCGGAACTTTCCAGTGCCCAGTGGGGTTCCGAGGAACTTCACTCGGCCATCCACCGGCGTCTTCAGGAGAGGCTGGGCTCGGGTGAATTGGGCGAGCTTTTGGCGCGATTGCAGCTCGGCCATGCGGAGAGCAGTCTATTCAGCATGTTTTCCCAGCTCGGCCTAGAGATGGGCGGGAGTTCTGGAAATCTCACCTCCTCGGGGCTGGCTGAGCGTCTGGCTTCCGGGCTTTCCAGTTGGTTAAGCAGTTGGAGCGTCGGAGCACCCGGCGGACTTGCTGCGCCATCGAGTGGAGAGTTAACCAGCGGAGCATTTTCGCTGGGCGCGCTATCGAGTGGGTCGGTTACGAGTTGGTCCGGTGGTGCCTCGGAAACGATTCCTTGGAATCTCTCCTCATGGTCGGGAAACGCATCAAACTTGGCTGAGACTTTGGCCTCGTGGAATCAATTGAGCAGTTGGCTCTCGGCCGTTGGGAGTTCGTGGAGCGGGATGAATCTTTCGAGTTTCGAGCTGGCGGCTCTTTCGAGTTGGTCTTCCTCGGCTTTTTCGAGTTGGGAATCGGGAGCTTTGAGCAGTTGGGGGTCCTCGGAGAATTCCTTTGGCCTTGCGGCGGCGCAGGGCGACTTGCAGCTCCATGCGGAAATCACTGTGCGTGGGCAAACGCATCCCCAAAACCGCGTGCTCGTGGACGGTCTGTCCGTCGAGGTTCGCGGTGATGGCTCCTTCGAACACAAGGTTGTCGTGGGCGGTGGTGGGCGGACCGTGCCGATCGAGGCTCTGAGTCCGGATGGGCGCACCACCCAGCGTGCAGCGATTCTCTTGCAAGCCCCCACCATTTGAAGCGGCGGAAGGAAAAAACTGACGAGCCTGAGAGGGTTCCCTTGGATCGATTGGCCGAGGAGTTTCTTCGCTATCTGGAGGCTGAAAAAAACACCTCTCCTCTTACGGTGAAAACCTACCGCACGGCACTGGAGGCGTTCCGGAAATTCCATCCCGATGGCTCGTGGACGGCGATGAGAGCGGATGATTTTCGCGCCTGGATGCTCGATATGATGAAGGCGGAGATGGCGAGGGCGAGTGTGCGGCTGCGCTTCGCGACGATGCGGTCTTTTTATGCATTCCTGCAAATGCGCGGGAAGGTTTTGAAGAATGTTTTGCACGAGGTTTTGCTGCCGAAACGGGAGAAGACACTGCCCCGTTTTCTCACCAACTCCCAGGTGGAGTCGCTGGTCGAGGCGCCGCTGAAAGCCGAAAAAAACAAACAGGCCCCCGCATGGATGGCGGCCCGCGACACGGCGATCATCGAGCTTTTTTACTCCACCGGAATGCGACTTGCGGAGTTGGTGGGCTTGGATGTTCCCGATGTGGACCCCATCGGGGAGACGGCGCGTGTGACTGGCAAGGGGGCACGGGAGAGGATTTGCCCGGTGGGAGGCCCGGCGCTGGAGGCTATTTCGCGGTATCGGCAAGCGGCTCGGGTGCACGCGGGGCCGCTGTTCATCAACAAATCCCGCCGTCGACTCTCAACGCGCTCGGTGAATTTCCTGCTGAAGCTCCGGCTGGCCCAAGCCGGGTTGCCCGCCGATTTATCGCCCCACAAATTGCGCCATAGTTTTGCAACCCATCTGCTCGACAACGGGGCTGATCTCCGGAGTGTGCAAACTTTGCTCGGGCACGCGAGCCTCTCGACCACGCAAATCTACACGCATGTCACTATCGAGCGCTTGAAGGCGGCTTATCTCGCTGCGCATCCTCGCGCCTAGATTAAAAAAACTCAGCGAACTGCGGTCTGAGGCAAGGCGGCGGGCGCCGAAGCTGGTTGCGGCGCGATTTGGTTGGCGGCTTGCTGGGTCGGAGTCGGAGGAGTCGGCGGTTTCACGCCGTTTTGTCCTATGGCTGGCAATCCCGGTGCCGGAATCGGCTGGTTGATGAGAGGGAAGATTTCCTTCTCGGTTTTTTCGAGCCAGTTGAGGTGCTCAAAACGCCACTCGGCCATTTCGCGCACGGTGGAAACATTTTCACCCACGATGCCTGTGCCGGTGGAGGTCTTGGTGGTGGCGGGAATTTTATCGATGATGTAGCGGTAGGCTTCGCGGGCGCGGTCGAAGTGGCGGAGGCGTTCGCAGCAGAGTCCAAATTGGTAAATCGCGGGTCCGCGCCAGTCCGGAGCGTCGTTGAGCTCGGCGAGCTTTTGGTAGATTTGGGCGGCGCCGTAGTAATCTCCGCTACCGTAAAGTTCGTTGGCAATTTCGTTGCCGGTCTTGCGTTGCCAATAAGCCCAAACGGCTGGTTTTTTCTGACCGAATTTTTGACCAGCTTGCAAGAGTTCCAGAGTTTCCTTGGTAGCCTCGGTGTCGCGGTTGAGTTTTTTGAGGGACTGGATGAAGAGGTATTGAGCCTCAGGTGCCAGCGGGCTGGCCGGGAAGGTATCGAGGAAGAGTTGGGCCTCGGCGACGGATTTCGAATAATCCCCAGCAAGGTAGGCGATGTAGGCGAGGCGGAATGCGAGTTCGCTCGATTCCTCCGGGGACATTTTCAGGAGTTTGACCTTCGAGTAGAGGTCTCCGGCTTTTTGATATTCCCCAGCGGCAAAATGCGTGTGGGCGATCTCCATTTTCGCGCGGAGTGAGGCGTCGGAG
Organism: Verrucomicrobiota bacterium; assembly: GCA_039797215.1. Classification (GTDB taxonomy): domain Bacteria; phylum Verrucomicrobiota; class Verrucomicrobiia; order Chthoniobacterales; family Terrimicrobiaceae; genus UBA967. Next base: position 6,749 of record JBDKIG010000081.1, on the reverse strand, counting down.
TATTCGTCGCCATTTTTCAACTGAATCGAGGAGTAGAGGACGCTGTAGAATTTGTTGAGAGCCGAGGCATTGGCACCCATGCTTCGGTAAAGCCGCCCGAGGCGGAGAAGGATGTCGGGTGACTCGGGATCGTTTGGAAAATTCTGGATGAATTGTTCATAAACAACGATCGCTTTGGCGTATTGTTTTTGTTTTTCATCCAATTGCTTGCCCATGCGGAGCATGGCGTCGCGCTTGCGGGAGGTGGGGGCTCCGAGGCGCATGAGTTGAGTGAAGAGTTTTTCGGCGAGGGCGGTATCATTCATTTCCAGCGCCTGCTGGATTTCGATCTCCATGCTTTTCACGCTGGCGGCTTCGCCAACGCGGTCGCCGCCCAGTCCCAAATCGTCTTCCAGTTCTGTTTCGAGCGAGTCGAATTGGATCGGGGAGGGGAGATTGGATGAGCTGAATTGGTCGGATATTGACTTAGCGTTTGAAGCGGGAGCTGAGGCGTGTTCCTGCATGGCGGGGACGCCCGAGGAAGTTTGGTTTTCTCCGATCGCTGGTGGCGCGGCGATTTCTGCGTGGGTGTGGGCTGTGACTGCGAGGAGGGCCGCAAGCCCGGCATGGCGTCTGATCATTGGATTAATCCGATGTGGTGTAGGTAGCGCTGCTCACTGGCTGATTAGGTGGGGCAGCTGGACGAAAAACGTTATCGAAAAATCCACCTCCGAGCACGGACTCGCCGCTGGGAGCATCGCCAACGCCTTGGAAAAAATCTGCGGGTTGGTCATTTTCAATAAATTTAGGAATCGCAGAAGAAACAGTTTTGGTTTCGGAAGGCGGGACGAGGTCGTCGACTGCGCTGGTGGACGAGTCGTTCGCCGGCGTGGTATCCACGATTCTAGGCAGAAGCGGAGCCTTGCGGCGGTTCGAGGTATCGATCGCGACACGCATCGGAGCGGGTTTGGGAAGCTTTAGAGAAATCGGAGCGGGTGGGGGAGGGGTATTTTTCTTCGAAGTGTTGGCACATCCCGTAAAAACAAAAAGCGAAACGATGAGAATGGAAAATAATGAAAAGTAACGCATTGTAATAAAATATAATTTTCTTTTCTCGGGAAAATCCGCCTGATTTGGACTGGAGGTTTCGTTCGATTTCATACCTTCTATATCGATCGCAGGATGGAAAACTAAAGGGATTTCCCTTGCTCGCAAGAGGAATCTTGGCTTCGAGCCGTTCGTTTCTTGGGCGGATGGGAGTTTGCTTGTTCAAGGCACGAAAAATGCTACGAACCATTCCATGCGATCCTGTTTTTTCCCATCCTCGCTTATCGCCGTGCTATCCGTGGCTCTGGTTCTCCCGGCTTGTTCCCATTCGAATTCCCGGACAGTCGGGGATAAAAATAACGCTGCGGTGACGACCGGTCGCATCAAGCGCATTTCCGATCCCTCCATGACCGCGCCGCCACAACCCATCTCGAGCGGGGTTGTCTGGCCAGCTGGAATGCGCCGGCTCGCGGTTCTTCCAATTTATTCTCACCAACCGATTAATGACATGCAGCGCGACATGGATGGGATTTTTCGGGGGGAACTCTCGAAGGTCGTCAAATATGAGATTGTTCAGGTGCCTCGTGAAGAAATGTTGAAACTCACCAGCAATGAAGCCATTTCCTCTTCCTCCATCATTTCGCCGGAAGTCATCAAGTCCCTCCGGCAAAAATATGCAGCCGATGCTGTGATGTTCATCGATTTTTCAGTCTTCCGACCCTACCGCCCGATCGCGATCGGGGTGCGAGCCAAGATTGTTGATCTCCGGAATATGGAAGTCATATGGGTGGCTGACGGGATCCTGGATACGGCCGAACCGGATGTCGCCACGCTGGCCACCCAATTTGCCGGGATGGGATTAAAAATTCCCTATATCAGCCCTTCGATTCCAAAAGGCAAAGCGAGAGAGGCTGCCAGCGGTAACCAAATCATTCTGCAAAGTCCAAGACTCTTTGCCGGGTTTGTCGCCCATGAGGCCTTTTCGACGCTGGCTCCGCCACCACCTCCGGTCTTGCCTCAGAAATGAAGCTGACCGCAGCGGGGATTTTATTCTTGCTCCAGAGCTTGGTTCCTTGAGCTTATGTCCATCACCATGCCAGCGCCGGCCGACCCGAATATCTTGGTGGACGGAAGCTCCAGTGAGGCTCTGGTTTTGCGCCGGGCTTCCAACGAGCTGAATGCGGAATTGACCCCGGGACTCATTCACGATGTGAACAATGTGCTCACCGGGATTTATTTCAATCTGGAGGCTTGCCAGAATTTAGTCATCGGCGAAGAGGGCCTCGACGAGGCACTCCAGGAAATCAATCGAGGCGTCGAGCGCATCAAGGAAGTCCTTTCCCGAGCCACTCAGATTCACCTCAATGTCGCTGAGCGAGAAACGACTTACCACGACTTGGGGGCGCTTGTGGAGTCAGAACTCGATCTGCTGCGTGTTGTATTTCCGCGAACAGCCAAAATCCAATTCCAACCGCCTGATTCCGAGATTCATGTCAGGGTCGCTGAGTTTCCCTTTCGCGTGGCACTGCTCTCTATCGCCTCAAGGCTGCGTCCCTTTGTGCCAACGGGGCGGATCGAAATTCCATTTTCTGTTTTAACCGCATCCAGTCTCCGAGAAACCGCTTCGAAACTCGGCAAAGAGGTTCCTCCGAATTCGGTTGCGGTTTCTTTTCGTCTTCCCTGCACCATCGACTCCGTTACGGAAATTGATAGCTATCCGGCGGGTGGGGGCGTTGCGGATATCTCCCTCGCGAATGCGGAAATCATCCTTTCAGGAATCGGCGGACGATTGCTCTTCTGGAACAACACTGCAGAGGATGAATGTCACGTGCTTCTTGTCCTTTCCTCCTGTGATCTCAACGATTAAAAACCCAATATTCCCGTGAACACAAACCCTCCATCCATTTTATCGATCGATGACGACCCCCTCATCCTAAAGGTCCTCGAAGACCTTGTGACCCGGTCCGGTTACCAGTCCGTTACCACCACAAACTCGGATGAGGCTTTGCGTTACGCTCTGGATCGTAAATTTGCTGTAGTGATTGCCGACCACAACATGCCGGACATGCTGGGCGCTGACCTCCTGCATCGGTTTGCGCAAATCCAGCCCGCGGCCTCTCGCATTCTCATCACCGGAATTAAATCCCTCGATATCGTTACGGCGGCTGTGAACAGCGGAGAAATTTTCCGCTTCGTGACCAAGCCGTGGATTTCCGCCGAGATGATAGCTACGCTGCACAACGCCGTTCAGCGTTATGAACTCATCGAGACCAATCGCTCATTGGAACGAACCACTCTCGATCTCAACCAGAAACTCTCCGAAGCCAACACCCGGCTTGAGAAGCAGCTCCGGGAACTCGAAGCCGGCAAGCGTGAACTCGACTCCTCGCACGAGGCGCTAAAAACAAATTTCAGCCGCTCGCTGGAGCTCTGTCAGCGCATTCTCACGACCTTCAATCCGCTCCTCGGCGAGCAGGCCAAGGCAGCTCTGAAAATCGCGCAGATCATGGCCGAGACGCATTATTTCGACGAAGAGCAGAAGCATGTGCTCGAGGTCAGCGCTCGCCTCTACGACATCGGCCTCGCGGCCATTCCTTCGGGCTTCATGATGGCGGTCCAAAACGACCTCGAGGATTCCCCGCCGGAGATGAAAACCATTTTTCAAAACCACACGATCCATGGGCAAACCCTCGCCTCGTTTGTCGATTTATTGAAGCCCGTGGGTGATACGATCCGGGCACACCACGAGCGTTTCGACGGGAAAGGATTTCCTGATGGCCTCGCGGGCGAGATGATTCCTTGGCCTGCCCGTTGCCTCGCCGTCGTGGTTTACTATGTCACATGTGGCCTGCCCCATGAGCAGGCGGTGGATCGGATTCTTGAGCAGTCCGGATCAGCGTTTGACCCCGATGCCACCAGGCTTTTCCTGCGTTGCGCTCAGGCGACATCTCTGCCGCGGCTCGTGCGCGAGGTTATGGTCGATGAACTCGATGTCGGCATGCAGCTCGCCAGCGGCATTTACAGCCCAACCGGCGTTTTGCTTGTCGCGGAGGGATACCACCTCGACGAAAATACGATTAAAAAAATCCGGAACTACAACTCGAGCTCCTCACTCCTTCGCCAGTTGCTCGTTTATTGCTGAGTCCTCTAGTCGGTCAGTAGAGAGCCGACACGGGTGATGAGTTCACCAACCGCAAACGGTTTTTTTAGAAATGCGTAGTGGGACTGGGAGGCAATGGCTTGTTGCTCAGGGAAGCCGGAAACAAGAAGAATGGAGGTATCTCGCCGTTTTTTTGAAATCACCTTGGCCAGTTCCAGTCCTCCCATTCGGGGCATAACCATGTCGGCGATCAGCAGGTCCGGCATCAAATCGCTATCCTGCTCGAGAAGTTTTAAAGCCTCTTCGCCGTCCACTGCTTCGTAAACATGGTGTCCTAGCCGCACGAGGACCGTTTTGGTGAATTGGCGCAAAGAGGAATCGTCCTCGACGAGTAGAATCTTGGCGGCTTTGGCGGCCTTTCTGGGAATTGCTTCGGTAGGGACGGCGGGGATCGCCTCGGTGGCGCTCGGAAAATAAATATGAATCCTCGCATGGTCCCGAACATAGCTCACAAAGAGCAGGCCTTCGTTCAGTTCGATGACCGATCGTGCGGCGGAGACGCTTCGGTTTATTTCGAGGTTTCGAGGTTTTGGGAATCCGGAGTCTGTTTCAAGGCTCAGGGAAACGCGAACATAGCTTCCGGCAGGTAGGGCATATTCGCCGAAATGCTTCGCCTGGCTGTGGGATTCGTTGGCTAAAGAAATCAAAACCTCCCCGCCGCCAGGCAAAGCCTCACGACAGGCAACGGTCAGATTGATGAAGACCTGTTCGATCTGACTGCGGTCGGCTTGCACAGCCCACAATCCATGTGAAGGCTCGATTTTCAGGCTTATGTTTTCGCCAAGTAGTCGATCGAGCATTTTCACCAACTCCTGGAGGAGTTCGCCGAGTTGCAGAGATCCCTTTCGCGTGGCGGGAGGCTTGCTGAAAGCAAGAAGTTGGTTGGTAAGCGACGAGGCGCGCATGGCGGCTTTCTCGATCTCGCCTAGAAACCCAAGCCGCTCCTCGTTGTCTCCTGACTCCTCCATGAGGATTTGGGCGTAGCCGATCACAACGGAAAGCATGTTGTTAAAATCATGGGCGACGCCACCAGTCAATTGGCTGAACGCTTCGACGCGCTGCGATTTTCGCACACGGGATTCCAAATCCCGGAGATGCGACACGTCCGAAATCATGGAGGAAAGAACAGGCTGTGCGCCTTGGGTGGGGTCGATGAAATAGCCTCGCTCTAGGAGGAGCGTGTGTTTGTCGCCGCGTTTTCGAATCCTGTATTCGATTTCGAAAGGTCCGCCTTCTTTGAGCACGCGCTGGATTTCCTTGCGATACTCGGCGCGGTCGTCGGCGTGGATGAGCAGAACCCATTTCTCGAAACTGCCCATCAGTTCGTGAGGAAAAATGCCGAGGATCGATTCCGCCGCGCCACAATACAGGGCTTCGTCGGCCGAGGTGTCCCACTCCCGCAGAATCAACCCCGTGGCTTCCACGGTGCCTTCCACGCGAAGTCGGGATTGGCGCAAGGAACGCAACTCAGAGTCCAAAGCGGAGATTTTATCCGCGTTGGAAGAATCTTTCACACCAAGCTCTGTGTCGGATTTTTTCACGGTGAAAAACTGGATCACACTAAACCTGCAGCCGATCGGTGCAAAAGGTCTTATTTTAATCCAAGGAGCGTTCTCGCGTGTTTTTTTGCGGTCTCGGCGGGGCCGCCGAGCATTCGGGCGATTTCGGTGATGCGTGCCGCCGCTTGGGTTCCTTCCAAAAGAGTCCGGGTGCGTGTGCCGTCACTTTCCTTGCTGACGATGAACTGGGACTCGGCCGAGGCTGCGACTTGGGGAAGGTGGGTGATGCAAAAGACCTGATGACTTGTGGAAAGTTCCTTCATTTTCAAGCCCACCTTGGCTCCGATTTCGCCGCCGACATTGGCGTCGATTTCATCAAAGACCAAAATCGGCACGCAGTCCTGCGCTGCGAGTGAGGTTTTCAGCGCGAGCATCACACGCGAAATTTCTCCACTCGAAGCAATCGCTCGGAGCGGTCGTTCCGGTTCACCCGGATTCGGCGAAAAAAGAAACTCCATGTGCTCGTATCCTTCAGGTGAGGGATCGGCCAAATCTTCGAAAGCGATTGAGAAGCCCGCCTGCGCGAAACCCAGATCCGAGAGGTGGCGACGAACGAGCGATTCGAGTTTCGGTGCCGCCTTGCGCCGGGACTGAGAGAGCTTTTTTCCAGCAGACTCGAGAGAGTTTTTCGCCGTTTCAATCTCGCCATCAAGCATGGTTCTGCGCTCTTCGCGATTTTTGAGAGCGGCGAGTTTTTGAGAGGCTTCGAGACCAAATTCCAAGATCGCCTCGATGCTTGGTCCGTATTTGCGCTTTAAGTTTTGAATGCTATCGAGCCGAGCTTCGATTTCGGCGAGCGCCCGGGGATCTGCATCGACTCTGTTTTGATAATGATCGATCTCACGCGAGAGATCTTGGAGGGATTCAAAAATCCCCGCAGCCGCTTGGGCGATGGTTTCGGCCTCGGGATCGAGTCGCGAGAGTTCCTTTGCCAGCCGCCCGATATCTCCCCAGCGTGAGGTGATTGAATCCTCAGACTCGGCCAAAATCCCGGAAAGTTCCGC
>JBDKIG010000080.1:0-9712 GCA_039797215.1 Verrucomicrobiota bacterium | reverse complement strand
TTGGGCGTTTATGGGCACTCGATGGGGGGGCACATCACCACACAGGTTTCCGGCGTGGACCCGAGGATCAAGGCGGCGGCCCCCTCCTGCGGCGGCAGCGGAAATCCCCCGAAAAAACTCGTCGATCGCCCGGGAAACTCCGCTGGCCGTATGCTCGCCGACCCCATGCTGGTGGCCATGGTCGACCCGGTGGCGATGTTGAAGAGGATCAATTTTCCGATCCTCTACCAAGGCCCGCATAACGACTTCAACGCCCCGATCGACACCCTCATGCACAACTGGGAGGCGATCCCTGACCACTCGAAGGTATATTTTTCCGTCTCACCCCACTTGAACCACCGGCATGAACTCGAATCCGACGCCGCCGTGGTGCGATTCTTCGATACTTTCCTCAAAAACGAAGGAAAGTTCCCAGCGACACCCGACCTTCAAGTCTCGCTCAAAACGGAGAACGGCATTCCCTTGGCAACTCTCCACCCAGCCATGCCCGGCGAAATCCGCTCAGTGCAGATTTATTACAGCATCAACCCCCACGCCCTGACCCGCTTCTGGCGGAGCGCGAAGACCATTCAAAAAGGCGACACCTGGCAGGCGGAACTGCCCGTCATGAGCACCTCCATGCCGCTCTTTGTCGTTGCGAATGTCCTCTACGCGATGCCGGAGGGAAATGTAGCCTTGCCCCTAAATGCCAAATGTCCCCCTGAGTATCTCGTTACCTCATGGGAGCGGATGTTTGATCAAGCAGACCTCCAAGCGGCCGGCGTCAAAGCCACCGACTCGCCCGAGCGTCTTCTCATCGCCGACGCCGATGCCTGGGGAGAGGGATACGAGCTTGGGAAAAGAAACCCCGATCATCGCATGGCCGCCACCCGCAAGCTCACCGATCCCAAGTCGCGCGGACCGCTTGGCGCGACATTGGCATTCGATGTCCGCGATCCCGAGGGCGGCAAGCTGAACCTGACCTTCGACCTGAACCAGTGGAATGCCTACCCCGATCTCAAGCCGGGAACCTACTTTGCCTCCGTGCCGCTCCAGGCCTCGCCCGACTGGCAAACCGTCAGCGTTTCGCTAGCCGATATAAAGCCTCTCAGGACCAAGGATCGTGGAGGAGTCGAAGCGATGCCTCCCGTGGAGTCCTGGCAGGGAATCACCGAGTTGGCGATTGTCCCCGCAGTCCCTGGCAACCGGGGCAGATGGCCAATGACACGCTCGATCCGGAACATCCGCTGGGTTGGCGGCGACTACTCGGAGCCCGCCCTCATGCCCGGCGGCAAGCTCTCAGGAAAGGAATTCGAGCGCTTGTTCCAAAACAATATCGACGACTCCATCCGCTTGGAGGATCAGGACCGAGCGCAGGCTGGAGCCGCCAAGTAAGTGCGACCGATGACACAAATGAAACCCGTCGTCATCGGCCTCGGAGAAATCCTGTGGGATGTCTTCCCTGAGGGTAAAAAGCTCGGCGGTGCCCCGCTGAATTTCAGCCACCACTGCGCCCAACTGGGTGGCGAGGCCTACCCCGTCAGCGCCGTGGGGGCGGATGCCGAAGGCGCTGAAATTCGCCAAATCCTCGCCTCGAAAAACCTCTCCGATCTCCATGTCCAAACCGATCCCGCGCATCCCACTGGACGCGTGAATGTGACGCTGAAGGATGGCAAGCCGACCTACGAGATTCTGCGCGATGTGGCATGGGATCACATCCAGTTCACCCCGGCCTTGGCCGATCTCGCCGCCCGAGCCGATGCCGCCTGCTTTGGCTCGCTCGCCCAGAGGAATTCCGTTTCGCTTGAGTCGATCCATACCTTCCTCGACGCGATGCGCCCCGAAGCATTGAAAATTTTTGACATCAACCTCCGGCAGGATTTTTACAACCGCGAGATCATCGAATCCTCCCTGCGCCGCGCGAATATCTTCAAGCTTAGCGACGAGGAATTGCCCGTTCTTGCGGCGATGTTCGACTTGACGGGCGATGCTCGAACACAACTCCACCGCGTGCGCGAACTCTTCGATCTGCGCCTCGTGGCCTACACGCGCGGCGGCAGCGGCAGCCTGCTCCTCACCGCCAACGAAACCTCCGACCACCTCGGCCTCCCGACCCAAGTCATCGACACCGTCGGCGCCGGCGATTCCTTCACGGCCACCCTCTGCATGGGCCTCCTCAAAAACCTCCCCCTTGCCGAAACCAATATCCGCGCCAACCGAGTCGCCGCCTTCGTCTGCTCGCAGGCGGGTGCGACGCCAACCCTCCCGGACGCCATCATCGAATCATGAAATCCTTGCTTCTTTTACTGGCCCTCTGCGTCACCGCCCACGCGACGGAATTCAGCGCCTACTACACCAAGGTGGACTCCGGCGAGGACTTCGAAAAATTCTCCCGCACCAGTGACGAGGCGGACATCGTGGTTCAAGGGGTCGCGGGAAATTCGGGACGCCTCGTTTTCAGCCGCGCCACCAGCTATCTCCCGGTTTGGGAAGCAGGCAAAACCCGCCACCCCTTCAAGGAACTCACCCCCCGCAGCGGCGATGGTCCAGCCACGCGACCTGACAATGTGAACACCTACTCGGTGGCGAGGATCATCGAAAGTTCACCAGAGCGCGTGGTCATCCACTGGCGCTACCTCCCGAAATTCACTCCCGGCAACCCCAACCCCACGAAAACCAACCTGCCCTACCATCCGAGAACGCCGGAGCCGGGCACCGAACTCCACCTCGCGGCTCCAGACAAGTTTGTGGACGAGTATTTCATCGTGACCCCGGACGGCAAAGTGGAGCGCACCTTCCGGGCGGCGACTCCCAATCGCGAGGAATGGACCGATCCCCAAAATCTGGCCACCTACACGCTCCAACTCTCGTCGAACGGCATTAAACCCCTCGCGGAAAAATCCCCCGTTCGCTCCGCTGCCAAACCGCCAGTCGCCGGATCCCCCCTTGTCGAGCGCACGATCACTCCGCCGGTCCGATGGTGGAAATTCAACGAAGGCGCAGGCGACACGACCGCCGAGTCGCTCACGGGCGAATCCAGCTCGATCGAGGGGCCGATGACCTACTGGAGAAAAGGCATGTCGGGCACGGCGCTTGGGTTTGACGGATACAACACTACTGTGAAGGTGCCGGCCTCGAGTGTTCCGATCGGTGCCAACGGAGTGACTGTCGAGGCCTGGGTGGCCCTCGCCGCTTATCCTTGGAGTTGGGTCCCCGTCGTCCAACTGGGCGAGGACGAAAATATCTACCTCGGCATCGATGCGGACGGCTATGTGGCATTCCGCATCCAATCGGGCGGCAAGTCCATCCGGGTCCGATCAGGCCAATCCATCGAGCGCCGCCGCTGGTATCAACTCGCCGGCGTCTATGACAAGGAGGCTGGTCGTCTCCGGCTTTACATCGATGGCCGCCTGGCCGGCGACCAAGCCGCTCCCAAGGAGGGCATCGATCAGCCAACCGGCTCCCTTCAAATCGGCCAGGGGAAACCCATGTCGCAGGCCTACAATATCCGGGAAAAGTTTCCATCGAAGTATTCGTTGGATGGCCTGATCGATGAGGTTCGGATTTACGACACCCCCCTGACCACTCCGCAGGTGGCGGCCTCCTGCCGAATCAACCAACTCGCGGACGGCGCGCCCGCCTCGCCCGACATCCCGCCCCGCGTGCTGCCCACCGGGCCCAAGACCGGCAAGTTCGGCGCCCATTTCACTCACCTCGACTTCTATGACACTTGGGATGGTCTCTTCCGCTTCGGCCCGCACCCGGATGTGGTCGTGGAGTTCGATAAAAACCCGAGCCGCTTCGTGTTTTGGCGTGGCATGGGATTCATCCCCATGCTCGTGAACGAAAAGGGCCATTGGTATAGCAACGAGTTCAACGAGACATGGAACCGCTCCGGTGGAAAGGGTTGCATGGAACCGATGTCCGACAAGGAGTCCTTCACGAACCATGTGAAGATTCTGGAAAACACCCCCGCCCGTGTCGTCGTCCAGTGGCGCTTCCCGCTCATCGATGTGATGCGCGTGAAGGCCAACTACGACGAGCAGACCGGTTGGAGCGATTGGAGCGACTGGACCTACACGATCTACCCTGACGGCGTGGCCGTGAAGAGCATGCATCTCTGGAGCAGCGGCCCCTACAACCACGAGTTCCAGGAAGGCATGGTCATCTTCGGCCCCGACCAGCATCCCGAGCAGGTGATCAAAACCAACCCCGCCCTTTCGTTGGCCACGCTCACCGGTGAGACCCGGGATTACTCTTGGGAAACCGGCCCGCCCAAAGGCGTCAATTACCGCGACACCAAAATCCATGTCGTCAACTTCAAGGGCGACTACAGCCCGTTCACCATTGGGGAATTCACCAACGGAAATGTCTACTCCGGTGAAGTCACCGAAGTGTCGGTCTTCCCTTGGTGGAACCACTGGCCAGTCGGCCAAATGCCCTCGGATGGCCGCAATGCCAAGCACCCCGACCGCACCTCGCACTGTTCACTCACCCATGTCTTTCTTCCCGACCATAAGAAACAAGATGGCGACCGCCCCTTCCGTCAGCGCCTTCTCATGGAGGGCATGACGAATCTCAAGCCCGCCGAGTTGGTGCCTCTCGCCAAGTCGTGGCTGAAGGCCCCGGCGATCGCCGCAAAGAGTGGCTGCAAGGCCCTCCCTTACGAGCCCGCCCGCCGTGAATATCCCCTCATCGCCGAGAAAGACACCATGGCCGTGACTATCGACGCCTCAGCCGACCATCCGGTCGAAAACCTCTGCCTCACCGTGAAAAACTGGGGCCACTCGGGAGACGCGAAGGTTTCCGTAACGGGTGCCGAGGTCCGCGATCTCCGGCAGGGAACCGTCCTCGACACCGAGGGTCGCCGCAAACTCATTATCTGGCTCGAGATGAAAGCCACCTCACCCGTGGATATTTCCATCGAAGGCGCCAAACCAACCGCTGGTTCATGAAACCAGCACGCCTCCTCGGCCATGTCTTCCGGACTCCCGATGGAACCTTGATCGAGTCGCGCTTCGGACAGGACAAACTCCACCTCAACAACGAGGGCTACCGCGTCTGGTGGGAATACATGGAGCCGCTCCTTGCCCAGGCTCTTGGCGAATCGCCACGGCCCAACGCCGTCCCGAATTGACGCGTATGCCCAAAGGATTTCGGCGAATTTTTAAAACCCTCTTACTGGTGCTGCTTATTGGTTCGTCGCTCGCACCGGGGGCCGAGATCGGTTTCGAGTGGCGCGACAAGGGTCGCTCCTTTCTCATTGAGGCTCCGGGTTTGGAACTGGGGGAAATGCATTTTAGCGGCGTGCTCCGAATCGACGATAAATGGTGCCCCTTGGACTCGCGCCAGGGCAAGCCAATGGGAACCAAGATTCTCGAGGCCCAACCCGGCCCTTATGGCAAGACCTCGGCAACGATATCCACCGTTCGATTCGAGGAGTTCGGCATCGAGCTTTTGCTGAGGGTGGATCGCCTCGAGGGGGTTCCCTGCGTGATGCTCAACACCGGGGTTCGCAACCTCAGGAAACGCCCGGTCACCTTGGCATATCTTCAAGTTCTCAACCTCCCCAAAAATCCCTCCCGGCAAGCCGAGGCGTCCTGGGCTGGGGCGGGAAGTTTGAAGGATTGGATCCTTACGGCGCAGGATCCCGCTATCCTGACGAAAACTTTTGCCGACCTGGAAAACCCCATCATGCTCTGGGAGGAATTCGGAGTTTACCGGAAGGATGGAGCGGGAGTTTTCATCGGCCCGGTGGGCGAGCCGGTAGCCTATGTCCGCGCCAAGATCTCCCGCGACTCGATTTTCGTGGAGCCGGAAATGCTGCCGTCGGTGATCCCGCCCGGGAAGCTTCGCTGGGGTCAGCAGGTCGGCTTGTTTTTCGAGCCGCCTTGGCAGGCCATGTGCCGTTGGGCCGATTGGGTGGCCCGGACCCACGGCGCCCGCACCTCGCAGGGCGCGATCACCGGTTGGATGGATGCTTTTTCGGATATTCAGAGAACGGAAAAAGAGGTTGGCGCGGCCATCGATTGTGTTCGCACCTCGCGGAGTGCTCCCAGGCCGCAGGCTATCGTGCTGGATCAGGTGCTGGATTCCCCGGGCCAATCTCCGGAGAACATTTCAAGACAACTTCCGCGCTTCGCCGAGCGCATCGCTGCCGTTCATGCCATGCCCGGTCTCCGGTTGACACTGGATGACAACTCCAAGCAGCCGGAGGAAAACCTCGGCACCATCCGCGACTCGGTGGCCATGGGCTATCGGTTTCTGAAACTCCTCTATAATTTTTCCGCCACCGGGACCGAGGAACAAAATCTCACGGTCTTTGAAAGAAACCGGAAGCAATTTCAGGAAATCCGCTCCGCCGCCGGCGAATCGACCTACCTGCTCTCCTGCAACATTCGGGCCAAGCGGGCCGGGCTGGGATTTGTCGATTCCACCCGGTCGGGGCCCAATAACATGCGCGAGGGAATCCGCGGCGTGATCGACAACACGCTTTGGGCCTATCCCCTGAACCGCCGCTGGTATGCCGTGGATAGTGATGTCTGCTACCTCGCCACCGAACTGAGCGATGTCAGCCCGCTGGCGGGTGGATGGCCGATGGCGCGCACTTGGTTGAGCCTGGTCGGCCTGTCCTGCGGGAACGCCTTCACGGCCGATGATTGGTATCTTCCGAAGTTCCAACCCTACATCCGCAATTTCGAAATCCTCAACCCGCCCGCCCGCGAGGAAACGCAAATCCTCGATCTCGGCACCGCCGCCAAGTGGCCGCGACTAGCTGGCAAAGTCACGCGCCCTTGGGGATCGTGGACTGTCGCCCTGCTCTGGAATCCTCGGGAGACGGAGCGCAGCATCTCGCTCGATTTCGCCCAGATCGGCGCTCGCCCCGGATCGCGCTATGCCGTGTGGTCGTTTTGGGACAATGCCTACTTCGGCGTGATGGAGGGGACCTACACCGCCCAATTCCTCGCGGCCTCGGCTTCCCAGCATCTGGTCTTCACCGAACTGCCGCGCGATTCGAAGAAACCGATCCTCATCGGCTCGAATTTCCACATCTACTGTGGCGCAGCGGAGATCAAAAATGTCACTGCGCTCGAATCCGGCATGGCGATCGAATTCACCGATGCCGGAGCCGCCTCGGGCAGCCTCTGTGTTTACAGCCCCATCCAGCCGGTCCTTTCCTCCGCCACCGGATGCGAGGTCACAGCCATCGAATCCGCCGGCGAGAATGTCTGGAGAATCGATATCCGCAACCGAGCTTTTGCTTCACCCCAAGTGGTCGAGTTGAGGCTTCCACTTCCTCTGCTTCGCCAGAATTGGTTTTGGGCTTTTACCGGCCTCCTGGTGGCCAGCATGGGCTTCGGAATCTGGAAATACTTCGATGGCGTGCGCTCCCGACGCGCCTTGGCTCAGGACCGCTTGCTCCACGAGGAGCGGGGCCGCATCGCCCGCGACCTCCACGATGAACTCGGCGCCAGCCTGGCCCAGATTTCCATGCTCGGCGACCGGATGGCCCACCCCGGGGAAGCTCCCGGGGGAGTCATCCAGCGCATCCAAAAAAACTCCAAGGAAAGCCTCCGCCGCCTGGATGAGATCGTCTGGGCGGTCAACCCCGAGCGCGATTCCGTCGAGCACCTCGCCACCTACCTCTCCAAATTCGCCCAGGAATTCCTCGCCGATTCGGGCATCCGCTTCCGCAGCGAGATTCCGGACGAACTGCCGCCGTGCGTCCTCTCCTCCAAGCTCCGGCACAACCTCTACCTCGCCACCCGCGAGGCCTTCCGCAACGCCGTGCGCCACGGCCACCCCGCCACCATTGTTCTGAAAATCTTCGTCGGGGCCGACGAGTTGCGGATCGCCATCGAGGATGATGGGTGCGGATTCGATCTGGCGAAGGCAGAGACCCCAGGCCAAGGCCTCACCAACATGCGCACCCGAATGCAGGCGATCGGCGGCCGCTTTTCCATTTCCAGCCACCCCGGCCAGGGCTGTGCGATTTTATTGACCCTGCCGCTCCACGCAAAACTCCAGCCATGAAAGCCACCAAGCCACCCGTTCCCGTTATCCAGATCGCCCTAGTCGAGGATGATTCCGGTCTTTCCGAGAGCATCGCCTCGATCCTTCAAAAAGCTGGACCCGACATCGGCTTCGTAGGCGCCGCGCGCACCGGCGAGCAGGCCCTAGCCGAATTTCCTGCTCTCAAACCCGACCTCGTCCTCATGGATTTGAAGCTCCCCGGTATGCAGGGCGTCGAGTGCGTCGCCCGCCTCACGGCGCTCCTGCCTGAGGTCCAGATTGTTATCATTACCGTCTTCGACGACACCGAGTTGGTTTTTGAATCCCTCGCGGCCGGAGCCATCGGGTATTTGACCAAGCCCGTCACCCCCGATCAGTTGTTGAAAGCCATCCGCGAGATCCGCGAAGGCGGTGCGCCCATGAGCAGCGCGATCGCCCGCCGCATCGTCCAAACTTTCCGCCACCCGGCTCCGACAGCCGAGTCCGAAGTCGAGAGCCAGCTCGCCCCGCGCGAACTGGAAATCCTCCGCCTCCTCGCCAAGGGCTACCTCCAAAAGGAAATCGCCGAGGAGATTCACACCGGCTACACCACCGTCCGCACCCTGACCGCCCGCATTTTCAAGAAGCTCCATGTCCACTCCCGTGCCCAAGCGGTGGCCAAATTTCTAGGCAAAATCGACTAGAACACCTCCCGCCGAGACGCTGAACGGGAGAGGAGGAGATCATGGGCTCAAGGAGCGTGGGCGTCCCGCCCACTTTTCCGAGTAGCGGAACACGAACGGTGTTTCGATAAAACGCCCGCCATTCCCGGTTTCCACCCACCGAGAAATCCTCACGCGAAGCCACCAAGGCGCAGAGGGCAGCATTCGGAGCCGCAAATCCCGCAGGATCAGCGCAAATCAGGCAAAATCATTTTTGGCGTTCCGGTTGAGCCTCAAAATCTCCCCACCTTCCGGTCTCAAATTTCCGCCTTCCACTTTACGCCTTCCGGTCTTTCTTGGGCTCTTCGTGCCTTGGCGTGAGTCGGCTTTTCAGGTTTCATACCATCTCTTCAAGATAACCCGACGGCTAAATTTTCGCAGTAGCGTTTGCTTGAGACTGCAGCCATGGGCGACCAATAAGCGAGAGGACCGCTTGAGCGTCATCCCAAAATCGTTGTAGGCCAGGCCGCAGAGCTTTTCTAAGACTTGCTATCGACTCAAACAGCCCATTGGAAAAGCCCTCCGTATCTTTGAGAACATCCCAGAGTTGTTCGCAGGGATTGAGTTCGGGACTGTATGGCGGAAGCGGCACAATATGGACGCCTTCTGGTAAACGTGGGTCACCTTCCCTCAGATGGAAGCCGGCCTGGTCAGCAATCACAACATGATGCGCTTGCAGATCGCTTGAGCGAAGGTGTTCAAGGAAGAGTTGATTGCAATCCAAGTTTACCGTCGGCAAATGCAAAAACTCAGCGCGTCCCTCAACAACCTCCAGCGCCCCATAAAGGTAGTCCCACTCGTAGCGTGTCTGCCGACGAACCTCGGGACGAACTCCTTTACTGATCCACACTCGACGCATCTCCGTGTGCAAACCGAATCGCGCTTCATCCATGACCCACACTCGCACTCGGCTTCCCTGTGGCACTGGAAGCGCCTCCAGTTTGGCTCCCAACTCTTGTTTGAATTTATCCGCTGCCTCGGGATCATTTTCGGGGTGTCTGGGCCGCGGCACTCGCAGC
>JBDKIG010000079.1:0-9778 GCA_039797215.1 Verrucomicrobiota bacterium | reverse complement strand
CTCTCGGGATCCAAGGCATTCGCCTCGGCGCCGGTCTGGAGCCACATCCCGGCCTTCACAAAGCCGGGCAGGGTTTGGCTTCCCTCGGCGGTTCCGTGGGAAAAACAAAGTTCGTTCATCCAAGTTACGGCCTGTTTGGAGTTGAGGTCCCAGCGAAAGCCGGCTCGGTTGATGTTTTGCGGGATGAGATTCGTCAAAAATACGCCGGAGCGAAATCCAAGCCAGTCTGTCGGCTCCAGCGCAAGGCGGGCGCCAAGACCTCCCGTCGGGTAAGCCGCGCCGCCGCCTGGCATGTTCATGGAGGCTAAGGCGGGCCAGCCGAATGCGGCGTTGATGAAAAGCCCGCCGTAATCGGAGACGAGGAATTCCGAATCGGCCGTGATATTTCCCAGGCGGAGTGAGATTTTGTCCTCCAGGAAATTCTGCTGGAACCACAGCTCCATCATCCGAAGCGTGTTGAAGCCGGCGATGTTCGAGATGGTTAGGAAATTGCCGACCAAATCCTCGCTGGCGTCGCGGCCGGAAAGCCAGAGCCAGCTTGTTCCGACCGAACCACCGCTCCAGCCGGCGAGTTTTTCCAAATCCACCTCGGCGCCGAACTCCAACAAGCCAGTGTAGACAGATCCGGTTTTCAACCCGCCGGTGGTATTTCCCCAAACCTCGCAGGTGTAGCTGCCGAACAAGCTCACGCCCCGGTCTTCGAGGAGAGGCCTGGCTCCGAGCCATTCGCCGGTCACGGTCTCCCGCTCGAAAATCGGACTCGCAGGAAGCTGGGCTTGGCCGGAGTCTTGCGACCATGCCGAGTCCGCCAGCAAAAAGCTGGCTAACAGGGCAAGGCAGAGCTTTCGGTGCATCAAGCCTTAAAACGAGCCGATGGCTGCGGCGCGAGTCGGGTGAATATCGAGGTTGTTTTTGCCTTTGAAGGGATTCGGGAGGTCCTTCAGCGCGGGAACTTTGAGATTCGTCTCCAAGATGGTCGGGAAGTTCGGCAGGTTCTCCACATCGGAGCCAACCGCACGCCATTCGATGCCGATTTTCTCGCACTCGTGGACGATGGAGGCCACGGCGCGGATGATCGGAACCTCGACTTTCGACACCCCGGTGAGATCGATCAGGAGCTTGCCGTAGCCGGCGTTGACGAAGTCGGCGATTTTCGCGCGGGATTGGCGGGAGAGGTCGATCGAGCCGACCTCGGAGAGATCCGGCGGGATCGTGACGACTTGGATATCGCCCTCGGAGCTGTAGAAAACGGGTGTGACATCGAGCTCCATCGCACGAGCAATGCGGTCGGGGATTTCGGCGGCATCGAGCGGCTTGGTGATGCAACCCGCGAAGCCGGTATCCTTGGCGTCATTTTGTTCGAAGGTGGCGGTCTTGAGACACAGGCCAAGGCACGGGATGTTCTTGAGCGCCGGGTGGGAACGCGCGGTGGTAAAAAATTTCAGGCCGGCCTTGTTCGGGAAGGCGAGGCTGATGAGGACGATGTCGGGAGTTTCCTCGGCGGGGATATTGGCAGCGACATGGCCTTGGGCGGCATCGGGGCTGGTGGCGCCAACGACTTTCCAACCGCGCTTGGCAACGGCTTTTTGGATCGCATCGAAGATGGCCGGGTGCTCATCCACCACAAGAATCTTGATCGCGTCGGTAACAACGCGGGGCTTCTTGTTCGCTACGGGGGCGGCTGGGGCGGCGGCTGGGGCCGGTGCGCCGGATTTGGGTTTGAGCGTCACGATGCGGCTCACGCGATCGATCACGGCGCCTTCGACGAATGGCTTCACGATGTAGTCGCGCACGCCCATTTTAGCGATCTTGAGCACATTCTCTTTGCCGGCCTCGGCGGTGAGCATGATGACCGGGATGTCTTTCAGCGAGGGAGTGGCCTTGAGTTTCGTGAGACATTCGATTCCATCCATCACGGGCATCGTGACATCCAGCAGGATGACATCGGGCTTCTCGCGCTCGGCGACCTCGAGACCCTCGGCGCCATTGCTGGCAAAGACCATTTGAACATCGTGCGCCGCGAAGGCTTTGTTAATCAGGGTGTGGATCATTCGACTGTCATCCACGCTAAGAATTTTGGGTTGGCTCATGGCTGGTTAATTTAATTTTCGAAAACCGCGAAGACATGAACGATCAGGGGCTCCGCACAGCCTTCGACGGCAAAAGAGTTGGTAACGCTGATCGTGGCGGACTTGGCGGAGATGCTGATTTTGTCGCCGCGAACGACGCTCGGGATCGAGAGGGTGCAGTTGTGGCCTTGGTCGCAGAGCATCGACTTGAGATTTCCGGTGAACATGTTGGTGAGTTCCGCCACGACATCATTCACATCTTGCTCGCCGGCGGACCCGAAGATTTTTTCGGCCACCATTTGGCCGAGATCCGGGCTGAAGGCCGTGTAGACAACGCCGTGAACACGGCCGCTGAGCCCGATCGAGCCCGAGATTCCCCGGAGAATAGTGGGTTGCGGGGCACTTGGATTTCCCTTGCCGACAACGGCGGTAAGACCCGCCATGGTCGATAAGACTTCTGGAACGAAATGGTTGATGACCTGGAGGAACATCGCGCTGTCGGGCTTGGAATTGCTCATTGGAATGGAGTGGAGTGGTTGGGGGCTAATGCGGAGCATGCTGCCCGTCCGATGTTTTTTTAAAATCGGAGATCGGGGTGTATATCAAAGCCCTCGCCTTCGGCAAACTTTTTGAAATTTTCCGTGAACGCGGGGAGGTTAGCTGATCTTGAAGGCCTCGCGGAGTTCCTGGATCACAGAGTCGGACATTTTGCTGACCTGCCCGATCGCGGTGGCGTTGATCACGGCCTCGGCGGTGGATTCCAAAACCTCGAGCCGGTCGAACACATCCAAAACGCTGCCGCCGGTGACAAGCACACCGTCGTTTTCCAGAATCGCGGCGGGCGAGGCGGCGGTGATGTGGTCCGCAATGCGGTCGTCGGTGCCGTATTGGAGGCCGTGCGGCACGCGGCCGACCTCGCGCAGGAAGACATAGCTCTCCGGGATCGTGCGGCTGTCGAACTCGGAATCCGTGATGCTGAACGCGGTGGCATTCACCGGATGGCTCATCACGATCGCCTGCACAT
Source organism: Verrucomicrobiota bacterium (assembly GCA_039797215.1). Lineage (GTDB taxonomy): Bacteria > Verrucomicrobiota > Verrucomicrobiia > Chthoniobacterales > Terrimicrobiaceae > UBA967. Next base: position 6,685 of record JBDKIG010000079.1, on the reverse strand, counting down.
GCGGGTGCTTGCGGTAGATCGCGCGGTGGGCTGGCAGGACGCGGCTGGGAAATTTTCCAGCCTCCGCCTCGCCGTTTTTCACGAGCACGAAATCCTCGATACCGAGCAATTCCCGGTCGCGGCCTGTCGGCGTGATCAAAATCGAGTCGCCATCCACCCGCGCCGAAAAACTCCCCTCGGTGCTGATGAAAAGCCGCTGCCGACACCCGCGCCGCAGGAACAGCTGGAGCTGGCGGCGCAACTCCTGCTCGCGCCCGCACGCCTCGCCGGGTTGGTAGGCGCCGCTCACCACTTTGCGGTTTTTCGTCAATGCGAGTTGATCCTCCGTGAGCGTCCGGATTTTTCCGATCTGGTTGCCCTTGATGATCGTTTTCGCCGCGAACTCGAACGCCTCGAAACGCTGGAACGCCTGCGAGAGCGAGGCCCCGCCGACCACCACGCCGTGGTTCTCGAGGATCACGCTGTCATGGCCCTGCTGAAACGCCGCCGCGATTTTCTCCCCGAGCTGCGCGCTGCCCGGCAGGGCGTAGGGAGCGAAGCCCGTGCGGCCGCAAACCGAATGCGCCTGGTGGAAAACCCGCGTGTCCGGCACCTCGCGGCAAATGCTGAACGCCACCAGCGCCACCGGATGCGCATGCACGATCGCGCGGATGTCCGGCCGCACCGCGTAGATCGCTTGGTGAAATGGAAACTCCGACGACGGCGGATGCGGCCCGTCCACCGAGCCATCGGGTTTCACGCACACGATGTCATTTCGCGTGAGGCTGCCTTTATCGACCCGCGCGGGAGTGATCCAAATATCGCCGCCGGGTTCGCGGATCGAAAGGTTCCCGCCCGAAGTGGTCGTCATCCGGTAGCGGTAAATCCGCTCCATGGTCGCCATAATTTCGTCGCGGGGGTGGGTGAGTTGTCGGTTCATGGGTAAATTGCGACCTTTTTCTATTTCGAGAATTCGTTCTAAGGGAGAATTTAATTCAAAAATCAGCACTGTATTTTTATTGCGCGGGCAATTGGAGGTCCACTGTCTCCACCGGCGAGACGGAGCCGTTGAAAAACCACGCGAGGCGTTTTTTGTGGATGGGTTCGGCGGGGGTGTTCGCGGCCCACGAGGCGCTAGCGACGCGTGGATGCAATTGGTCGGCATCGGAAAATCCCCAGGCATTCGCGGGGATGGATCCCGAGCGCAACGGGACGGAGCCGTCGTTGGCGGCAAGGGAACCCCAGGGATTGATTGTCGCATTGCCGCTCGCGACCGCCATGTTCACCATATAGGTTCGCGAGGTGGAGAGCGCGGAGGACGCCGTCACCTTGCGGTAACCGGGCGGTATGAAGAGGTCGATCAATACGGGCTTAGCAGGTGTTTCGATGCCGAGATATGGAGCGAGTTCGCGCACGAGGCGGCCGGCACGGCCGGGGTCGAGTTCGGCGACCTGGCCGGGCCAGAGCGGTCCGGGGAGGAGGCTTTCCTTATCGGCGGCATAAAGCTTAATGGCGCTCCCGATCGCCCGCATGTTCGTTATGGCCTTGGAGCGGTCGCCATAGGCTTGGAAGGAGTTGATCGCTGCTAGAGCAAGGGCCGCCAGAATGGAGATGATCGCCAAGCTTGCCAGCAGCTCGATGAGGGTGAATCCCGCTTGAGGGCGAGGGGATCTCATTTTGCCTCATGGTTTCCCGAACCGGCGGGAACCAAGCGCACGATGAGGTCGGGCTTGTTCAGAACCACATAGATCAACCCGTCTGGTCCGCTCCTCACATCCCTCACTCGGCCCATGCCTTCAAGCACCACCTCGTCCTCGATGACCTTCCCATCCCTCATCCGCAGGCGGTGAACCGAGCCCTGAAGGCCACCCGCGAAGAAGTCGTTCTTCCATTGGGGAAATTGATCCCCGTCATAAAAAGCCAGCCCGCAAGTCGCGATCGAGGGTGTCCAGTGATGGAGCGGCGGTTCGATGCCCTCTTTTTCTGTCAGTGCTGTGAGTGGCGTGCCGTTGTAGTTCATGCCGAACGAAACCACCGGCCAACCGAAGTTCGCTCCCTTGCGGATGCGGTTGAACTCATCGCCTCCGCGCGGGCCGTGCTCTGTCTCGTAAATCTCATGGTCGCGCGGATCGACCGCGAGGCCTTGCGGGTTTCTGTGACCGTAGCTCCACACCGCCGCGAGTTCGTCCGGGCGGTTGGCGAAGGGATTGTCGGCGGGAATTTTACCGTCGGGCAGAACGCGGTAGATTTTCCCGTTGGGAAGTCCGATGTCTTGAGCTTTGTCTTTATCTCCGCGTTCTCCGATCGAAAAAAATACATGCCCGCGATCGAAAACGATGCGCGACCCAAAGTGCACACCGCTCTTTGTGTAGTGCTTCGGATCGGCTTCGAAGATCGTTTGCTCATCGATCCACTCCGAGTCTTTCAACCGTCCACGCGAGATTTTCGTCATCGCGATCTTCGAGTCGCCCGGAGCGGGAGCGGAATACGAGAGGTAAATCCATCCGGAGTTTTCGAAATCAGGTGCAGGCGCCACATCCAGCAGGCCCCCTTGATTGAAGGCAACCACCGACGGAATGCCACGAATGGATTCGGGATCCAGCTTCCACGCCTCATCTAGAATCCTTAATCTCCCTTGCCGCTCCGTCACCAACTTGCGGCCATCGGGAAGGAACGCCAGCGCCCAGGGAGTTTCCAAGCCCTCGGTAACCAATTTCTCGACAATATGGCTGGTATGCTGTGTGCGCACTGGCTCACCCGAGATTTTGGACAGACCATTTTGCGTGCCTTTCTCGAAGGCTTTTTCTTTTTCACGGATATAAACCACCAGCGCGCGGATGGAATCCGGAGGGAGAGTTTTTTCAAATGCCGGCATGCCTGCATCGGGGATTCCAGCCGCGATCGAGGTGGCGATTTCGTCATCGGACGCGCCATATTTCCAAATGCCTTCATTCAGTGGGCCGCCACTCCCGCCTTCCATTTTCGCCCCGTGGCAAGACGCGCAATTCTCCCGATAGACATCCTCCACTTTCACCTGCGCCATGGCCCGTGCTCCTGCAAAGAGAACCAGGGAGGCGAAAAAACCAAACAGCGCGGATCGAACCATCATGGGAAAATCCTATCTCTCGCGATCTGTCGTTCAATGAAATGGTCAACCCTTCTTCGCGAAAAAACTGGAGGCGACGGGAGTCGAACCCGTGTCCTTCAAACGATCCACACAACCTTCTACATGTTTAGACGGTCTTTGTTCTCGGAGAAGGCGGGCGAACCGTCACGCGTCCCTCTCCAGAGCGTCCACGAAATCGATTCATCCGGGGTAGCGGTCGCTCCATCCCGGACCAGCCTGCTGTCGTCGCATTCCGGACCAGCAGGCGTCATCCGGGATGCGTCGCAGCTCAATTAGGCCGCGAGAGCGAGATCTTCGTAATCTGCATTTATTTGTTTGATCCGATTTTTTACGAGGCCAACGAATCATCCTCGACATGCGGGCCGGGCTTCACACTCAAAGTCGAAACCTTTACGCCCCCGTATTTGGGTAGGAGGAAACTAAGCCTCTTCTTGAGAAATGCAAGCCGGCCTCCACGGGGTGGCTTGTTAATTCTGGCGAGGGTCGTCGGGTGCGTCCGAGAGGAGATGAAAAAACGGCCCCGAGGCCCGCATGACATTTTTCCACGCTGTGTCGGGGTTTTTCATTTCGATTAGCTCCCGGGTGGGGGTCAGAAGCAGCCAGGCATTCTGCTCGAGTTCCTGCTCGAGTTGACCGACCGACCAGCCCGAGTAGCCGGCGAACAGGCGAAGCCCATCCTCCCAACCGCGTCGCGACTCATCTTCCTCGCCGCCATTGAACGCGCGGAATGCCACCATGCTCGGGTTTTCGCGCCATTGCAGGCTTGCGAGCAGCATTTTTCCCGCATCCACCGGACCACCAAAATACGCGGGAGCTTTTGGCCCGCCATCCGCCTCGAACGGGATCGGACGGTTCAGCACGAATCCCGTCGCTCCCTCCTCCGGGATGTGCTGGGACAAAAAAATAATCGTCCTGCGGAAATTCGGATCCCGCAGGTCGGGATGCGCCACGAGGAGCGACCCCGTCAAATTCTCGCCGACTTTCATGATCCGACCCATAGCACAAAGCTCACCCGGATGTGGCGAAAGAATTCGGCTCAAGAATAGAGCGCGCGGACGAGAGACTGACACCGCTCGTGGGGGAGCACGCCGAGTTCCATTTGGTTCATCACATAGGCGAAGCCCAGGCGGCGGCTTGGGTCGGCGAAGGCCAGGCTTCCGCCCGCTCCGGCATGGCCGAAGGCCGAGGTCGAGGGACCGAGCATCGCGCGGATTTTTTGGCCATTGGCGTCGATCGGATCGCGGGTGAAGCCCGCCGAAAATGCCATTTCCCGCTGGAGCACAGAGTCAAATCCTTGCGCGGCGGGTGCAGTGATCCAGGCAAGGATTTCGGGATCCAAAAACTCCCTGCCCTGCCATCTGCCGCCATTCGCCAGCATCGCAAAAAATTTCGCCAAGGCCCGAGCCGAGCCGATTCCGCCCATCGCGGGGAGTGATGCGGAGCGGACTTGCGGGGCATTCATCGCTGAGGCCGCCGCGAGTCCGGCGGGACTCGCAAAGGCACGACGCGTGGGCGAGTGGGGATCGGTGAAGGCTTTGATAAAAAGCTCATCAGCTTGGGCTGGCGGGCCTGGCTTGGGAGCAAGCATGGTCGCCACGCGGTGATGCTTGCTTTCGGGAAGACCGATCCAAAAATCCAGCCCGAGCGGTTCGGCAAAAACTCTCCGCCAGCGGGACCCAAGGGATTCTCCGCCAGAAAGACGCCGGACGATTTCATCAAGGAGAAACCCAAAAACTCTCGGGGCGTAGGCTGGGCCAGCGTGCGGCGGAATTTGCGGACGCTGACACTCGATGGCCCGGACCACACTTTCGTGATCGAGCAGACTGGCCGAGGAATCGTCCAAAGCGAAAAGCCCCGCGCGGTGTGTCATTACCTGCCGGACGGTGAGGTGTTCCTTTCCAGATTGCGCGAACTCTGGCCAAAACTCCGCGACCATCGTTTCCAAATCGAACCCAGCGGCATGAATCGCATGGAGCGCACACGCGCTGGCCGGGGCTTTCGTTGCGGACCAGACCAGGACGAGGGTCGAATCCTCCCAGGGTTGGCTTCGTGCGGCATCTCGAAAACCGCTCTGGAGCGACAGCACTTCCTCGCCGTCCTCAAAAACACACAGCGCCGCGCCAACCTCGCGGCCCTCCTCGAAATTTCGGCGGAACGCCTCCTCGACGGCCCTCACAATTCCTTGCGAAGCGAGTGGAGGTCGGGATCGAGCCTCGCGATCTCGCGGAATTTCTCATCCATCGCGAAGCTCGTCTGCGCATAGTCGCGCGCGGCGTTTAGATCGCCGAGCACGGCGGAGTAGCAGGCGAGGTTGTAGAAATAAGTCGCTTCGTCCTCGAGGATCGCCGGAGCGCTGAGAAGAAGGTCGCGCGCCTCGGCGGTGCGGCCATTTTCGTGGAGGCAAAATGCGCCGTGGATGTAGCCCGCCACGCCATCGGGATATAATTCACGCAACCTCCGGCACAAAGCCAGCGCCTCATCCCAGTCGCGAATTTTCATCAAAATGAAAAGCCGCATTTGGAGGACAGCCTCGACCTCACAATCCTCGGGGCCGAGGGCGTCCAACTCCGCGAGGGCGTCCGCGGGCATATCGAGTTCGATATAGCCTTGGGCTGCTAGCAGAGTCCGATCAAGTGACATGGGCGGAAAATACCGGTCGCGGCTTGTTTTTCAACCGTCATGTTTTGATCTCCGCGAGCTTCTTGCCAGCGGCGGGGCAAGGGGTAAGTTCGGCAGCCATGATGTTGACCGACCGGGCCAAACGCATCGCTCCCGGAGCTGCAGCCCTCGTGCTGTTGCTCATGGCATTTCTTGGGGTTCGTCACGAACCCCAGCGCTCAGCTCCTAATAAAGAGCAGGACCTTCCGCCCCCTGCGATTTCCGTGGAGGTGGGATACGACCGACTCGCGCGGATCAAAAAATATCCCGCCGAAATCCAGCCATGGATCGATGCCGAGATTCGTTGCGGCGTGGCGGGATTGGTTTTGGAGAGATTGGTCGAGCCCGGAGCCATGGTAAAAAAAGGCGACCCGCTGATTCGAATGGATGAGACCCGCGCGCGCAACGCGGCGGATGCCGAATTGGCCCGTCATAGCGAGGCTTCCGGGTTATTGGTGGAAACCGAGCGCCTGCGAAAAACCGGTGCCGTCGGCCCTACGGCTCTGGAGGCTTCGCTGGCCGAGGTGCGAGCCAGTCGTAGCCGACTCGACCAGGCGAGGGAGATTTTGAGCCGACACACAATTCGCTCCCCGATCAGCGGCGTCGTCACCATTTTGCGCGCCAAAAGCGGGGACACCGTGGAGCAAAATGAACTGATCGGTGTCGTGGCGGATGTCGAAAAGCTCCGGGTTTTCATCCATGTCCCACAGGATCAAGTCGGCTTTTTCAAGCAGGGCGAACCCTTTCTCCTCCGCGTCGGCAGCGAAACGCATCGCCCCGAAATCCTCTTCGTCCACCCCGCCGCCGATCCTCGAACCGGCCGCGTCAAAATCGAAGCGGTTCTTAATAATCCCAACCGTGATATCTCCACCAAAACTCCGGCCTCGGTGGAGATGGAAACCGAGGTTTTCGCAGCCGGCC
>JBDKIG010000078.1:0-9791 GCA_039797215.1 Verrucomicrobiota bacterium | reverse complement strand
GGAAACGGAGGCGTTTCTGGCGGGGTTGCGGGATTTTTAAGCAGGGATTTTTGCGAAAGCGCTGGCTTGGAAATTCGGGGAGATTTCCTCGGTGATCGGGGAGGTTTTGCCGGCGACGAGGTGGTGGGCGGCGGCATAGGCGATCATCAGGGCGTTGTCGGTGAGAAGGTCGGATGGGGGGAAGAGGAGTTCGAGCCCGGCGCGTTCAGCTTGGATGTGGAGAGCTTGGCGGAGGGAGGAATTGGCGCTGACGCCGCCGCTGACAGCGAGGATGTGGTGGCCGGATTGGCGGGCGGCTTTCAGGAGTTTCGCGGCGAGGACATCGACGATGGCGGCTTGGAAGGAAGCGCAGAGGTCGGGGAGATCGGCTGGCGAGGGCGGCCCGTGTTTTTCGAGGAAGATGCGGACAGAGGTTTTGAGGCCGCTGAAGCTGAAGCTGAAATCGCCGGAGTCGATCATGCCGCGCGGAAAGTCGAAGCGCTTGGGGTTGCCCTCTTGGGCGAGGCGGTCGATGAGGATGCCTCCGGGATAGCCGAGGCCCAAGAGCTTCGCGATTTTATCGAAGGCTTCACCGGCGGCGTCGTCTTGGGTGCGGCCGAGGAGTTGGTATTTTCCGAAACCTTCGACACTCAAAAGCAGAGTGTGGCCGCCACTGACGACGAGGGCGGTGTGGGGAGGGATGGTGTCGCGGCCGAAAAATGGGGAGAGCAGATGGCCCTCGATGTGGTTTACGGCAAGGAATGTTTTGGCCGCGCCTAGGGCGAGGCCTTTGGCAACCGAGGCGCCGACGAGCAGGGCGGAGGCGAGGCCGGGGCCGGTGGTGGCGGCGATGGCATCGAGTTGGGAAAAATCGAGGCCCGCTTTTTCCATGGCCCGATCAATGATGAGAGGGGCGCTGGCGTGGTGGTTGCGCGAGGCGACTTCGGGAACCACGCCGCCGAACTCGGAATGAATTTCGGCTTGGCTGAAAATCTCGTGCGCGAGGATTTGGTCAAAGCCAGTTAACACGGCAGCGGCGGTTTCGTCGCAGGAGGTTTCGATGGCGAGGATTTTGGGCACGGTGGTTAGTTGTTTTTAGCGTGAAGGAGGGTGCCTTGAAGAGCATCGACGGCGCGCTCGAGTTGGGGATCCCAAAGGAGGGGCTTGGGTTTTGTGGGATCCTCGCGATCCCTTCGAGAGCGAAGGAGGGCGGCTTCATCCTTCGCGGCGAGTGTGGCGCGAATGTGAGGGGAGACGCCGTGTTCGTGGATGAGTTTGCGGCCTGGGGTGAAATACTTCGCGGTGGTGAGTCGAGCGGCGGATCCATCGGGCAGGGCGATGACGCTTTGAACGGAGCCTTTACCGAAAGTTGTTTCCCCTAGGACCAGGGCCCGGTCGAGGTCCTTGAGCGCGCCGGCAACGATTTCTGATCCGCTGGCGCTGGCGTAGTTGGTTAAAACAACAAGCGGGTATTTTCGAATAGGGGTGGGTTTGGTGGAGGTGCGGTATTCGCGTGAGGGGGTGCGCCCCTCGGTGAAGACGACGAGTGTGTTTGGAGGGAGGAATTGGCCGCAAACATCCACGGCGCTTCCGAGAAGTCCGCCGGGGTTGTGTCGGAGGTCGAGGACGAGGGCGTCCATCCCCTGCTTCTCCAGTTTGTCGAGGGCGGTGGAGAGTTCGCTGACGGTTGGTTCGTTGAATTGCGTGATACGGACATAGCCGACGCGGGCTGTGGATGGAGGGCGGGGAGGGAGGATTTGGGCATCTTTAACGCTGGGGACTTTGATGACTTCCCGGACGAGTTCGTAATCCTTGATTTCGCCGGAGGCGGGGCGTTTGACCGTGAGGGAAACGGATTCTCCGGGTTGGCCCCGGAGTTTTTCGATGGCGGAATTCACATCGAGTTTTTCAGTCGATTCGCCATTAATTTTCAAAATCTGGTCGCCAGGGAGGAGTCCTGCTTTGAAGCCTGGAGTGTCTTCCATGGGGTTGATCACGGTGAGGATGCCGCTGCGCTCGGTAACGACGACGCCGAGTCCGCCGAATTCGCTTCGGGTGTCCTCCTGCATATTCTTAAAATTTTGTGGATCCATGAACTGGCTGTGGGGATCGAGTTGGTCGAGCATTCCTCGAAGGGCGTTGTGGGCCAGGTCGGTGAAGCTGGTTTTGGATTCCTCGACATAATCCTGGCGAATGAGCTGAATGGTGCGGGCGATGAGTTGGAGTTGATCGTAGGGGGAATCCTCGGGCTCAGGAAGGGTGGGGGAAGTGGACTGGGCCAGCGCGGATGAGGCGAGGAAGGCGGATGCCAGGATTTTCAACAAACTACGCATGGAGTGAAAGAGTAGCATTCTCGGAGGCTTTGCCAAACGGGGAGCGCCGATGGGCTACCAAGCGTCTGCGATTTCCGTGCCGATGAGGCGCAGGCCCTCGCGGACATCACGGTCTCCCATCGCAAAGGAAATGCGGAGGCACTCGTGGCGGTGGCGCCAAGATTCGTCGTCATCACCAAAAAAGAAATACTCCCCCGGCACGACAAGCACGCCGCGTTCCTTGAGGCTCTGGTAAATCTCGCGCGAGGTTTTTTTGGAATTTTCCAGCCACAGCCAGAGGAAGAGGGCGCCTTCGCTTTCATGCAGGGCGTAGGGAGCGTCGGCCGGAAAAAAATCGGCGACGGCCTCCAGCGCGGCGTCGCGTTTGCGGAGGTAGTAGGGCTGGATGATTTCGCGGGCGAGCCGCGTGATCTCGCCGCTGGCGAAAAGCGGGCCAGCGATGGCTTGGCCGAAATTTCCATTTGAGAGTCCGGTGACTGCCATCATCGAGGAAATCGCCGAGGCCACCTCGGGAGGAGCGATGACGAATGCCGTGCGAGTGCCGGGAAGGCCGAGCTTGGACAGGCTCATGACATGGATCGTGTGAGGAGTCCAAAGCGGGGTGGCTTTCGAAAAAACAATGCCGGGGAAGGGCCAACCGTAGGCGTTATCGATGATGAGCGGGATGCCGCGCTCCGCAGCTACGCCTTCTAATCGGGCCAACTCGTCGTCGGAGATGAGGTTTCCGCTGGGGTTGGTTGGGCGGGATACACAGATCGCGGCGATGTCTGGGCCGGGGTCGAGATCGGAAAAGTCGATGTGGTATTTAAATCGATGCGGTGTGGTGCGGGTGATGTCCGGGCGCTTCGAAGTGAAAAGTCCCTGCTCGAGGCCTTGGTTTGCGTAGCCGATGTATTCCGGCATGAGCGGGAAAAGAATTCGGCCCATCGAGCCATCGGGGCGTTTTCCGCCGAAAAGATTAAAGAGGAAATGAAACGCCGTTTGGCCGCCGGGGGTGACGGCGATATTTTCAGGGCCGACAGCCCAGCCGAGTTCGGAGCGAAGGAGGTCCGCCAGGGCGGCGATTACGGTGGCGTTGCCGCGCGGAGGATCGTAGATCGCAGTGGTGCGGCGAAGAGTGGCGGGATCGTCGAGGATTTCGCGCAGTCGTTTTTTCCAGACCGCTTCCATTTCAGGAATGTGCGCTGGGTTTCCGCCTCCGAGCATGAGAGGGGCGGGGCCGCTGCCGGAGAGCGCCTTCCCGAGGTCGTCCATGAGATTTTCAATCCCGCTGCCATTGCAGGCGCGTTGACCAAAGGCAGAAAACTTCATGGAGCTGATTCGGTTTTCGTAGTGCGGTCGCGCATCAACCACGCGATGCCGATACAGATTTCGTAGAGCACGCACATCGGGCCTCCCATCAAGAGGAGAGTCACCATGTCGGAGGTCGGGGTGATGATGGCGGCCACCACAAAAATGATTACGACGGCAAAGGCGCGGGCGCTGCGGAGTTGGACGTGGTCCACCATTCCGAGCTTCACCAACAGGAGGACGATGAGTGGAAGTTCGAACGCCAGTCCGAAGGAAATGACGAACTGCGTGGTGAAGGAATAGTATTCGCGAACGGTCCAAGTCGGCTGCCAATTCATCGAGCGCGCGTCATTGAAAAAGAATTCGAGGGTTTGAGGGAGAACGACGAAGTAGCTGAAGGCCGCGCCGGTGAGGAAAAGTCCCCCACCGATGAGAGAGGCCGGGATGAGCATCCGTTTTTCCTTCGGAGTGAGGGCGGGCAGGATGAATTCGGCGAGGAAATAAACTAGGAAAGGGAATGCCAGAACCAGGCCCCCGTAGAATGAGAGTTCGAGGGAAATGGTGAATGAATCGGCGACGCCCAGGGATTGAATATTGGCGGCGCGCTGAGGATCGACGGCTACGAGGGGGTGTTGGACGGCTGCAGCCAATTTGTCGCGGAAGGCGAAGCAGAGGACCATCGCCGAGACCAGAGCGGAGGCGACTTTGATGATCGTGAAACGGAGGTCCTCGATGTGGGAGAGGAATGGCTTCTCCACATCGCCGCGATTGCGGAATTCAAACAAGCGCTCGAGTAACATGGCGGCTAGCCCAAGTGGCTCCGCCAGCGCGAGAGTTCGCGGGAGATGTTTTCAGGCGAGGGGGCTCCGATGGTCTTTCGGGCGGCCAGGGCGGATTGGAGTTGGAATGTGGTCTTAACAATCTCCGGCGTGAGCACCGGGGAGGCTTTGAGGAACTCGGAGGAGTCGAGTTGGTCGAGCGGGGTGTTTAAATCCCGCGCACGGGCGACGAGGCCTCCGACGATTTCGTGGGCCTGACGGAAGGGAACGCTGCCTTCGACGAGGCGGTCGGCCAGATCGGTGGCGAGCAGCAGCGGGTCGCCGGCGGCCTCGAGGGCACGCGCCTCACGCAGGGAGGCGGCAGAGAACATCTCGGCGAGGATCGAGAGGGTCTGCGAAAGTGTTTTTACGGAATCGAACACCGCCTCTTTGTCCTCCTGCATGTCGCGATTGTAGGTGAGGGGAAGACCTTTCATCACGGTCAGCAGGGTCACGAGATTGCCGTAGAGTCGGCCTGTCTTCCCGCGGGCGAGTTCAGCGATGTCGGGGTTTTTCTTTTGCGGCATCAGGCTCGAGCCGGTTGTGTGGCGGTCGCTCAATTCGAGGAAACCAAATTCCGCCGAGGCCCAGAGGATCACATCCTCGCTCAGGCGGGAGAGGTGCATTCCGGCGATGGCGATCGCTGCCAAAACCTCGCAGGCGAAATCCCGGTCCGCCACGGCATCCATGCTGTTGGTGGTGACGCGGGGGAATCCCAACTCCTTCGCTACGGCTTCGCGATCCAAAAGAATCGTCGATCCTGCGATGGCGCCGGAACCGAGCGGCATGGCATCCATGCGGGCGTGGGCATCGCGGAGGCGGCCGGCATCACGGTCGAGCATTTCGACATAGGCGAGAAGATGGTGGGCGAAAAAGACCGGCTGGGCGCGCTGGAGGTGCGTGTAGCCTGGCATGATCGCGGTGCGATGGCGCTCGGCGAGGCCGACGAGTTCGCGTTGCAGGCCCTGGATTTTTTGAGCGAGGGAATCGCAGGCTTCGCGAAGCCAGAGGCGAAAATCAAGGGCGACCTGGTCGTTGCGGCTCCGTGCAGTGTGGAGCTTCGCGCCCGCTGGGCCGATGCGCTTTGTCAGCTCCGACTCGATGTTCATGTGGACATCTTCGAGGTCCGTCTGGAACTCGAAGCGTCCCTCCTCGATCTCGGCGAGGATTTGGCGCAGGCCGGACTCGATTTTTTGAAATTCCTCCGCCGTGAGAATGCCCGCCGACTTCAGCGCGCGGGCGTGGGCGATGCTGCCCGCGATGTCATGCCGGTAAAGTTGCCAATCGATGGAGACCGACTCGCCGTAGCTTTTGAGGAGATCGGATTGCTCCTCCTTGAAACGACCTTTCCACATGGGCGGGTCAGGCTTTCGTCGCCTCCAGGTTGCCCTTTTTGCAGGTGCCGCGTTGCTGGAACTCGTCGCAGTGAGCCTCGATGGTGAGGCGCTTGTTGGTGGGAGAAAATCCAAGCCGGCGCGAGATGCAGTTTTCGAGCAACTCCATGTTTGGATCCTCGAACTCGATGATCTTTTTGCAATCCACGCAGACGAGGTGGTTGTGCGTCGGGTGTTCGAGAAAATTGGGATCGTAGATTTTCGTGTCACCGCCGAGGTCGAGTTCGCGGAGGAGACCGCTCTCCACCAGGATCGGCAAGGTGCGGTAGACTGTGGCGCGGGACACCGATCGGTCGATGGCGCGGGCCATGACGAGCAGTTCCTCTGCGGTGTAGTGCTCATTGGTTCCGAAGGCCGCCTCGATAATGGCATCGCGCTGCGAGGTCTTGCGCAGACCTTTGCCGGCGAGATGGGCATGCAGGATTTCGCGAACACTTTCGCGCGGAATATTTGCCATTGGCGGAGGCTATAATTCCCGGCAAGCGAGTCAAGGCGGGGGAGAGGGTGTCAGAGGTCCACGGCAAAGAGGAGCTGGCTACCGTTGCTGCATTCCTGCCCTGGCGGGGTTCGCCGGTCCGCAGTCCATGGCCCCTGACAAGCTGGAACCTAGCGCGGCGAGGGGGCTTGGGCAATGGCGTTTCCCAACATTCTTGCCCGCGCCGCGCGGCCGTGCAGAATCTTTAGCCATGTCATCGATCACTCAGGACTCCATCCGCCAGGCGCTGAGCGCCGTCAAATACCCGGGCTTCTCCCGCGACATTGTTTCCTTCGGACTTCTGCGGGGGGCGACGGTTAACGATTCGGATATTGATGTCCAACTGGCGCTTTCGACCAACGACACGGCGATCGCAAAAAAAATCCAGTTCGATGCCGTGGCGGCGCTCAAGTCGATACCGGGCGTGGGCCGCGTGGAGGTGAAAATTGATATCCAGGCTCCCGCGACAGCGCCCGCTGGTTCGGTCGGTGCCCAGCGCATTGAGGGCATTCGTCATGTCATCGCCGTAGCCAGCGGAAAGGGAGGCGTGGGAAAATCCACCGTGGCTGCGAATCTCGCTCTGGCCTTGGCCCGATCGGGGGCGAAGGTCGGCTTGTGTGATTGCGATATCTATGGCCCGAGCATTGCCTTGATGTTCGGCGGATCGAATGAGCGGCCCTCGGCTGATGACGAAAATCGGATCATTCCGATCGAGCGTCATGGTGTGTCGCTCATGTCGATGGGGTATCTCTTGGATGACGGTTCGCCCGCCGTTTTGCGCGGACCGATGGTGACAAGATACACTCAGCAATTTCTGCGTCAGGTCGCATGGGGTGAGTTGGATTACCTTATTCTCGACCTGCCACCCGGCACCGGCGACATCCAATTGACGATCGTTCAGACCGTCGCTCTCTCTGGCGCGGTGATTGTGACGACGCCTCAGGAAGTCGCCTTGATCGATGCCCGGAAGGCGGTGGCGATGTTTGGGAAAACGAATGTCCCTATTCTCGGGATCGTGGAAAACATGAGTTACTTCCTGTGTCCGGGAGATGGCAAACGCTATGACATTTTTGGAACGGGTGGCGGTGGTCGGGAAGCGGCCAAGCTGCAGGTGCCCTTGCTCGGCGAGGTGCCTATCGAGCCGCTGGTGCGGCAATCCGGAGACACGGGGCGTCCCGCCGTGGAAGCCCATCCAGAGAGCGCGGCGGCGGAGGTTTTCCGCAGGATTGCTGAAAAAATCCAGCGAGCTGTGGCCTAAGTGCGGCGTTTAGTTTGTCTCGGGTTGGCTCGCGATGGGGGCGGCCAGGGAGTCGAGTTTCTCGGTGATTGAAGAATTATTCGGGTCGATCTGAAGGGCCTTGCGCCAATACAGCACGGCGTCTGCAATTTTTCCGAGCTTGTCGTAAACATCACCAATGTGATCGAGCACGACGGGATCCGGCTCCTGCATCAACTCGGAGGCGCGGAGAAGCTCGGCGAGTGATTCATGATATCGGCCTTGTCGGAAGAAAACCCATCCGAGGCTATCCCGGTAGGCTCCGTTGTTGGGATCGAGTTCGAGGGCTTGCCGGATGAGTTGCTCGGCTTCGGCGAGGTTTTCGCCTCGATCAGCCCACATGTATCCGAGGTAATTGCAAGCCTGGGCCGAGCGCGCCGGGTCAAGGGCGATGGATTTTTTTAAAAGTTCTGCCGCTTTCACGAAGTGGCCCGCCCGCTCGGCGGCTCCGCCGTAGCTCAGGAAAAAATCGCTATCCAACAAATCGGGATTCGAGTTGGCCGCAGTTACCAAGGCTCGTTCAAAGGCCATCATAGCCGCCGCATGGTTGCCGGTTTGGCTGAGTGTGATGGCTCGGAGGACAGTGAATCCGGTGAGGTAGGGAAACTTCGCTTCGGCCTCGGTGGCGGCTTGGAGGGCGCCGGCGTGATCGCCAGCTCGAAGGCTGGTGCGAATGATTTCTTCGTGTCGCCGAGGGTCGATCGGGGCCAGCAGAAGCGCCTGGCGCATGGCCGCCACCGCCCGCTCGAACTCTCCGCGAAGGAGGTGGATTTTGGCAAGTTGGTCGTAAGCCGGGAGGTTCACAGGATTCTCGGCGACAATCTGAGTGAGGATCTCCGCCGCACGGTCGTTCTGGCCGAGTTGCACGAGAGCAAGGGCGAGTTTTTCGCGAACGCCATCAGGGGTGGGTTGGAGGGCGATGGACTTCTCGTAAAGATCCACGGCGCGCTGGAGGCGACCGCACAAGGCGTGAAAATCTCCGGTGCGTGCGAGGATTTCCGGCTTGGAGACGCCGAGATTTTCGATGCGCTCGAGGAGTTCGGAAATTTTCGCCTCGGTCGCGGCGGAGGGTGAATGGCGGGAGCGGGCGATTTCGCGGAGACGCAGGTCGGCGATCGCCATGAGGAAATCCAATTTCTCGCTTTGGCGGCGCTCAGCACGCTGAAAGAGAGGCTCGATTTTATGGGGCTGGCCGGCGGCGCGGTAGATTTCCCAGAGGAGCTCGTAGCCGGCTTTGTTTTCGGGATCGAGTTGGACCGCGTCGAGAGCATGCTTTTCGGCAAGCAGGGGTTTTTGCAGGTGGCGAAGATAAACGCCGGCGAGGGCCAGCGACGGGGTGGGGTCGTTCGGGGCCGCTTTTTTCGCGTCCTTCAGGACCGAGATCGCCTCCGGGGTCTCGCTTCGGTGCAAGTGGTGTTGGGCGACATCGACGGCAAGCTCGGTGAATCCGGGGTCCAAAAACAACACACGGCGCTTGGATTCGAGCGCGGCGTCGGGACCAAATTCCTCCTCGAGAAAAATGGCTTGGAGGAAGCGTGCATGGGCTTCAGCGGTCTTTTCCGCCGAGGATTTCAATTCGAAGGTCTCGGGATAGGCGAATTCCTCGGGTCGCATCCAGTCCGCCTGCGAGGCCTGGGCGGGAGAAGCCCCAAGCCAAACGGCGGCACCCGTCGCGACAAGCGCGGAGCTCACGAATCGGCCAAACCATTCCCTCGGGAAATGCATTGGCCGGAAACTAACCGATCGGGTGATCTTTGCCACTTTTTGATAAAATCTTAACGAATCAAAAGCATTCAGCGTGCCATTTTTCTATTGCCGACCGGAGGCGGCGCGCTAGAGTGCTCGGCCCGGTCGAGACGGCGCCGGCGGGAATCCTTTCCGCTTCGGGCTGATTTGACCGGCAAAAACCAAAAAAACCCATTTTGCCAGGGTAGCTCAGCGGTAGAGCAGGGGACTCATAAGCCCTTGGTCGGGAGTTCGATTCTCCCCTCTGGCACCAACAATTCCATGGCCAACATCAAATCTTCCGAAAAAAGCGCGCGCCAGAGCCTCAAGCGTCACGCCCTCAATGCTTCCGTGATCACCTCGATCAAGTCGCGTCAGAAAAAACTCCGCGCCACTCTCGCCGGGGGCGACGCCGCCGCTGCGAAAGAGCAATATGAAGCCCTCTCCTCGGCTCTCGACAAGGCAGCAAAGCGCGGGATCATTCACCGCAATGTGGCCAAC
>JBDKIG010000077.1:0-9987 GCA_039797215.1 Verrucomicrobiota bacterium | reverse complement strand
ATCTGCCTGAGCGGCGCACTCGGCCTGGTTTTTCCGATGTGCGAGTGCGGCATCGTTCCCGTGATCCGTCGCCTCATCGCCAAGGGCCTGCCGGTTTCAAACGCCATCACCTACATGCTCGCCGCACCGATCGTGAATCCCATCGTGGCCGTGAGCACCTACGCCGCCTTTCGAGGCCAGGGTGCCGAGGAGTTCACCGTTCTACGCCTCGGAGTTGGCTATTTTGTGGCGGTCCTCGTCGGCTTTGCCGTTCTCAATCTCCCGCTTGCCGCTGTCCTTCGGACCAAAATCCTCGCCGGACTGGCACACCCACCTCACGACCACCACCACGCCACCGTTCCATTCGGCCAACGCCTCGTCGGAGCCATGGATGCCGGCGTGCGCGATTTTTTAGATGTCATGGTCTACTTCATTCTCGGCGTGGCCGTGGCCTCGGTCTTCAGCACCGCTGTAAATCAGGAAATCTTCCTGCCACTGGCTCTGAATGACTGGCTGGCTGTGCCCTCCATGATGACGCTCGCCGGTGTGCTTTCGCTTTGCAGCTCATCGGACGCCTTCATTGCTGCGACCTTCGTTTCCTTTCCCGCCGTTGCGAAACTCGCATTTCTGGTATTTGGTCCCATGATGGATTTGAAACTCCTGTTCATCTACAGCGCGGTTTTCACCAAGCGATTTGTTCTAGGATTGGCCATCGGGCTGTTTGTTTTGATCGGCCTCTTGTGCGTGAGGCTTTCCGTCATCGGCCTATGAACCGCACCGCCTCCCGATTTTGCTCCTCAGGCGTTCTCATGGTCTGGGGCGTCGTGCTGCTTTACTTCCAACTCTCCGGCCGCATCGCCTCTTACCTCCACCCCGCCTTCCACCTCTATGTGGCGATCTCGGGCGGCGTTCTGGTTTTTCTCTCAGCCGTCTTGATTCTTACCTTTCCCAAAGCCCAAGACGGCGACCACTGCTGCGAAGATCACGACCACTCGGGAGTTCCCTTCAGCGGCGGAATCGCCTCCCTCCTCATCCTTGTGCTGCCACTCTTGGCCGCGACCAAAATCTCCCAAAGCGGCTTTGGCGCGACAGCAGTGCATAACCGCGGCGTCGTGAGCGACATCGCCGAACTTCCCGGCTACTCGCCCGCTTTCGAGCCTGCCTTGCCCAACCCCGACGGCTCCATCGGCGAGGCCACCATGATGGACCCCTCGCTTTACCTGAGAAAAAATGACTCCGGCCAAATCCTCGCCGAACTCATCGACCTCGTTTACGCGGCGGGAGACAACGACCTGCGCGCCGATTTTGAAAACCAAGAAGTCGAACTCGTCGGCCAATTCCTCCCCGCCCGCACCGGCAATTCCTCCGGCGACCGGTTCCGCCTCGTTCGGATGTTTGTGATGTGCTGCGCCGCCGACGCCCGCCCGGTCGGGATTGCGATTCAGGAAAACCAAGCCGCCAATTTCCCGGAGATGACCTGGGTGAAGGTTCGAGGCAAAGCCACTTTCCCACTCGAAGGCGGACGCCGCACTCCACTCGTCATTGCCGAATCCGTCACCGAAACCGAACCTCCCCGCGAATCCTTTGTTTACTGAATCCATGAAACGCCTCCTTCCCGTCCTCACCGCCCTTTTCTCTCTCGCCATCCAAGCCCGTGCCGACCTCCAAGGCACTTGGATCGCCTCGGTCCACAACATCAACTTTCCTTCCAAGCAAGGCCTACCGATTGAAGTCCAAAAACAACAAGCCAACCGTTTATTGGATGCCGCCCAGTCCGCAGGGCTGAATGCCGTCATGCTCCAAGTCCGCCCCGAAGGCGACGCCCTCTACGCCTCGAGCCTTGAACCCTGGAGCCGTTACCTTACGGGAACGCAGGGCGCAAATCCCGGCTACGATCCCCTCGCCTACTTTATTGCCCAAGCGAAGGCCCGCGGCTTGCAAGTCCATGCTTGGATCAACCCCTACCGCGCCGGCGCCAATGCCTCCCACTCCCGCTCCTCTAAACACATCAGCCGCGTCTATCCCCAGTATTGCTACAAAGTCGGCACCACGCTCTGGATGGACCCCGGCTCGCCCGAAGTCCGCCGCCACATCAACTCCGTCGTGCGCGAACTCGTCGAGCGCTACGACATCGCCGGCGTCCACCTCGACGACTATTTCTACCCCTACCCCACGGCAAAGGGTGGACTCCCGCATTTCCCCGACGACAAAACCTACGCCGCTTACCGCTCCTCCGGCGGCAAACTCTCCAAGGCCGATTGGCGCCGCCAGAATGTGCATTTCTTGATCCGCGATCTCAGCCAGACCGTCCACTCCGCCCGCCCCGGCCTGCTTTTTGGCGTCAGCCCCTTCGGCATCCACAGCAAAGACACCGCGCCCTCGAGCATCAAAGTCGGCGTGGATCAATACCACGAACTCTTCTCCGATCCTGTGGTCTGGCTCCGTCAAGGGTGGGTCGATTACCTCTCGCCACAATTGTATTGGAAAGACTCCGGGCCACAGAGTTTCTCAACCCTGCTCCGTTGGTGGAGAAATCCTGAGGTCAACCCGCGCGGCGTTGCGATTGTGCCTGGAATTGCCCTCGATCGCCTCGAGTCCCAAGGCTGGCCATCCTCCGAGATTGATCGTCAGCTTTCCCTCGAAAAATCCATCTCCCCCCGTCCCCGCGGTGGGTTCCTTCTCTGGAACATTGCCCCCGTTTCGAAGAATACCAAAGGCGTGATGGCCACCATCCGTGCCCGATGATTTATTTAAAAAAATAAATCTCCTTTGAAAAAAACAGGTTGCGGCTTTTAATAGAAATATCAAAGGTTCTCATTGCCCCCCGAGAAATTCCCTCCTAATCTCCCTCCCTTCGTTATGTCCGGATTATCTTTAGAGATTATTTTCATTTTGTTGCTTTTGCTGGCAAACGGCCTCTTCGCCATGGCCGAGATTGCTGTGGTAACCTCTCGAAAGGCGCGCCTCAAGAGCATGGCCGATGAAGGCGACCGTGGATCCCGGCTCGCCCTCGCCCTCGCCAATGCTCCGGGCAAATTTCTCTCCACGGTCCAAGTCGGCATCACCTTCGTTGGCGTCCTCGCCAGTGCTCTGGGCGGCGCCAATATTACCGACCGCCTTGCCGAGTTTTTCAAAAAAATCCCCGCCCTCGAAAATTACGCCGATCTCGTGGCCCTCGTCATCATCGTGGGAGCCATCACCTACCTCTCCGTGATTATCGGAGAACTAGTTCCAAAACGGATCGCTCTCAATAACCCCGAACGCATCGCCTCGACCTTGGCTCGCCCGATGTTCAGCTTGGCCAAACTTTTTTCACCTCTGGTGAATTTCCTCAATCTCTCAAGCGATTTCCTCATGGCCTCCATGGGCATTCGAAAAGCGAAGGAATCCGTTGTTTCCGAAGAAGAAGTGCGTGTGTTAATCGATGAGGGCCTGAGCGCCGGGATTTTCAAGAAAGCCGAAAAAGAGATGGTCGAGAGCGTCTTCGAACTCGACGAACTCACCGCGGGAGATCTCATGACTCCCCGCGCTCGAATGATTTGGCTCTCGCTGGACGATACCGACGAGGAAAACTGGCGCCGCATCGCCGGCAGCGGCCATTCCCATTTCCCCGTTTACCAAGAAACCCGCGACAATGTCACCGGCATGGTCAGCGTCAAGTCACTCTGGGCCAACCTCTCCCTCGCCGGTCGCGTGGAACTTCGCGCCCTCGTTACTCCGCCGCTCTATGTGCCGACCGCGATGCCCGTCAGCAAGCTCATCGAAGAATTTAAGAAATCCGGAAAACACATCGCGCTCGTAGTCGATGAATTCGGTGGCTTGCAAGGACTTGTCACTTTGAATGATGTGATGATGGCCATCGTGGGCAACCTGCCCGAGCGCGAGCAACGCCATGAGCCCAAGGCCACACTCCGACAGGACGGCACTTGGTTGATTGATGCGATGCTCGACATCGATGAAACCAAGAAAAGCCTGGGGATCGACGACGACTTGCCCGGCGAGGACATCAACCGCTACTCGACCCTCGGCGGATTCATCCTCAGCCAACTCGGTCACATCCCCCGCGAAGGCGAGAAATTCCATTGGGATCGCTTCGACTTTGAAGTCATCGACATGGACCGCCAGCGCATCGACAAGGTCCTGGTCATCCCTAGAACCCCGAAACCCGAGAAAATCGACGAAGAGGAACCCTCCCTCAGCGACTAAAACCCCTCACGCACCAGCGAAGGCAGGGCTTCGCGAAACGATGGAAAGTCCGGCGCCCAACCAGCCGAGAGCAGCTTTTGATTGGAGACCCGCTTGTTATTGAGCCCCCGTTTGCGATGCGGATCGATAGGGCCCTCGGGCGGCATGGGTTTGCCCAAAAACTCGGAAATCCACCCGTAAAGTTCCCGCTGCGTTGGGGGATGGCTGTCGCAGACATTGTAAATTCCCGGCGGCACCGAAGGATCCGCCAAACGCAGAAGCGCCCGCGCGGCGTCATCGCGGTGGATCAAATTCAGGAACCGCTCACCGCCCGCCTCCACCACCGCACTACCCTCCGCGAATTTCCGCAAAAACATCGAGCGGCCCGGCCCATAAATTCCCCCCAGCCTGGCCACAATGCCCCCGACTCCAATCGCAATAGCTTCCGCCTCGAGGAGAATTTTGGCCGTTTCTCGGAGTGGTTCGTTCGGCGAGTTTTCATCCACCACCTCTCCGTTTTGCTGATCGTAAACCGAGGTGCTCCCGGTAAAAATCACCCGCTGTGGCGCGAAGGCTGCGATCAGATTTTTCAACCCATCGCGATACACAGCACGGTAGCCTGCTGCGTCCCCACCGCCGGAACTCGCGCAGTGGATCAATAAGTCCGGCTGGCTCCACCCCTCGGGAACCGCCAACGGCTTTGAAATATCCGCCACGCGAACCTCGAACGGTAGCGAAGCGAGTCTGGCCGCCGTTTCCGGCGTGGCACACAGGCCCAAAACCTGCCACCCGTGCTCAAAAAATAAACCGGCTGCAACTTCCCCTAGGAAGCCGCAGCCGGCGAAAACAACCCGTCGATCCTGCAATTAGGACGCGGGGTTGAAATTGAAACGAATCTTCAGCTTGGCACGCTTGGCGTTGTTTTTCGCTTTGCGGCGCACGCGCTGAACGGGAGTTTCGAAAGCACGAAGGCGACGGACTTCATCCATCAATCCCTCCGCGTCGATCTTGCCCTTCAATCTCTTGAGAGCGCGGTCGATTGGTTCACCTTTTCGAACGATTACTTCCGGCATAATTTCACCTACTTTCTAAAAAATGGATGGGCAGACTAGCCGCTCGAATCCCGACCCGTCAAGAAAGGGTTTGGATAATATTTATTTCACTTGTTTCCTATATTTTGCGTTTTTTGAAAACTCCAAACTTGCCGCATCCCATCCCTTCCCCCAGAGTCTCCGGATGAGTCGACACGACAACCGCCAGCCGGGCCAAATCCGCCCGATCACCATCGAAAAATCCATCGCTCCGCACGCCCATGGCTCGGTTTTAATTTCCTTCGGAAACACAAAAGTCATCTGCGCCGCCATGATCGAGGAATCGGTGCCTCGTTGGATGAAAGAACAAAATGTCCCCGGCGGTTGGATCACGGCGGAATACTCGATGCTCCCCTATTCCACCCTCAGCCGCAAACAGCGCGACTCCTCGCGCGGCCGTCCCGATGGACGCGGCACCGAGATCCAGCGACTCATCGGCCGCTCGCTCCGCGCCGTCGTGGATCTCAAAAAACTCGGTCAACGCACCCTGTGGGTCGATTGTGATGTTCTCCAAGCCGACGGCGGCACCCGCACCGCCGCCATCACCGGCGCCTCGCTCGCCGTGGAACTCGCCGGCCGCTGGCTCGTCGAGCAGGGCAAAATCGCTGAACTCCCTTTGAAAAACCGCGTCGCCGCCGTGAGTGTCGGTATCGTCGAGGGAGAAGTTTTGGTCGATCTCGACTACCTCGAGGATAAGGACGCCGAGGTCGATATGAATGTCGTGATGACCGACAAACTCGACTATGTCGAAGTGCAGGGCAGCGGCGAGGAGAGCGTCTTCAGCGCCTCGCAACTCGAGCAATTGACCTCCGCCGCGAAGTCGGGAATCGAACAGCTTTTGGCCATCCAAAATTCCGCTCTCGGGTAAAAAAGAGTCTTGCGGTGCCCACTCCGTTCTTGAGCGCGTGAGAACGGATCGTTAATCACAACGGATGCGCCATTATGTTTACCTCCCGTTATTTGTAGCCTTCTTCGCGCTCTCGACCGCTTGCGATGCCAAGAAACCGGAGACGCCCGCGCCGCAGCAACCCGCTCCGGCACCGATTGGTAAAATCGAGGGCTCCTTGGATTTTCCGGATGTCGCCATTGGCGCAACGGCCGCGAAAACTTTGACCATCCAAAATACGGGAACCGCCCCTCTGGTGATCTCCGCGATTTCGTATCCGGAAAGTCTCTCGGGCCACGACAAACCCGCGACGGTCGAGCCCAATGGCACGCTGGTGATCAATGTCAAATTCTCCCCCACCAAACCCGGCAGCCTGCAAGGTGCCGTCGTCGTCACATCCAACGGAGGCAAACTCGAAGTCCCTGCGACAGGCGCCGCGAAGGAATTATCAGGGATCCTCGAACTCACCAAAGAAACGCCCTTTGACAAAGTCCCCGTGGGCGAGAAGGCCACCGGTTCGCTCACACTGCGCAACACCGGCAACGCCCCGCTCACAATCAGCGCCATCTCGTGCCCCGAGGGATTCACCGGATCTTTCAGCGGCCAGATCGAGCCGGGCCAGGAGCAAAAAATCCCGCTGGTTTTTTCACCTAAGGAGCCCAAGACCTACTTGGGCCAAGTCACAGTGAATCTCTCTGTCGGTCGCGGAACAACCGCCTTGGATATTTCCGGAACCGCAGCAGCCCCCCTGCCCGCTCCAAGGGGAATGGCGACTGTTCTCACAGGTCAACTTCCGCCAGGCTCGGCTTTCGATGGCACGGAGGTGAAAACCTTTCACATCGGCACGCATGAGGTGACCTGGGGCGAATGGAATGCTCTGCGCGAATTCGCCGCAAAAAATGGTTATGACCTTCCTGCCGCTCCCGAAGGCGCCTCTCCAAACCGCCCCGTTCGCCGCCTCACTTGGCACGATGCAGTGAAGTTTTGCAACGCCCGCAGCCAGCAGGAAAATCTCCAGCCGGTTTACACAGTAAATGGCGAAGTTTACCGTTCAGGCGTTGCCTCCCCCGTCGCAAATCCAGAAGCGAATGGCTACCGACTCCCCACGGAAATCGAGTGGGAATGGGCTGCACGCGGCGGAATAAAGTCCGTCGGAGCCACTATCAGCGGCGGGAAGGATTTGGATGCAAATGCTCCCAGCGAACTCACCGGGTGGGTAGACCGTTGGCGCTTCAGTGGCGGCGAAGATGTCGACGCCGTGGCATGGTATTGGGAAAATTCCGCCGCCTCGGGCGAGGATTTGGTAGACGGTCGCGGCACGGCCCCTGTCGGAACGAAGCTGCCGAATGAACTCGGGATTTATGACATGAGCGGCAATGTCGCCGAGTGGTGTTGGGACGAGGCGGATGGCGGCTCGCGCCGTGTTCGCGGCGGCGCCTGGTTTGGCTCGCCCACGGATTGCGAGGTGGCTCGCCGGAGTTTCAATGGACCCGAAAACAAGTTCGATTTCCTCGGCTTCCGCATGGCCCGCAATCTCGCGGATGCTGCCCTGCTCGCCCAGCAACCACCCGTAGAACCCGCCCTCGATTTTACCACCAATGCCACGCTGCCCAACGCCACCACTGACATGGATTACACGGCGAAAATCGAACTTACCGGCGGAAAATCCCCTTATGCCGTCACCCTCAAGCCAGGCACAAAACTCCCCGAAGGACTGGAGTTCAAAGATGGCCAAATCCAAGGTGCGCCAAAAGCTGCAGGCGACTTCCGCGTTCCTCTCGTTGCTACGGATTCCTCGAACCCGGTGAAAAATTCCATCGAGCGCGAATTCATCCTGAGAGTTACTCCCTACGGCCTCGCGATCGATCCCGAACCCGCCTCAATCGCCGCAAAATACAACGAACCCCTCTCCGTCGCCTTCGCTGCAATTGGAGGGTCCGCCCCTTATCACTGGTCGGCAGTCGGCAATCTCCCTCGTGGTCTCACGCTTAACTCCAAACTCGGGGAACTCACCGGAAAGCCTTTGGCCGCTGGCACGACAAACATCGTTCTACGCCTCCGTGATGCGAAAGGCTTCAAGGCGTTTCGCGTGATTCCATTAACCATTTCGGTTCCCCCCATTCAAATCACCGCCAAGCCCGAAGACCTCCCATCCGGCAATGTGAATATGGATTTCTCCCGTAGCTTCTCACTCACCGGCGGCGTGCCCCCCTACTCGGTCAAACTTGGTGAAGGAACCACGCTCCCGCAAGGTCTCGCCATTTCCACCAGCGGATCCACTGCACGAATCACAGGCACCCCCACCGAGCCCGGTAATTTCTCCGTGACCCTAGAAGCCTCAGATTCGCTCAAGACCACTTCCTCGCTACCCATCGAGATTTCCATAGCCCCATACAGTCTCGCGATCACCGAACCGTCCCCCGATCAACTCGCCGGAAAATATCTCGAGGATTACACGATCACTTTCAACGCTACCGGAGGCCGCCCGCCCTACTACTGGTCCGTCGTGGGCAAACTCCCGCCTGGCCTGAGCGTCAAGCCACTCACTGGAATCTTTGCCGGCAAACCCACCACCGCCGGAATATTCCCCGTCATCATCAAGGTATCGGATGTCAATGACATCATCGTCTCGAGGAATGCCACGATCGAGATCACCACCGCTCCCCTGCGCCTCAATCCGGAAACACCCGAACCACCCGCAGGCGTCGTCGGCATCGCCTACAACTGGAACATCGCCCTCGCCGGCGGCGTGCCGCCCTATTCCCTGAAACCCGCTCCAGAGACCACACTCCCCGAAGGCCTTTCCGCCTCGGTCTCCGGGGCAACCGGCAAAATCTCGGGCAAACCCACCACGAACGGAACCTTCCCGATCTCGCTCGAGGCCACCGACTCGCTGGGCGGAAAAGTCCCCCTGCAAGCCTCGTTGACCATCGGAGCCTACGACCTGGCCATCGCGCCCGAGTCGACCCAAAATCTCGCTGGCAAATTCAAGCAACCGCTCGACCTGCCCCTCACCGCAACCGGTGGCAAGCCACCTTATGTCTGGACGGTTTCCGGCAAACTCCCCTCAGGCGCTTGGCTGAGCGGAACCTCCGGCAAAATCTCGGGCTCCCCCTACACCACCGGAGAATTTCCGATCAGCCTGAAAGTCACCGACGCAAATAAACTCTCCGCCACCATAGAAGCTGTTCTCGTCATCACCGCCGATCCACTCCAAATCCTCCCCGACTCGAGCGAGACCACCCAAGCGACGGCGGGATTGAACTATCGCCGCTCGCTCTCCATCCAAGGCGGCGTCCCACCCTACAAGCTTCAACTCAAAGAAGGCACCACTCTGCCAACCGGTCTCGACCTTGAATTCACCGGCACCAAAGCCGCGATTGAAGGCAAACCGAGCGAGGCGGGAGACTTTTCCCTCACCCTCGTCGCCACCGACTCGCGGGACGAATCCAGTGAGATCAAAATCGATCTCCCCGTCAAAGGCTACGACCTCCAAATCTCGGAAACACTCGCCCAGCCGATCAATGCCAAGTATGACCAACCACTCGCCGCCACCCTCGCGGCCAGCGGCGGGAAGGAACCCTATATTTGGAAAATTGAAGGAAAACTCCCGGCAGGCATCCGCCTCCAACCCCAAGCCGGCTCACTGACTGGCAAACCTCAGACCACTGGCAAGTTTAAGATCACCTTCAAAGTCACTGACGCCAATCGCATCTCCGCTACACGCAACGGCACAATCGTTGTGGAGGATGCAACCCCCGAGCCAACCCCCGAGCCAACCTCCGAGCCAACCTCCGAGCCAACCTCCGAGCCAACCTCCGAGCCAACCCCCGAGCCAACCCCCGA
>JBDKIG010000076.1:0-9997 GCA_039797215.1 Verrucomicrobiota bacterium | reverse complement strand
CCCGCCGGACCGCCACCAACCACGACCGCGTCATAGCGCTCCGAGAGCCTCATGCGGTCTGCGGAGGAAGGCGCTTCTGGATCCAATCACGCAGCACGCCGAGACTTTGAAGGGCGTCTTTTGCCGTGTTGGGATCGCCAATGGCTATTCCGTATTTTTTTTCCACGGCGATGACAATCTGCAAAGCGTCAAGAGAATCTAGGCCAACTCCCTCGGGACCAAAAAGCGGGGTTTCCTCTCCAATCGTGGAGGGATCGATTTTCAGCATGCAGTTTTGCATGAGAATTTCTCTCAAACTATCAACGCTCGCTGGATCCATATGATATTTTTAGCAACAGGGGCAATCTTTCTGCAATGAAAAACCCCTCATTTCCAGACATTCCATCCCGCCCTTTCGCAGCGAATTTTGCAGCTGCCGAGGCGTCGGTTTTCTAACGAACCATAGCCGTAGATTTCGCAGATTTTCACAGATTTATAGTTTTATAGATTTTATTTCCAATTATCTGCGTGAAT
Source organism: Verrucomicrobiota bacterium (assembly GCA_039797215.1). Classification (GTDB taxonomy): domain Bacteria; phylum Verrucomicrobiota; class Verrucomicrobiia; order Chthoniobacterales; family Terrimicrobiaceae; genus UBA967. The sequence continues at coordinate 9,484 of JBDKIG010000076.1, read as the reverse complement.
CTGTGACGGCATGAAGTTATGCAACAACCCGAGTGGCCAAGTGAAGATTTTTCCAGCGGTGCTGATAGTTCAAAATCACGCGGCAAGTTCGGTATAGACTTTTGTAACGGCAGCGGTGATTTGCTTTTCTTTTTTGCGGAGTTGGCGGAAATCGCAGGTGGTTTGAATGTTGAACCAGAACTGCGCGCTCTGTTTAAAAAATTTGTCCAGTTTCAGGGACATCTCGGGCGTGATACCTTGGCGGCCAAGCACGATTTCGTTGATGCTTCGCGGTCTGAAGCCAAGAGCTCGCGCGACGGCTTTTCGGGAGATGCCCATGGACTTGAGATAGTCTTCGAGCAGAATTTCACTGGGAGTAATCGCGTTCATAGTTCCTCACTTCATCGCAGAATATGCTGCGTCGAGACAGTTGCTGACGCCTTTTGTTGTGTCTTTACCACTCAGGCAAATTTCACGACCAGACGCCGCCCGGTGGCGCGGGCGACTTTTTCCAATGTCGAGAGTGTGAGATTGGCCGGATGGCGCTCGTAGCGGCAAATGGCGCTGCGCGTGGAGCCTATTTTCCGGGCCAATGCCTCTTGTGTTAGTCCTGCGTTCTCGCGGGTCTTGGCCAGAAGTTGGCCGATCTCCCAATCTGCCTGCTCACTGTCGTAGGCGGCGGCGAACTCCGCATCCTTTTCTTTTCGCTGTGCAATGTAGCGGTCCAAGTCATCAGGTTTCTTTGTTTTCATAAATTTTCTTTCGGGTTTCGGTTATTTGGATTTCCTGCAACGGAGTCTTCTCCGTCTTTTTGGTGAAGCCGTGCGCCAAGACCAATTTATCCGTGCCTTCCATCCAGCCAAGCAGGCGGAATATGTTTCCGGCGAAGATCATGCGCGCCTCCCAAAGATCGTCCGTTGCCACCATCTTTTTCAGATAAACGGAAGGCGCCGGGTGTGTCAGCTTGATCGCGGAGAGCGTCCAAAGCACCTTCGCCGCCTGCTTGGCATCAAGTCCATCAAGATATTCCGCTACGGGGGATTTCCCTTCCGCAGACTGGAAGAAATCGATGACAAGCATGAAGTCTATGTTGCTTTATAATGAAACAATGTCAAGAGGCCGCTATGCATCTGCCCAGAGCGGTATTCGCAAAGTGGAAAAATGGAGCCGGCTGGTCATGTGCCTTCCGCTTTGCTGTCGGAGCAGCTTTCTCATGAGGTCGGAGCGCCAACGTCCTCGTTGGCATCTTGCACTGATTCGTCATCCTTCACGGTTTTATTTTCGATGAGCCGACGGGGACGTCGGCGCACCTACTATTTTTCCCAACTCATCAGTGACGGGATCGTGCTCTCGAATGGAGTGCGGAGGGTTTCGAGGGGCCAGCTGTAGGGTCGGCCGGCGGCTTGGATGGCGAGGTTTTGGGTGTTGGTGACTTCGCCGAGGCGCTGGTGCGGGACGGATTTCGATTTCAGGAAATCCTCGGCCTTGGCCGCGTTTTCGGGACTGACGGTGATGACGATGCGGGATTGTGACTCGTTGAAGAGGGCGACATCGGCGCGGGGGCCGGGGATTTCGGTTTTGGCTCCGAGGTTTCCGCTCAGGCAGGATTCGGCGAGGTTGACGGCGAGGCCGCCTTCGGAGCAGTCGTGGGCACTTTTGACGAGGCCTTGGCGGATGAGGTCGCGGACGGCGTTTTGGACTCCGAGTTCCTTGGCGTAGTCGAGCTGCGGCGGGGCGCCGGCTTTGCGGCCGTGGACGGCGAGGAGGTAGTGGGAGGCGCCGAGTTCGTTGCCGGGTTCGCCGATGAGGAGGATGATGTCACCCGCAGCTTTGAAGGCTTGGGTGGTGATGTGCTCGGGTTTTTCAACGAGGCCGACCATGCCGACGGTGGGCGTGGGGTCGATGGCTCCGGCGGGGGATTCGTTGTAGAGGCTCACATTGCCGCCGGTGACGGGTGTGTCGAACGCGCGGCAGGCTTCGGCGAGGCCTTCGATGGCTTCGCGGAGTTGGAGGAAATTTTCGGGTTTGTGGGGATTTCCGAAATTCAGGTTGTCCGTGACGGCGAGCGGGGTTGCGCCGGTGCAGGCGATATTGCGCGCGGCTTCGGCGACGGCGATGCGTCCGCCTTCGCGGGGATTTTGTTTGCAATAGATGGCGTTGCAATCGGTGGAGGCGGCCAAGATTTTGTTGGCTTCGCGGACGATGAAGACGGCGGCGTCCGAGCCGGGCAGGACGGTGGCGCCGAGGCGGACCATGTGGTCGTATTGCTGCCAGACCCATTGCTTGGAGGCGATGCTCGGATGGGCTAGGAGGGTTTCGAGAGCGGTGATTGGGTCGGCTTCGGGGACGCTGGCGAGGTCGAGCGGCTCGGCGGCTTTTTTCGGAGCGGCTTCGCGGGAGTAAAGCGGGGCTTCGTCGGCGAGTTGGCGGGCGGGGATTTCGACGGCGATATTGTCACCTTCGCGGACTCGCATCATGCCGTCGTCGTTGACCACGCCGACATGCGCGTAAGGGAGGTCCCATTTTTCAAAGATGGCGCGGACTTTGTCTTCCTCGCCTTTTTTGACGATGACGAGCATGCGTTCCTGGGACTCGGAGAGCAGGATTTCGTAGGGCGTCATGCCGGTTTCGCGCTTTGGCACGAGGTTGACATCGATTTCCACACCGGTTCCGCCGCGGCTGGCGGTTTCGCAGGTCGAGCAGGTGAGGCCTGCAGCGCCCATGTCCTGGATGCCGGCGACGCAGCCGCTGGCGAGGAGTTCGAGGCAGGCTTCGAGGAGAAGTTTTTCGCGGAAAGGGTCTCCGACTTGCACAGCGGGGCGGTCCTCCTTGGATTCCTCGGTAAGTTCGCGCGAGGCGAAGGCGGCTCCGGCGAGGCCGTCGCGACCGGTTTCCGCGCCGACATAGAAGACAGGGTTGCCAACGCCCTTGGCGGCTCCGCGGGCGATTTGCTCGTGCTTGAGAATGCCGAGGCAGAAGACATTGACGAGCGGATTTCCCGAGTAGCTGTCGTCGAAATAGACCTCGCCGCCGATCGTCGGGATGCCGATGCAGTTACCGTAATGGGCGATGCCATTCACCACGCCAGCGAAGAGGCGGCGGTTGGTGGCGGATTGTTGGGAGTCGCCGCGGATGTCGCCGAAGCGGAGGGAGTTCATCGAGAACACAGGGCGCGCGCCCATGGTGAAGATGTCGCGAATGATGCCGCCCACGCCGGTGGCCGCGCCTTGGAACGGCTCGATGGCGCTGGGGTGGTTGTGGCTCTCCATCTTGAATGCGATGGCCCATCCGTCCCCGATATCGATGACGCCGGCATTTTCCTCGCCCGCCTTCACGAGGACGCGCGGGCCGGTGACGGGGAATTTTTTCAGCTCGAGCTTCGAATTTTTGTAGGAGCAATGCTCGCTCCACATGACGGAGAAAACACCGAGTTCGGTGAGATTGGGCTCGCGTCCGAGGATGGATTGGATGCGTTCGTATTCGTCGGGCGTAATGCCGTGTTTGGCGATGATTTCGGGTGTGATGGCGGACATATTGGAAGAATTTTTAACCACGGAGGACACGGAGAGCACGGAGGGGAAGAAGAGTTTTCATATGGAAAGGCGTTTGATGCCGTTTTTTAGGAGTTGGACATTGAAGTTGATGAGGAGGGCCGTGCGGAGGTTGGTGAGTTTCAGATAGGTGAGGACTTGGGCGGTGTGAACGGGAAGGAGTTGGTCGACGGATTTAAGCTCGATGAGGACTTTGTTTTCGACGATGAGGTCGGCGCGGAAACCGCTTTCGAGAGCCAGACCTTTGTAGGTGAGTGGTATCTCTTTTTGAGAGCAAACCTGAAGACCCGATTTGGTTAATTCCAGGGCGAGGCACTTCTCGTAGACCGATTCGAGAAGTCCGGGTCCAAGCTCAAGATGCACGGCAATAGCGGCACCAATGATGGCGTCCGTGAGAGAGTTGTTTTCAAACTCCTCCGTGTTCTCCATGCTCTCCGTGGTTAACATTTCGGAAAAACGCCTACAGCTTTGGAAGGGCGGTAAGGACTTCTTGGGAGCCGGCGCGTTCGAAGGCGTCGGCGATGCCGAGAAGGCGGGTTTCGTCCATCGCTTTGCCGAGTAATTGCAGGCCGACGGGGAGTTTTTTGCCTTCCTCTTCCACCAAGCCGCAGGGGACGCTGATGCCGCAAATGCCGGCGAGGTTTGTGGCGATGGTGAAAATGTCCGCGAGATACATGCGGAGCGGGTCGTCGATGCGCTCGCCGATTTTGAACGCGAGGTCGGGTGAGGTCGGGCAGATGATGGCATCCACTTTTTCAAACGCCTTGGCGAAATCCTGCCGGATGAGCGTGCGGACTTTTTGGGCGCGGAGGTAGTAGGCGTCGTAGTAGCCGCTCGAGAGCACATAGGTGCCGAGAATGATGCGGCGCTTCACCTCGCTGCCGAACCCTTCCTCGCGGGTGCGCATGTAGTGGTCGAGGAGGTCGCGGGGGTTCTTGGCGCGGTGGCCGTAGCGAACGCCGTCGAAGCGTGCGAGGTTCGCGGACGCCTCGGCCGTGGCGATGATGTAGTAAACGCCGACCGCGTATTGCGTGTGGGGGAGCGAGACGGGCACGGCCTCGGCGCCGAGTTGCTGGCAAAGCTTGATGGCGGCCTCGACTTTTTCGCGGACGCGCTTGTCCATGCCATCGACAAAATACTCGGCGGGGATGCCAAGTTTCACGCCTTTCAGGTCGCGGCCGAGATTCACCGTGAAATCCTCGGCCGGCGCGTCAAGCGAGGTGGAGTCGTGCGGGTCTTTGCCGGAAATGGCGTTGAGGATCGCGGCGCAATCACGGGTCGAGCGGGCAATGGGGCCGATCTGGTCAAGCGAGGAGGCGAAAGCCACGAGGCCGTAGCGCGAGACGCGGCCGTAGCTGGGCTTGAGACCCACCACGCCGCAGAGCGAGGCGGGTTGACGGATCGAGCCGCCGGTGTCGCTACCGAGTGTCGCGAACGCCTCGCAAGCCGCCACTGAGGCCGCCGAGCCGCCGCTGGAGCCGCCGGGGATGCGCGATGTGTCCCAGGGGTTGCGGGTTTTTTGATAGGCCGAATTCTCGGTGGAGGAACCCATCGCGAACTCGTCCATGTTCAGCCGGCCGAACGGAATCGCGCCGGCGGATTTCAGTTTTGCGATGACGGTGGCGTCGTAGGGCGAGCGGAAGCCGGCGAGGATTTTCGAGGAGCAGGTGCAGGGCTCGCCGAGGACATTGATGGCATCCTTGATTCCGATCGGCACGCCGCCGAGGGGAAGTGAGATGTCGGCTTTTTCGGCCGCCGCGAGCGCGCTCTGCACATCGCGGGAGAGGTAGGCTCCGATCGCGGGATCGACTTTGGAAATTTTCTCCTCGAGGGCGCGGACGGCATCGACGGGCGTGAAGTCGCCTTGGCGGAAGCCGGCTTGGAGTTCGGAAATGGAAAGGGTGGTGAGATCGCTCATGTTATTCGATGACTTTGGTCACCACGACGAGGTTGTTGGCCGAGTGCGGCGCGTTGGCGAGGGCGTCCTTGCGGTCCAGGCCGGGCTTCGCCACATCCTCGCGGAAGACATTGAAGATGGGATTCGCGTGGGCGGTCGGCTCGACGGCGGAGACATCGAGCGCCTTCAGTTGCTCGACATATTCCAGCACCTTGCCGAGTTGGGATTGGAAGGTGGCGACCTCCTCGTCGGTGAGTTCGATGCGGGCCAGCCGGGCCACATCGCGGACATCAAGATTGGGACTGCTCATGCGGCGGGTATTGGTAGGAGTTGGCGGAGCTTTTGTCCAAAAAATCCGGTTACCAAATCCCGCCGACAACTCCATCGGCGGGGAAAGCCTCCCCCAAGGCAAATCCTCCCGCCCGACTTCGGGGCGGGGTTGGTTTTAGAACGAGACCCCGAGTGAGGTGCTGATGATGTTGTTCGTGTAGTTCTCGCTGCCGAAATTCACATTGTAGAACACCGAGGCGCTCCAGCGGTCGCCCACTTTGGCACTCACGCCCACGCCACCGAAGGCGCTGTTGCGATACGGGGCTTCGGTTTCGTAGTCGAACGAGGCTCCGTTGCCGCCGTCGAGCGTGCTCGAGATGTTCCGCGAGTTGTTCAGGAACTCATGCATCCAGAAGGCGCGAACCTCGGGGATGAGTGTGATGTTTGAGCCAACCTCCCAGTTGTAGGCCAGACGCGCGCCGAGGTTGGTGCGGAGGCTGTCGGCGTTCTGCTGGCCAAGCGCGAGGTCGAGGCTTTCGGCTCCGGTTTCTGTGAAGCCTCCGATGCCGGCGTAGGTGTATTGCGCGCCGAGGATCGGGCCGAGCGTGAACTTGCCGATTTCGAAGTCCTTGCCGAGGTTCAGCGCCGCGCTGAACTGCCCGCTGTTCGGGTCAGCCGAAGCCGTGCGGTCGATCGTGCTGAACTCGATCGAACGACGGGTTTGGAATCCTGTGTAGCCGCCGCTCACGATGGCATCGGCATAGTAGCCGTCTTCGTGCGTGTAGCTGCCGTAGAGACCGAAGAGCGCGCTGTTGCCCTGAGTGCTCGAGCCGCCGTTGTATTTCGCGTAGCTATATTCATAGCCCGCAAAGAGACCGGCCGCGAAGTTCTCGCTAAGGCGGTAATCGGCTCCGACGAGGAACCCGCCGGCATTATTATTGTAGTTCGGGACACCGGCCAGTCCACGCGAGATCGAAAACTCGCCGTTGGCGATGACCCAGGCATTCCACTTCGTATCGATGGCGGATTCCACAATCGGCGACGCCGTCTTGGCATCGGCCGCGCTCTTTCCGTCCTTATCGTATTTGATCGGCTGGCTCATGCCGATCGCTTGGAAGCCCACGGCTCCAAGGCGGACCGTGCCAAGACGTTGGGAGAGAAGCTGAGTCTGGTTGTAGGTTTGCTCGATCAGGATGTCTCCGAGGCTCTCATAAAAGCCGGGCATGATCTGGTCAAAGGCTGCGGGGAACTGCTCGGCTGTCAGCGCATCGAGCGCGAGACTTACCGTTAATGGATCCCCCTCTGTAGCAAGGATGAACAAGTCGAGGGCCTTCGCAACATTGATCTGATTTTGGTTGAGTGCGTAGGGAACGAAGCTTGATGGGCCGAACAGGAGCGAACCGACTGTGCCTGAATTCAGGAACCGCATCCGCAAGCCGTCCGGCGGCACGATCGAGTCGAATTCCCCGACGATGCTTCCCGCTTGCAGGAAGTCGTAGCGCGTGCCGGGCGTGATTGTGCCGCCACCGAAGGCAACAGCGTTGAGCGTTCCACCAAGAGTGGCGGTGCCACTCACGACGATGCGGTCGAAATTCGTCGGGCTGTTAATTTCAATCACCGTAGAGCTTCCGGCTCCCAGAACCAAATTCCCCGCCACACTCAAAGTGCCGGGCGAGTTGCCGGGTGAGAGGCTACCTTTCACCACCACATTGGAAGCGACGATCAAGCCCGCGCCGCCGAGGGTCGCGTTGGGATCGACCACCACGGAGTTCGCATTGAGTTGGCCGTTCACCGACATAAGACCCGCAACGACATTGGCGATGCCGTTGACATTCGTTGTGTTCTGCAGATCAAGTTCGCCAGCACCGGTTTTGTCGAAGTTGCCGGGTGTGTTGAGCGTGCCTCCAGAGATCACCGAGGAGCCGTTTTGCACAGCCAGCGTGCCAGAGGTCACCGTGAGCTCACCGTTGGATTGAATCGCCAGCGGTGCACTGGAGGTGAATGTCAGAGCGTTAACGATATTTTCGAGTCCTATCGTGACGGTTGGTCCAGTCACATTGTAATTCGTGACCACAGGGGTATTGGGACCGCCATAGTTTTGGATGTCAGTGCCGCCAGAAACTGCACCAGTAACCGTATAAATGATGGTTTGGTTGTTTGTGGTGAAGTTGCCGAAGAGCGTGGTGTATGGACCGTGGGCTGCAACGAAATTGGCTCCTGACGCAGAAATCGTTGTCGCATTCACCAGGGTGTAGTTGCCATACCCGAGGGCCGCAACTTCACTGAAGTCAAAAGTCTTATTTCCAGCCGAGACGGTAAAATTCCCGGCAACATGGATTTTCAAGTCCTCTGCACCTGGCGAAGCATCGGTGTCGTAGAAGGCAATAATGCCGCTACTCCAATCCAGAGTGCCGTTGATTGAGAGGGTTTGATTGCACATGATGGACTCCTGTGCAGAAGTGGTGAGGAGCTTTCCGCCATTGAGTAGCACATTGCCTGTTCCCAAAGCCTGGGCATTTTTGGTCCACAGCGTTCCCGAGGAAATGGTCGTTCCGCCGGTGTAGGTGTTGGCGGACGTGATGCTGGTCTTGTTGGAACCAATATGGGCAAAAGATCCATCCCCCGAGATGATGTTGCCCAGCGTGAAGTCATTGGTGCGGTTAACTGAGAAAGTTGCGCCAGCACCCACGGAGATGGCGCCATCAACCAAGCCTTGCGTTCCGCCTAGAGCCAGCGTTCCCGCTGAGATTGTCGTGCCACCCGTGTAGAAATTGTTGGCAGTAAGAGTTGTCGTGCCGTTGCCGATTTGGCTTAGCGAAAGGCTGCCGGTGAGAATCGGGCTGAAGACGAGGTTCGAATCGCTGTGGTTAAAAACAACTTGGTGGCCGGTGCCACTGCCGGTTCCGATACCGAGCGAAGTCGTGATTGTTCCACCGGCGGCTCCGTCGCCGATCTGGAGTGTCGAGTTGGTGCCCGACAGCTGGATGCCGACCGCATTGATGGTGCCGAAATCGGCCACTAGGAGCATATTGTTCGACCCACTAAGTCCGACAGTGGCGTTAGCGAGGTTCAAGACGGAACCCGCGCCTTCCACGCTAACGAGGTTATTGTCGGAGCCGACTCCGTGACCGATGAAGGTGTTGCCGGAGATGGTGACATTCGCGCCGCTCGTAACAGCGAGGATGTTGTTCGATCCAAGATTGCCCACGCGGAGCGTTCCAGTGTTGGCCCATGTGGAGCCAGCGCCGGAAATGTTTGCGGTGTTGTTCGAGGAAACGGCTTCATGGCCGATGCGCGAGTTTTTGGTGACCAGCGAAGCTCCGTTTTGAACTATCAGGGTGTTTTCCGAACCGTTGCGGCCGATGTAAAGCGTGCCGTTGTTGGTGAATTGCGAACCGGTGCCGTCAATCGAAAGAGCGTTGGCATTGGAGGCAATGTTCAGGCCGATCACGGTGTCGGAATTTCCAGAGAAGACCTTGCCGCCGTTGTCGATGGCGAGGCTGTTGGTTGAGCCACTTTCGCCGAGATAAATCAGGCTCGTTGCGTGGAGGGCGGAGCCGGAACCGCTGACGAGGATTGTGTTGTTGGCGGAGGCCGCGTCGAGGCCAACCGTGACCGAGCCGACCGTGGCGTTGCCGCCAGCGGTAATGTTGAGGGCGTTTTCTCCTACGAAATAGCCGACGACAATATCCGAGGTGCTGTTGAGCACGCCGCCGGCGAGGTTGAGTGCATTATTGGTTCCATAGCCGCCGATCCAAGTGGAGGCGGCGGTGACGGTGCCGTTACC
>JBDKIG010000075.1:0-10107 GCA_039797215.1 Verrucomicrobiota bacterium | reverse complement strand
ACCCCCCCCCCCCCCCCCCCCCCCCACCCGGCCCGAAGTTTCGATTCGACGGAAGAGGAGGGATCGTCCAGTTTCTGGAACCTTTTTTAAACGACCATGCTGACCCTTTCTCAAGTAACCAAATCCTATGGCGGGCGTGTCCTTTTTGAGGATGCCGCCCTGCAGGTGAATGTCCGAGACCGCATTGGACTCATTGGTCCCAATGGTGCGGGTAAATCCACACTCTTCGGGCTTCTGCTCGGACACGACGAACCGGATGATGGCGTGGTGGTGACACAGCGCGGAACACGAGTGGGCTATCTGCCTCAAGAAACGGCCTCTGTAAGCGCGCACACGGTGATGGAACTCGCCGCCGGGCCGGAGGCCGACGGTCGGGCGGAGGCGATGGCGAAGCGGATTCTTTCCGGATTGGCATTTCGCGAGGGGGACTTCCATCGTCCACTTCGCGAGCTGAGTGGCGGCTGGATCATGCGGGCGCACTTGGCGCGGTTGCTCGTCGAGGAGCCGGATTTGTTGCTGTTGGACGAACCCACGAACCACCTCGATCTCGAAACCCTCGGATGGTTTCAAAACCATCTCTCTGGCTATCCCGGCGCGATTTTGGCGATCTCGCACGATCGGGAATTTCTCAATCTCATCTGCAAAGGGATCGTCGAAATTCGGCACCGCAAACTCGTCCGCTACCATGGAAACTACGATGCGTGCCTGGAGCAGAAAAAAGCCCGCGAGGAGCAGCATCTCGCCGCGTATCGCAACCAGCAGCGCGAGATCGCGCATTTGGAGAGCTTCATCAATCGCTTCCGTGCCAAGGCCAGCAAGGCCGCGCAGGCCCAGGACCGCATTAAGCAACTCGCCCGCATGGAGCGGATCGAGGCTCCGGAGTCCGACGAGGCGACCGTTCATTTTCGTTTTCCCCAACCGCCGAGGGGTGGTCAGCGGGCTATCACGCTGAAGGGTGTGAAGCAGGCCTACGGCGAGCATGTGGTTTACGAAAACCTCGATCTTGAAGTGGAGCGGGGCCAGCGCACGGTGTTGGTTGGTCCGAATGGTGCGGGAAAATCCACTCTTCTGAAAATTCTCGGGGGTCTGGTTGAGTTGTCGGGCGGAGAGCGCGTTCCGGGGCATAATTGTTCCATCGGCTATTTCGCTCAGCACCGGGCGGAGGGGCTGGATGCCAAGCGCAGCATTCTCGCCGAGGTGCAATCCATCGCCCGCCCGGTTCCCGAGCAGGCCGCGCGCACCGTCCTTGGGGCGTTTCTTTTCCGGGGAGACGATGTGTTTAAGCCGATCGGTGTTCTCAGCGGTGGAGAAAAAAGCCGTGTGGCGCTGGTGAAGCTCCTGCTCGATCCGCCGAATTTTCTATTGCTCGACGAGCCGACCACGCACCTCGACATGCCCAGCATTGATGCGTTGATCAACGCGCTCAAACCCTACGAGGGAACGATTTTTTTCGTGAGTCACGATGTGCATTTCATTCGAGCCATCGCGACCTCGGTGATCCATGTGCAGGCCGGTAAACTCACTCCCTACGCAGGCGGCTACGAGTATTTCCGTGAAAAAACCAAGGCGGTTGGCGGCGAGCGGGCCGCCACGGTTGCGAGTCTTGGAAATTTTCAGCCGGATCGGGGCGTCGAAAAATCCAGCGAGGGTCCGAAGCTCGGCCTCAAGGAAATCAAAGCCCAGCGCCGCGCCGAAGCCGAGGCACGCAAGGCCGAATCTGCCGCGCGCCGCGCCATCGAGAAGCGGGCGATCGATCTGGAACGAGAGATCTATGCGATGGAAAATCGCCAGCGCGAGCTGACCGCTATCCTTGAGAGTCCGGAAACTTACGACAATCCCGGGCTGGCGATGGAAACAAACCGAGAACTCGCGGGATTAGGCGAGTCACTGGAAAAAGCGAACGCGGATTGGTTAGCCGCTCAGGCGGAACTCCAGGCAAAGGCCTAGAACTCCGGGCTATTTTCGGAGTTCGAGGATGTAGTCCGACGGCTCGTAGTTTTCGATCAGCACCTTGGTCTGCCCGTCGCGGTGCATGCGGGCCTGAGTGACCCAGATTTCCGAGGTTTTGTGCGGCGCGAAGAGGATGTCGTCGTGGGTCGCATTGAGATGTTCGGCGAATTTATCGGGTGTGAGGCTGCCTCCCAGATGATCGCTTCGGCCGGTGGCGACATGGATCGTTCCCAGGATTTTTTCGTCCTGAATGTCGCGGCCCGAGGTGGGGAGGATTTGGGTGCCGAAGCCGAGTTCACCGAGTTCTCCGGTGACGGGATCCGAGGCGAGCTTGGAATTGTGGGCGGTAACCGTTTCGGGATCGCCGTTCAGGAGTTCCGCTTTTTGGATCCGGCCATTGGCGACATGCATGAGGCCCACCGTGCCGTTTTCGTAGCGCATGGGAAATTGCCCGCTCGCGCCGGTGGGGACGAAATAAATCTCGCCCGCCGGGAGGTTGGCGACATCGGGTTCATCGCCTCGGCAGAGTCCGTGGCTTTTTTGAGCCTCCTGCCCACCGAGTTCCAAACGGAGCGTGTGGGTTTTTCCGGAGTAGAGGAAATCGATCTCCACCCAATCCGCCTTCGTCATGCCGAGCCGCATTTTTTCGGCATCGATGCTGACATCGTCGTAACTCACCGAGAGGCCGGTGCGGAGGATGGTGGGGTTCACACCATGCAAGGTGGCGCCTCGGAATTTGTATTGTTTCGCAAACGCAGTCAGCGGTGCGGTGGCTGAGTAGGTCGAGATGCAAAGAATGATGTCGTGCTGGGGATAGATGTCTTTCTCCAAACTCACGGTGGTGCCTTCGGGCGTTACTGCCTCGTCGGGCAGATCGAGGTTGCTGCCACCGGTGATTTTGTAGGCGAAGATGCCGCCGCCCTGGAGCCCGAGTTCCTTCATGACGCGGGCATGAAGCGGCTTGTGGAAAAAATTCACCGCATTGGCTTGGATCGGAAGTTCGGGATTTTTGAGAAAGTCAAAATCCTTCATTCGTGCGGGATCGGGCAGGTCGATCAGGATACAAATCCGCTGTCCTTCGCGCGGTGCGAAGGTGCTCCTCAGAAGGGTGGCTAGATCGAAGGTTGGAAATACCCGGCGCGCGGCTTGCTCTTGAATAGTCGCAGATTTCATGGACCCATCATTACGTCCGTGAATGCGATGACGATTCAATTTTCCTTATGAATATGAAATTTTCCACCCTCTTGATTTTGTCGGCGGCCCTGCTGGCTGGAGGCTTTTTAGCACGTGCTTCAGACTTCAACGCGCTCGTCCTCGAGCAAATCCGCGAAATGCCTGGTGGCGGTGGATACGCCACGACCCGTGAGGCCCACGCCGCGTTGAATTCTGCGGTTCAGGCCAACCCTGCTTCGGTAGCCATCCAACCGGCAAAAGCCGTTCCGAGTTATTGCTCCGGGGCAACCTATTTGGTCTTTTTGAAAACCCTGCAGGCCGCCGAGAAAGAGGGGCTCGTTCCCCCGCTTGGTGAGGCCTGGCTTGCGTTGGCGCCGAAATCCTCGCCGGATGGTGTTGGTATTTGGGGCCGATGGAATGCCAATGGCCCAGGAGCTTCGCGGCTTTTCCACGAACTTCAGCTCGGGCGAAATTTCACCAGCTATACCGAGGCTAGGCCGGGGGATTTTATGAAAATTTTCTGGAGCGATGCGGTTGGGAAAAAAGAGCGAGGTCACTTGGTCGTTTTCCTCGGCGAGGAAGAGAAGGATGGCGTGCCGCATGTCCGCTTCTGGTCGAGCAACAAGCCCCTCGGCTACGGTGAAAAAAGCGTGCCGAAAACCAAGATCGCCCGAGCCATTTTTTCCCGGCTTGAAACGCCGGAGAATCTCCGGAATTTCCAAAAGATTCCCAAGAAGGACAAGTATCTGGCGAGCTTGCTGACCCACGAGTCGAGCTTCGCCGAAGCTCTTCAGCAGAGCGGTGTCGAGGTGCCGTGAGGCCTCACAGGGGAAGAGTCTGGTAATCGAGGCAGAGAAAAATAGTCAGCTCGCCGCCATCGGGGAGTCGGATTTTTCGAAGCGGGGAGACTTCCGCAAAAGCGCCTTTGATGGTTTGAGGAAGGTCGGAGCCGAGGAATAAGGCATTGCGGCCTGCAAAGAGATTGTAGCCCTTCTGCTCGGTGAAGAATTCATCCACCACCAGATCGCTTGCTACGAAATCCGCATACGAAGGCCAGAGGCCGAATTGGCTGGTGAGCGCGGGCGACTCGGGAACAAAGACCGGCGGATACTCGCTGCCGGCGGCTGTTTTGAAAAATACCGCCAACACCGAGGCTTGGTCTGTATTTTCGGCAATGAGAAAACCACCTCCGTCACTCGCGGGAATTTCACGCGTGGCTTTGTGAAACTCTGTCGCCACGGACAACCAAACACCCCGCATGCGACCCTCCTCTCGGAGCATGACGGCGCTCTGCAGCAGGGCCAATATGACGACGGCCGAACCGGCGAGAGGCATCCAGCGGGATCGCGCAAAGTGGCTGATGAGGGCTGCCAAGATGGGGACTAGTGCCAACCAAGCAGGTGTCGAAAAACTCCGGCCGATAAGAAATTGATACATGGCCCACAGGGCTGAAATCACCGCCGCGACGAGAAGGAAGCGACTTCCGCCACGCTTGAGCCCCCCGACTATCAGAGTGCCGAGCCCGGCTAGCAGTGCGAGCCCGCCCGCGAAGGAATACTCGCGAAAGAATTCGGTGAGATTTATGCCCCAACCTCCGGGCTGGGGACGCCACCAGGTCTGGAGAGTTCCGCCCGCGATGGGGATCCACTCGAGCTTCGCATTCCATGCCAGTGGAGCCCAAAGCACGGCCAGCGGAAGCACGGCCAACACCGCCAGCGCCGCCCAATCGGGCTTTTTGTGGTGCCTCATGACCGCGAGGATCGTCGCGCAAAAACCCAGCGGCACGAGAACGGCTTCGTAGCGGAAGAGGCAAGCCAGTGCGAAGCAGGCGGCAGCCGGCAGCCAGTCCTTGCGCCGCCCCTCGATGGCGGAATAGGCCGCTTGGAGGCCGCCGAGAACGCAGACGAGAGCCGGCATCCAAGGCCCAACGGTCACGCTCTGTGCATTGAAGATCGGGAGGGCATTCAAAACGAGAATGGTCCAAGCCCCTAGGACCTCATTGAAAATGGTTCGGACCAATTGGAACGCGAGCCAACTGGCGAGGAGGGAGAGCAGTGGCCAGGCGAAGCGGAGGATTTCCAGCGAGCCGCCGGTGAAAAATCCGAGGATCCGCACGAGGTAAGCTGTGGCGGGGGGACCATCAAAATACGCCGAGGCCAGGCGGTCGCTGCACATCCAGTAATAGGCCTCTTGGGGAGAGATGCCTTGGGTTGCCAGCCAGATGATCCGGATCAGCGTGAGGATTCCTAGAAAGGCCAGGAGGTTTTTAGTTTTCACGGATTCAATAAATCGTGGTGGGCGCTATGGAGCTGCGGGGCGATAACCGGAGCGAATTTTTTCCAAAGAAACCGAAGGAGGGTTGCCACGCCGAGTGCGCAGGCGATTCCGATCAAAGAACCGGAGAGGACATCCAGCGGCCAGTGGGATCCGACATACATGCGGCTGAACGCTACCAGAGCGGCGGGAAGAAACGCAATCCAGCCCCAGCGGCGGTAGAAGAGAAAACACATGGTGGCCATCGCGAAGCAGTTTGCGGCGTGAGAGGAGGGGAAGGACTTGCCGGTGGTGGCGGGGGTTGTGATGGAGGAAATTTTGACCCGAACCGGCAGGAGTGCTGCCATCACGCGGGGGGTCGCTTTGGCCAGATCGATCGAGCGCACGCCGGAAAGGACTTCGTTCGGACGAGGGCGCTGGACGGTGGATTTGAGGGTGCGGCAGACAAGGCCATCATTGATGCCCACAGCGAGGACGGCGGAAAAAACCATCGCCCGCGCGCGGAACCCTCCGAAGAGCAGCAGGCACGCTCCGGCGATAACCACCAGCGGCCACCAGGCGGCCCAGCTCGACAAGGTCGCCATTATGACATCCACGAGGGGATTCTTCGGTGAGTTGTTGAGGGCAATGAAGAGGCTTTGATCCATGAATGGCTGGTTCGCTCCTAGAGATTGGTGGAACGGCGGGTGCAGGCAAGCCTCTAGCGGCGGGGGAGGGGAGGAATCGGGTTGCCGCGCGATCTCAGTGTTGTAGAAACCCATCATGTTTGGACCCTCACCCGCGATTTTGCACACTCGCTCGGGGATGAATTCCCGGCCGATGTCGATTTTCCAATCGTGGATATTGGTCGTGGTTTGCGCTCTGTCGCTAGGCACGCTGGCTCAGTTTGTCGGGCCTCAGCGGATCCCTTGGGTGGAGGATCATTCGCGGCGGGTGGAGTTGAAGGCGGTCGCGGCTGGGATCGAAATGGTCGATGCGTCTCGTGCCAAGGAAATCGTCGAGAAGGGCGAGTTTTTGGTTTGTGATGCACGGAAGAGCGAGGATTTCGATGCGGGGCACTTGCCCGGGGCGGTGTCGTTTCCTTTTGGCACGCATACGGAGACCTTCCATGAGCTGGCGGTGCTGTTTTCTCCGGAGCAACCCGTGATGGTTTATTGCTCTGGACTCGACTGCGACGATGCCTTGTCGCTCGCAAAATTCCTGAAAGCTCAGGGAAGCACGAGGGTGGTTCTTTTTGCGGAGGGAATGTCGGGTTGGAAGGAGGCGGGGTATCCGCTCGAGTGATATGAATCTTGCGACAGACAATCGAAATCCTCTGTGGATCGCCCTCGAGTGGGTCGCGTGCCTTGCGCTGGCTGGAGTGATGATAGCCGCTGCGCTACCCAAAATCTCGAATCCGGACAAGTTCGCGCTGGCGGTTTATCAATACAGCCTTCTGCCTTCCTTGATGGTGAATCCTGTGGCGATTTACTTGCCGTGGCTGGAGATCAGTTGCGCGGCGGCGTTGATTGTTCTGCCATCCGCTCGGCGCGGGGCGTTGTTGATGGTGGCGGGGATGCTGGTGGTTTTCACCCTAGCAATTTCTTGGGTAGTTGTTCGAGGTCAGGCCATTCCTTGCGGGTGCTTCGGTGGCGATGATTCCACGGCAGCGGGCTGGTGGTCGCTGGCGAGGAATTGCGGGCTGCTCGCGCTGACTGCACTCGCCCTGCGCTCAACGAGGTAAAACTTGTAGCCGGGCAGTCCTCTGCCGTGGGTGATCAGGGAGTGGAGAGGATTTGGTCTAGGCGGGGCTTGAGGGCTTTGATCCACAGGGCATCGCCTTCGGAGCTCGGGTGGAGTCCATCGGGCATGATGGCGCTCGGGACATGGCCGTTTTTGTCGAGAAAGACTTCGTTGAGATCGAAGTGAAAGGTGGTTTTTCCGTCGGCGAGGGCAGGGAGGAGGGCGTTGGTTTGTTGGTTGATCTGTTGGAGCCTGTTGTCGGGGCCGTCGGTTCGGGGAAAAATGGAGAGCAGGATGATTTTTGAATTTGGCAACTTGGCGCGGAGTTCATCGCGAATGAGGGCGATGCCATTGGCGGTGACTTGGGGCGGATCTTGGCGGTGGCCGGTGTTATTGGTGCCGATCATAAGGATGACGGCTTTTGGGGAGATGCCGTCGATTTCACCGTTGCGGAGACGCCAAATGACATTCTCGGTTTTGTCGGCGTTGTAGCCGAGGTTGAGAATGGTTTTTCCGGGGAAATTCTCGGAGACGATCTTGGCGGAGTTTGGGCGTTCGAGGGCTTGGGTGATCGAATCGCCGAGGAAGACGAGATCAATCGAAGCGCCCTGCTCGGCAATCTGGTGGAGTTTTGCGGCGTGGCGCGCCTCCCAGCGCTCGCCTTTCTGGGGAACGGGTTTCAAGGATGGCGGCAAAGGGTCGGCCGTGGCGGGAGTTTGCCAGAATGGAATCGTCATGATCCCGGCGCATGCTGCCAGGAGAAGCGATGATTTTGTTTTCACCAGAATGCCAAGTAGAGGACGGCTGTAAGGATGATCACGCCCACGCCGGCGATGGCGGCGAAGCGGGAGGGCTCGAGGCTGATGGCGCTGTTGACCGGGAGTTTGATGGGTTCGCGCAATGGGGTGAGGATTGTGGCGATGCCGGAGGCGAGAAGCACGAGCAGGAAGCAGATCGCCATGCGGTCGAGGAACGAAATCGTGGGTGCGAACCAGAGGCCGGCGGAGACGATCGCGGCACTGCCTCCCCATTTCAGAGCACCGTAGGCGATAACATTGAGAATGATACCCATGGTGCCGACATAGCGCGGGGCGCGGGGGACGAAGAATCCGATGAGGAAGATGGCGAGGATGCCGGGGGAGACGAAGCCTTGGAATTCTTGGATGATCGTGAAGATGCCGCCGAGTTTGGGGTTGTCGAAATGCGGGGCGACGAGGATCGCGACGAGGACGAAAAGAACAACAAAGACGCGGCCAGCTTTAACGAGTTTGGCTTCGTCGGTAACTTTGGCGGCTTTGGCGTAGAGGTCCATCGTGGCGATGGTGGAGGCGGAATTCAGCATCGAGGCGAGGGAACTGACGACGGCGCCGAAGAGGGCGGCGAGGACGAACCACGAGAGATACCAATGTTCGCGCAAGAGGTTTCGAACCAACACGGGGAAGGCGGCGTCGTAGTCGTAGCCAACGAGATGCGGGCCTTCGACAAGCGTTTTATTGGCGGCGAGGGCCTGGGTGGAGAGGGCGTTGATTTTCTCGGCCATGGCAACGGGTTCGGCCAATGGCTCGGCGGCCACGCCAGCGAGGGCGGCATTTTTCTGGAGGGCCTTGAGGGCGAGGTCGGGCTGTTTGGACACCACGGTGTCATCGACAACAATCGTCGCGGTGGGGGCGGATTTCTCGAGGGCCGAGATATTTTTCTGAGCCGCCGATTCGTGGAGGTCGTTGGAGAAAAGATTGAAAGCGAGGATGCCGGGGATCACGACCACGAAGGGGATGATCAGTTTGAGGAAGGCCGCGAAGACGATGCCGAGTTGGCCTTCAGCGAGGGATTTGGAGCCGAGTGTGCGCTGGACGATGTATTGGTTCAGGCCCCAGTAGAAGAAATTCGGAATCCAGAGGCCAAGGAGGAGGGCGGACCAGGGGATGTCGGTGTCCTCTAGCGGGCGGATCATGTGGAGCTTGCCGCCCGAGCCGTTCGGTCCGTTCTGAACCACGGCTTCGCCGTTGCGTCCATCGTTGAGCAGGATGAGTCGGTCGATGGCGTTGGCATTTTGTAGGTCCTCGACGGTGGCTTGGGAGTTCGCGACTTTGGTGGCAATCAGGGTTTCGGCGGGGGTTTCGCGGAGGGTATCCATGGCGAGCCACATAACAACCGCACCGCCAACGATGAGTCCCGCGCCCCAGATGAGGTCGGTCCATGCGCAGGCTTTGAGGCCGCCGGCGAAGACATAAGCGGCTGAGAGGATGCCAATGAGCCAGCAACCGGTCACGAGATCGCCGAGGATCGGGGTGCCCGCGTAGTAGCCGGAGATGAATTTTGCGCCGCTGAAAATCACCGAAGCGGTTGGAATAACCACAAGAACGAAGATCGTAAGGAGCGCCATGACGAGGCGCGCGGAGAGGCCGAATCGGTATTCGAGAAATTCGGGGATCGTGTAGATGCCGGTGCGAAGGAATCGGGGGAGAAAGAAAAACGCCACAATCACGAGGGTGACGGCGGCCATCCACTCGTAGGAGGCCACGGCCATGCCGAGCCAGTTGGCTGCGGATCCGGACATGCCAACGAATTGCTCGGTCGAGATATTAGCAGCGATGAGGGAGAATCCAACGAGCCACCAAGTGAGGCCGCGTCCAGCGAGGAAGTAACCACTGGCCCCGGCATCTTTGCCGGACTCATCGCGGGCTTTCCAGATACCGAACGCAATGACGCCAACAACTGCGACGGAGAAGAGGGAGAGTTCAAGGAGTGTATTCATGAATTAGAGGGTGAGACTGAGGTGGGGTGACTACAGCAAAAGCGATTCACCGTCAGTCAAAATATTGTGACCCCTCCGGCCTCCGGAAGAGGAGGTCGGAAAAAATGTTCCAGGGGGATTTTTATTATTCCGCGCTGGGCGAAAGGCTATTTTTTAGGGAAGCGGGAAGCGTGAGGTGAAAGCCAGCACTTCTTTACGCAAGGCGGTGAGGGCGGCTTCGTCGTGGCGTTTCT
>JBDKIG010000074.1:0-10134 GCA_039797215.1 Verrucomicrobiota bacterium | reverse complement strand
TTGCTGGCGATGTCGATGAGTTGCTGGATGAGGGTTTTTGAGGATTTCCAGTTGTGGTCGTTGCTCTTGAAGCCCCAGGTGTCATTGATCGTCATGCACGACTCCCAGTCGCGGTCGCCGAGTCCAGTGTCGGGGATGTGCTGTTCGGGGGTCTCGGTGTCTCCCGAGTAGGGGTCGCGCTTGCCGGACTTGATCTTTTCCATATCCACCTTGCCGTAGGGTGTGTTCTTCAGCAGGCGGTTGTTGTGGATGATGCCGGGCTTGAGTTTGAGCAAGTCGATGAGCTTCGCAGCGCGTTCTTCGTTCATCTTGGTCGGGAAGTCCCACCAGAGGATGACAGGGGCATCGCCGTAGTTGGTCAAAAGCTCGCGCACCTGCGGGACGGCAATTTCGTCGATGTATTCATCCATCGTGCGGCTGGGATTCGGGTTGGGGGTGCTGGCGCCGTCGTTGATCCAATCCTTCGCCTGGGAGTAGTAGAAACCGAGCTTCATGCCGTGCTTTTGGCAGGCTTCGACGAGGGGCTTCAGGAGGTCTTTCTTGTAGGGCGTGGCCTCGATGTTCCAATCGCTGGCGGCCGAGGGCCAGAGGGCGAAGCCGTCGTGGTGCTTCGTAGTGATGACGATGTATTTCATGCCCGCTTTCTTGGCCAGAAGCACCCAAGCTTCGGGGTCGTATTGGGTGGGATTGAACTGCTGGGCGTAGGGTTTGTATTCCTCGGCGGGAATTTTCCCCCCATGCATGATCCACTCGCCGAGACCGCCGACGGGTTGTCCCTTGTGGAAGCCGGCAGGAACCGCATAGACACCCCAGTGAATGAACATCCCGAAGCGGGCATCACGCCACCACGCCATGCGGGCATCGCGTTGTTCCTTCGTCTCGTTCGCATAAGGGTCTGGATTCGGCGTGGGGGTCGGGGTCACGGCGGCGGTGGTGGGCTTTTCCTCGGCAAATGCGGTAAGCGGCTGAATGGCGAGGGTTCCAAGTAGAACGAGTATTAATGGGATTATGTTCATAAATGATAGAGGGATTGAATGTAGCACGACGTTCCGTCTGCGATTGCAAGTCGTTGACGAATGTCCAAGGTCATGGCGTGAGCAGAGGGTTTCACTCATTTATCCCGGGATATTTCTTCAATAGAACAGTGCGCGGACACTGGCTTGATCGTGACTTTACGGAGGTTGAAGGCAGTCCAATCGGTTGGGTCTGGTTTAATGACGATCACTTGCTTGCCGTCATCGGCGATGCGGATTTTGCCGAGGCTTTGGATTTTGTAGTTGATGTAGTTTTTGGTGTTGGCAACGGGCGCGGTGAGTTTTTGGTCACCGAATTCCACGATCATTTGGGCATCCTTGATTCCCGAGACTTCGGCCAAAACCTCGTATTCGCCGGGCTTGGCGCCGGTGAAATCCCAGCTCACGCTCGACTCGGGGTTGTCCCAGTAGCCGACTTCGTTTCCGGTTTCGCCCTCTTGGAAGCGGGGTGTGCCGCCTTTGGCGGGGGCGGGGAAATCGGCGAGGGCGGCGACCAACTGGACCGAACCGTCCTCACTTGGCTTGATGAAAGTCGCGGCGACCTTGGGCTCGCCGACGATCTCGAGTTTGATGACGGTGGCGTTGGGGTCGAGGGCCTTGTCGGGGACCTCCAGCACGACGCCTTCGGGAGATTTTTCGAATTCCAATTTCTCGCCGTTGGCTAGGAGCGTGGCGGATTTGACTTCGTTCTCAAGGCCGGGAACGAGGAGTTCGCCGTTCTTTGGCCACTCGAAGACTTGGAGATAAAGCGTGGTGCCGCCTTCGTTTTTCTTCTGGGTGCAGCGCCCCCAGGCGAGTTTTGGAAACGGGCTGGCGGTCGTGCCGTAGATCGATTCGCTGTTCACAGCCATCCACTTGCCGATGTCATCCAGGCGCTCGACGATCGGCTCGGGGAAGAGACCTTCGCCGGTGGGGCCGACATTCAGGAGGTAGTTCCCGCCTTTGCTGGCGATATCGATGAGCTGGTGGATGAGGACTTTCGAGGATTTCCAATTATGGTCGAAGCTCTTGTAGCCCCAGGTGTCGTTCATCGTCATGCACACCTCGAAGTCGCGGTCACCGAGGCCGGTGGGCGGGATGTATTGCTCGGGCGTCTCGGTGTCGCCGTAGAGCGGGTTGCCTTTGATTTCTTCGAGAGCGGCCATGTCGATCACGCCCATGTGGCCGTGCATTTTGAAAAGGCGGTTGTTTTGAATGAGGCCGGGACGAACACTGAGGACATCGAGGATTTGCTTGGCGTAGTCGTAGTTCATCGCCACAGGGACATCCCACCAGAGGATCGCGGGGGCGTCGCCGTAGTTGTTGGCGAGTTCCTTGAGCTGCGGGATGGCGATATTTCTCATGTAGTTCGGGATGTCGTCAGCGCCGGCGGGGTCCCAGTTGTTGCAAGCACCGCCGTTCGACCAATCGACGGTCTGGGCGTAGTAGAAACCGAGCTTGATGCCGTGTTTTTTGCAGGCCTCGGCGAGAGGTTTGAGGAGGTCTTTTTTGTAGGCGGTGGACTCGACATCCCAGTCGTTCGTGGCGGTGGGCCAGAGCGCGAAGCCGTCCACATGCTTGGCGGTAATGATGATGTATTTCATGCCAGCCTGCTTGGCGAGGAGCACCCATTCCTCGGGATTGTATTTGGTGGGGTTGAACTCCTTGGCGAGTTCTTTGTAGCGGGCGACCGGGATTTCGGCCTTACCCATGATCTGCTCGCCAAGGCTGGGGATTTCCTTGCCGTCGTAGATGCCGCCGAGCCGGGCATAAACGCCCCAGTGGATAAACATGCCGAATCGGGCGTCGCGCCACCAAGCCATGCGGGCGTTGCGCTGCTCCTCGGTCTCGCGCGGGAGGTTCTCGGGGATGGGGGCTGCAGCTAACACGCTCTCGGCGGGCTTGTCCTGCTTCAAATAATCGGGCGTCTCGGTGATCGGCGAAACCGTGGGTGCCGGCGTGTCGGCGGCAAAAACGGGGAGTATTTGGATGGCAAGGGTTCCGAGAAGGGCGAGGGCTAATCGGGTTTTATTCATAAAATGATAGAGCGGATTTGCATGTAGCGCAGGCGTCCCGCCTGCGGTTAGAAGTTGTTCGATGGCAGGCGGGACGCCTGCCCTACAAGGGAGTGGTGATTCTCTGCATTCGCGTGGATTCGCGTCATTCGCGGGTAAGATATCGGCGTTATCGTTAATTCATCCCGAGCCGTTTTTTTAACGGATCGAGCACCGCCGGCCGGAAGGGAGGGCCGACATGCTTCGCCACATGATCGA
Source organism: Verrucomicrobiota bacterium (assembly GCA_039797215.1). Taxonomy (GTDB): domain Bacteria; phylum Verrucomicrobiota; class Verrucomicrobiia; order Chthoniobacterales; family Terrimicrobiaceae; genus UBA967. Next base: position 6,848 of record JBDKIG010000074.1, on the reverse strand, counting down.
CATAAATCGTCGGGCAAGATGGATTGTCGCGTTTGAGCTGGCGCCATTCCTCGAAGGACTTTTCGTAAGCCTCGACAGCCGCTTTGGCAGCGTCCAAGTCCAATGGCTTCTTGTTGATTCTTTCCTCGGCCAGCATCATCTGGATCCGCCATAGATGCTGGATCACCTCGTATTTGATTCGCCCGTAGGTCGTTGACACCCGCATAAATTCCGTGTCGCGTGGGTTCTTCAAGGTGATTCCGGCGGCCAGTCGTTCGGCCTCTTTCCACATCTCGACCGCTTTGTCCTTTTCGGCGAGACACTCGGCCACTTTGCCTTTCAGCACCTGATGGGTGACATCGACGGCCGTCAGGTAATGATCCCGGCACCACCAATCGGATACTGGAACAATCACGCTCTGTTGCCCCAGAAAGGTGCCGTCCGTCGCCAGCATGTTCAGCTTCCGGAAATCTTCCAGCTGCTGATCCTTCAGGCCAAGGGTCTCGGTGGCATACTCGTTGAAGTAGAATTCCTCCGATTTGGACGGATCCATGGTCCATTTCCGCAGCACATATTCGTTGATGTCGTTCCAGAGTTCGTTGTTGATGTAGGGGCCGACCCAACCGTCACCCCAGCACCAGATCCAAACGCCTTTGATTTTCTGGTCATCGAGAAGGTCACGCAGGCCTTTGGGTTCCTTCATTTCCTGCCACCCTTCGATAATGCCCTTGCCGATGTAGTAGGGATGCGCGCAACGGCCATACAGACCGGCTTGGTTCACCGAGACTTCGATGATCTGCTGATGCTTTCCATGGCCGACGGTGGTGTTGAATTTGATGGCCCGAATAAAATCGTGATTCACATGCTTGATCGAAATGATCAGGTTCGGGTGGGGTTCCACAGGCTCGGTAGCCTTCAAGAACAAATCCAACTGGGTGTGCAGACGCTCAAAATCCCAAGTGCGATAGATCAGTTTTTTGTTGCGCTTCACGCAGACCTCGTCCCGAAGGAGGTTGATGAGAATGGTGTGCTCCTCCGGGGAATTGACCGGCATGGTTCCGCGATGAAACGGGGTGTCGTGCAAATAAGTTTCCCCAAAGCGCAAGGTGAAACCGGGCAGGTCGGGGTAGCGGCGAAAAATCTCCTCGATCTGTGCCCGCATGACCTCCTGTGTCCTGGGCGCGCGGATCGACAGTTTGCCATCGACCTTCATCTCCTCGCCGTATTTTTCCCACAGTGATTTTGGAACAACCAAAACATCGGTAAAGGGATAGAGAGGCATTCCTTGCTGGCGGGCATACTCCATATCCAAGCTGTTGCTATGGGAGTGCCGTTCGATCCACATCCGCTCGTCACTCGGGTCGGGAATCAGTCCTGGGAACGCTTTGTCGTAGGTCAGACCGCACTGGATGTTCAACTTGGGAATCTGCCCGTTATACCCGAGTTTTTTCAAGAATCCGGGCTCATCGTAATGCGTGACAAATTGAGGTTCCCCCGGGTTGTGGTGAACCATGTTGAAGAGCAGCGGGAAACGCCTTTCTTTTTCCACATCTGTTTCCGTTTCCGCAAAACTGGATGGCGCATTGCAAAGCAACATCATGGCAACCGCACAAGTGACCGGGTGGAAAATTGATATTGCCCTAAGGAACCGCTGATTTTTTTGGTTGTTTAGCAATTTATTAGAAAACATTTTCCGGTTTTGGTTGGCTGGCTTTCGTGACTGCTTTTTGACTTTCTTACTTTTTGAATGTCATTTCACGGCTTTCGCCTGGTTTCAAACTAACGATTTCCGCTCCTTTCAGCGCATTTTCGCCCAATGGCAGGCTCGCCTGCTTCGAGGATTCGACAAAGAGCCTCACATTGGCTTCCGCTTTGGTTGGATTGGTCAGTTTCACTTTCAGCGAACCAGCATTATCCTCAACAATTTCCGCGTCCACATTATCGATGGCGCAGACATAGGATTTATCGGGCTGCACATAAACGCCCGGCAGTTCGATATACGAGAGCATCAACGAGGTTTCGGCCCAGGTGGTGCCATGCATCAATTGGCCAATCCCTTCGAGCCAGTCGGTGGTGCTCACCCGTTCCGACATCCAACCGATTTTCATTTTATCGATCGGTCGGAGCGGATGCGCCAAATACTGCGGCATAACAAACGCTATTTCTTTCACAAGCTGCATGTAGCGGGGATTTCCGGTCGCCCGGAACAAACGCCACAACGCCATGCCCGAATGGGTGCAAATGCCCGACGCACTGTGTTTGTTTTGCGCATTGGCCCAGACGGTTCCGATGGTTTGCGTGTCCAGTTTCCCCAAGGTGGAACCCTCCGGAAACTCGTAATCGTAGGGCATCACCCAAGTCGAAAACTGGTTGGCCATTTCCTCGGCGCGGGACAGCCATTTTTTGTCGCCCGTGGATTCGTAGAGCAGCATGAACGACTCGATCAAGGGATATGACGATTCGCTATCGGGATTTTGCATGGCGTCGCCCGGGCCGCCACAAGTGATCCCTTTTTTAACGAAATTCTGGTAATAATATTCCCCGGATTCTTCCGCCACCCGCTGGTATTCAGGATTGTTAAAATATTTGGCAGCCAAAACCAGCGCCGCCGGAACAATCGCTCCGCTGGTGGAACCCCCAACCACGACATTACCGGTTTGGCTGTCCACATAGTTGCCGAACTGGTGCGATTTGTCCCAGAGTTTCACGAACGCATTGGCGACTGTTTGTGTTCCAGCCTTCCATTCGGGCTTCACCGTGATGTTTTCCTTATCCATCAGCATCATTTGCTTGATGATGTAATAAACGCCGTCGCCGCTTTTCCGGATCAGGTGCCAGTTGACGGTGTTGGGTTTGCGCGGGTCGCCGCCATGCCAAATCGTGCCTTTTTCTCCCGAACACCAGAAAAACCCGGAGGGACTGATGCCATCCGGAAACAACCAGTCGAAATTCCGGATGACATTGTTGCGTGTCATTTCATTTCCAGCGAAAAGCAGCGGGTAGGTGCTGATCATTCCGCCCACCCATCCTATCTGCCAGTCTGAAAATAAATTGCGGCGATCTCCCACCGAATAATACCCGTGTTCCTCCACCCAGTTTTCTTCGTTGAATTTGGCTTCCTGAACAGCAAAACAGGATGAAAATGGAAGAAAGGCCTTCAGCTCGGTTCCTACCGAAAGATCCTTCCGGATTTCGGCAAACCGGTTGAACAAATCCTGAATTTCCGGAGCCGAGAAGAAATACAGCCGGAATTTCAGGGTGAATTCATCGCCGGCTTTGAAATCGGGCGCCCGATCCTTGGAAGCGACCTGATTGTCGGCGATGAAATATTGAGTATTCTCGCGAACAACCGGAACCGTCAGACTGATCACGGCCTTTTTTCGGTTGCGCGATTCCTCGATGCTAATCCCGGAATCGCCAAACTTCGTGCCCTGCTGGGTCAGCAACCAGAAACCCGTTTTCGTCGAGTCGGACTGGAACCCGATGGCTGGAACACTCATCCCCCCCGAGCGTTCCTGAATGCGCGATGGCCCATCCTTGATGTTCAGGCGCGGAATGTCCGAAATAATCATCGGCTTGTCCGGGCCAATGTCCCTCGGATCGAGCAATTTCGGGGAATAACGAAGGCGACGGGATTCAAAGCGGTTCCCGTTGTAGACCGCCGCCGGCATCAACACATAGTTTTCTCTCGACCACTTATCGAAGGTGAAATCAATGGCGATGCTGGTCTGCGGAGCCGATCCTTTGACCAATTTGCAATGCACTTCCACTTCCAGCGCGTCTTTCCGGTCTTCGGGAACTTTGGTTTGGTAGTTGAGTTGCCAGACACCCTCCTCGAAGGCGATTTCCTGATTTTCCCCCGGATTCCCGAGAGGGAAGGAACGATAAACAACCGGACGGCTGAAAAAATCGAAATCATGCTGCGTCAGCTTCACCGAAGCCTGGCAATGATTGGGCTTCAACCAATCGTTCAGGTTGACCTGCGCAAACGCCGAAGAGGTCAAAGCCGAGGCAAGCAGTAAACTTGTTATTTTTCTTAGTTTCATCAGGTGCATTTTTACCAATTTCCGTCCCCGGTTTTTAAGGTTTGGAGTCCAGCGGGACCGCGACAAGACGACTTGGGACTGCGCAGTAATCCCAAAATCCACACGCGTTGTCATGTCGTGCGTTTGTATGACAGCAAATCAGACAGGGGTTTCTGGATGCGGGCCATTTTTCTGTGTCCAGTATGAAAGCCGTATTGGGGGCAAGCCAAGATAAAAGCACGAAGACGCCCGCCAGCTCCGCTTCTGCCCACTCATGGCGACGACAAATTTCGATGAGAAAAAACCCCTCCCGCCGGAATCACCGCGATCTTTTTTGGGCCGGCCAAACCAACCCCGCCCTGGATTCTCAAAATCCCGTTTTGAGGATGCCTTTGCGATAGGCTTGGTTCACGGCGGCGGGGGCATTCACCACTTCGAGTTTCGTGTAGATGCTCCGCACATAGGCCGCGACGGTGAACTCGCTGATCCCGAGTTTGTCGCCGATTTGTTTTTTCCCCAATCCCGCCGCCAGCAGGGTGAGGGTTTCCATTTCCCGCTCGGTGAGGTTGTGAGTGTCCTTGCCGGAATGGGGGATCGCTTGGAGGGTTTTGAGGATGTATTTGGCGACTTTTTTATCGAGGGGAGCCCCACCTTGCATCACGGTCTCGATCGCCTCCGTGATTTCTAGAATGCTTGAGGACTTGAGGATGTAGCCCGAGGCGCCGGAGGCAATGGCCGTCACGACATCGGCCTCTTTGTCGGATTGGCTCAGCACGAGGATTTTTGTGTGCGGAGCGATGCCCAAGAGGGAATGAATAGCTTGGATGCCACTCATTCCGGGGAGCTTGAGGTCGAGCAAGATGAGGTCGGGACGATCGGCGGCGCGCATGTCAAAGAGGAGGTCCAGTGCCCGTTCAGCGGTTCCGGTGGCATGGATCAACTTGATCCGCAGATCGTGACGGAAGGCCGTATCGAGCGATTTCCGGTATTCCGGGTTGTCTTCGATCAGGAAAATTTTTATCGGGGTTTCCATAGTTTGAGGATTTGGCTCCTGTAGCGCTCGAAGAATCGAGCGGGAGCGCTGCGGCGGCGGGTTTTGAGGAGAAGCGAGATTCGGGTTCCTCCACCCGGCGGGCGAGCGGATTCCACGCGCGCTCCCAGAAGGGCGGCGCGGCGCTGGAGCGAGGGAGGAGTTCCAGCAGGAAGACCTCGGCCATTGTCCTCCACGCAGAGTTCGATGCGGTCGGGCGTGGCATGGAGCACGATGCGCACCGCGGTCGCCTTGGAGTGGCGGCTCACATTCATGAGACATTCCTTGTAAAAAAGAAAGAGGTCGTCGGCCAAGATCGCTTTGATCTTTTGGAGATGCTCCTCACCGGTGATCTCGAGTTCGCACTCGATATCGGCGAGGATGCGGCGGTTGAGATGGTGAAAATCCGTCGGGAGATCGTGGGCGAGCGGGTTGGAGTGTTTGGTGATGCAATAGCGCACGGCCCCTGCGGTGCTGCCGACGAGTCGGCGGATTTCTCCGAGGCCAGCGGGATGGGTTTTCAAATTCCGCTCGGCCAATTCCAGAAGAATGGCGATGGAGTGCAGGTTCGCGCCGAGTTCATCGTGCAAATCCGCCGCGAAGCGGTTTTTCAACCCCGCGATCTGCTTTGTTTTGAGCAACTGCATCACCAGGATGCTCATGACGCCCGCGCAGGCCACCAAGAGAATGACCCAACCCAGAAAAACCATGTTCTGTTTTTGCTGGTCGTAGCGGCGCTGGATTTCACGCCACAACTCGGGCAATCTTCGTTCCAAATCATGTCGCAGGGCCAGCTCGCCCAACCACTGTTTCAGCGGAAGAATCCGGCCGAAACGGTTGAGGCCATCGGTGGTGGACTCGGGTCTTTTGATATCTTCAAGACCCACGATGCGGACTGGTTTTCCAGCGGCTATATTGCGCCCTTTGGAGAGGATTTGGATTTCGGAAAAGGCGAAAAACATATTGGAGGGCTGCGTGGATTTTGTGGTCAGACGCACATAGCGACACTCCGTTTCAGGAAAAGGAAGCATCAGCATCGTGCCGCTGTCCGTGATACTTTTCTTTTTCCTTTTCGCCAAGACCACCGAGTCGGAAAAGTCGGCCTTGTTGGCACCTTCGATGACAAACTCTCTCGGGATTCCCAGATCGGTCTCGTAGCCCGCAGGAGAGGAAGCGCTGGATTCCACGGGGTGGAGATGGATTTGGCTGATCGGAAGGGAGGATCCCAGATCGATCGTCAGGGAACCTTCCTTGCCGAATTCCAGATGGGAGAGAAACGGCATCGTCCTCTCCCCCGGCGCATTCATCACATAGGGCAGATAGCCATCAACCAGATCACTGAGATGCCGTTGCCCCCCCTCCTGTTTGCTGACGCTCGATGAGGTGACCTTTCCCTGCAGAGCCACATTTTCCTCGCCGGAAAAGACGATCAACTCGGCCAGTTGAAGAGCATGGCTGTTATCATTGAGGCGTTGGGAAAGCCGTGTCGCCTCGATACGCACCCACGAAGCGGTCGTTTGGCACGGGATCACCACCGGGGCGCTCCTCGGCAAAAGGCGATCCGCTTCGCGGAAGGAGGCGATTTCGATCCCCTCGGTGTCCCCCGGCAGGCCCGCCAACACGCGAAATTCCAAGGGAAAGCCACCCGCGCTGTATCCTGGATCAGCCAGCCAGATCATCGGAACCAACACGATTTGATCGATCGGAACGGGTTTCTCCCAATCCACCAGGAACCACTCGGTGTTCCCGGGGAGCGCATGAAACTTCGATTCGGAGCCGACGGAGCCGATGCCTCCCACCATGGTTGGGCTGGC
>JBDKIG010000073.1:0-10135 GCA_039797215.1 Verrucomicrobiota bacterium | reverse complement strand
CTAGAGGTTACCGATCCACCGATAACCTCATCACCATGCTTTACTTCACCGCTGGCAAATTACGAATCCCTGCCTCCCACTGAAAATAGCGAAGAACCTTTTTGTTATCCTTAAACCTTTCGGAGGCGGTCGATTTCCCCGGAGACATCTGGCGCGCGGAAGATCGAAGTTCCCGCCACCAGTAAGTTCGCACCAGCCGCCACCGAGTCCGCTGCCGTAGCGGCATTGATTCCCCCATCGACCTCGATCTCGAAGTCCAAATCCTCGGAATCCCTCCAACCTGCCGCCAGGCGAATCTTGTCGAGCATGGCAGGCAAAAAAGACTGACCACCGAATCCCGGCACCACGGTCATCACCAGCAAGATATCGAACTGCCCCAGATAAGGCCTCACATCCTCCACCGCCGTCGCCGGGCTGATTGCCAATCCTGCCAGCAAACCCGCCGCGCGAACTCCAGCGAGGGATTCAGAAACATCATGATCCGCTTCGAGATGCGTCGTGATCGAAGAAGCAAAAGGCAGAAAGCGCGGAATGTATTCCGCCGGTCGCTGGATCATCAAATGCACATCGAGCGGAAGGCTTGTATGGCGCGAAGCCGCCTCCACAAACGCCGGCCCGAACGAAATATTGTCCACAAAATGCCCGTCCATCACATCGCAGTGAATCCAATCCGCCCCGGCTGCCGAGACCCGCTCGACCTCCGAACCGAGTTGGGAAAAATCGCACGCGAGGATGGATGGGGCCACGATGGTTTTGCGCTTGGACATGGAAACGGGATAGCGTGTGGCCATGGATTTTTCCAGCGACGAATATTTTATGCGCGAGGCGCTTCGACAGGCCCGGCGCGCCCTGGCCGCCGACGAGGTGCCGATTGGTGCCGTGGTCGTCCGCGAGGGCCAAATTATCTCCCGGGCTTGGAACCAAGTCGAAATGCTCAAGGACGCCACCGCCCATGCCGAAATGCTGGCGATCACTCAAGCCGAGGCTGAGGTTGGCGATTGGCGCCTCACCGACTGCGACCTCTATGTCACAAAGGAACCCTGCCCCATGTGCGCCGGCGCGATTGTCCATGCTCGGCTGCGGCGCGTGGTCTTCGGTTGTCCAGATCCCAAATACGGGGGGGCAGGAGGCTTGCTGAATCTCCTCCAAATGCCCGAACTCAATCACCGCTGCCTCACGACTTCCGGCATTCTTGCCGATGAATGCGCCGGGATGCTCAAGGATTTCTTCCGTGCGCGGCGCGGAGTGTGATGGTTTGTTTTTCCGCCCCATGAAACTTTTCGCCACGCTCTTTCTGTTCGCTGCCATTTCCACCCAAGCGGCCGAGATCCGACTCACCAATGCGCAGGCGCTCGAGATTGGAAAGAGGATTTGGAAAAACGAATGCGCCGGCACTGTCTCGGGTCTCACCTCTTGGAACAAAGGCGAGGAATTCCCCTCCCTCGGCATTGCCCACTTCATCTGGTATCCACCGGGGAATCGCGGCCCATTCGAGGAAAGCTGGCCGGGCCTGGCGAAATTCCTCAAAACCCGGGGCGTGACTGTCCCGGACTGGATGCTCGGCCCCTGCCCTTGGAAAAACCGCACCGCGTTCATGGCGGATCTCGACAGCCCCCGCTTGTCGTCTCTCCGCCAAATGCTCGCCGCCACCGTGGCCGACCAAGCCCGCTACGCCGCGATGCGATTGGAAGGCGCCCTCCCGAAAATCCTTGCCGCCGCGCCTGCCCAGCAGCGCGCGCGAATCGCCGCCAATTTCTCCCGCGTCGCCGCAGAGCCGCTGGGCTACTACGCGCTCATGGATTATGTGAACTTCAAGGGCGAGGGCGTCAGCCCCGCCGAACGCTACAACGGCCAAGGCTGGGGACTCCTCCAAGTCCTCGAAACCATGCCCACAAGCGGAAACGCCCTGCCTGAATTCGCCAAAGCAGCCGACATCGCTCTCACCCGCCGCGTCAAAAACTCCCCGCCCGCCCGCAACGAGGCGAAATGGCTCCCCGGCTGGCGCAACCGCCTTTCGACCTACACTCAATGAACAAAGACGAAATTATTGGTGTTTTTGAAAATATCGCCCGCCTCCTCGAACTTAAGGGTGAGAATCCCTTCAAAATCCGCGCCTACATCCACGCTGCAAAGGCTCTCGAAATTCTCGCCGAGCCGCTTGAGAAGCTCATCGCCGAGGATCGACTCATCGCAGTCGATGGAATCGGCAAGGCCACCGCCGAGAAAATCGCCACGCTCTCCACCACCGATCGGCTCGATTACTACAACGACCTCCGCGACGAATTCCCGCCCGACATCCTCACTCTTTTCGACATCCAGGGCCTCGGCGGGAAAAAAATCAAAGCCCTCTGGGATTCCCTGAAAATCCATTCGGTCACCAGCCTGGAACGCGCCTGCAAATCCGGCCAAGTCTCCGCCCTGCCAGGATTCGGCGAGAAGACCGCCACAAACATTCTCAAAGCCATCGAGCACATGCGCAGCCACGCCGGCGAGTTCCGCTACGGCGACATCGCCGCCCTCGCCGGGTCGCTTCTCGAAGACCTTCGAACTCACCCCGATGTGGGACAAGCCCAGATCGCCGGGAGTTTCCGCCGCAAAAAGGAAATCGTCCGAGACATCGACTTTCTCGTTTCCACAAAAAAACCCGAGGCCATCATGGAGTTTTTTACGACCCATCCGCTGGTCGAAAACATCCTCGCGCACGGCGCAACCAAATCGAGCGTGATCCTGAAGAACGGCATCCAGTGCGACCTCCGCGCCGTCACCGCCGCCGAATTTCCCTTCGCGTTGAATTATTTCACCGGCAGCAAAGAGCATAATGTTCGCATGCGCTCCCGCGCCCTCTCGCGCGGCTGGTCGCTCAATGAATACCGCTTCAGCGCCGCCGAGGGCCGCGAACTCCGCGAACCGCTCCCTGAAATCCAGGAGGAGGCCGACATCTACCGCGCCCTCGACCTCGATCCGATCGAACCCGAACTCCGCGAGAACCACGGCGAGATCGATGCCGCCGAGAAGCACGCCCTCCCGCGCCTCATCGAATGGAGCAACCTCCGCGGGGCATTTCACAACCACACCACCGAGAGCGACGGACGCTCCTCGCTCGAGGACATGGTCGCCGCCGCCAAGGAACTCGGCCTCGAATACCTCGGCATCGCCGACCACTCCAAAGCCTCCTTCCAAGCCAACGGCCTCGATGAAAAACGCCTCGCCGCCCAGGTCGCCCGCATTGCGGAAATCAACGCCACCGAAAAAGACATCCACATATTTGCCGGCACCGAATGCGACATCCTCAAGGACGGCTCGCTGGATTTCTCTGACGAAATCCTCGCCTCGCTGGATTATGTCGTCGGCAGTATTCATTCGTCGTTCACCATGCCCGCCGCCGAGATGACGAAGCGCATCATCCGCGCGATCGAAAATCCCCACATCACCATGCTCGCCCACCCGACTGGACGCCTCCTGCTCGGCCGCGAGCCCTACCAACTCGATATTCCCGCCATCCTCGATGCGGCGGCCGCCACAGGCACTTTCATCGAACTCAATGCCAACCCGCGCCGCCTCGATCTCGACTGGCGCTGGTGGCAACTCGCCAAGGAAAAAGGCGTGAAGTGCGTGATCAACCCCGACGCCCACTCGACCGCCGGCTTGCAGGATTTGATCTTCGGCATCGGCATCGCCCGCAAGGGTTGGCTTACCAAGGATGATGTGCTGAACACCCTCCCGCTCGCCCAAGTCCGAACCGCTCTCCAAGCCAAGCGCGACCGGAGTTGATTCCACCCCGCGCCGATGCTAACTCCCACAAGAATGCCCGTCGCATCGAATCACACCGCTACCGCGCCCACTCAAGGAGCGTGGGCGTCCCGCCCACATCGCTCCCATCCCGTGGGCGGGACGCCCACCCTCCTTGAAGTCCTCGCCTCTCGACGCTTTCCTCTGCCCATCTCCTTCCTCCTTTCTTCCATCTTCTGCCTGATCTTCCTCCTCCCAACCTTGCTGCAAGCCAACCAACAACGCCCCGAGCCCGGCATGGAGCGCGCTGTAAATTGGAAATGGCAGGTCATTCCCTCCGCACCAGGCCAGCCCTGGGGACTCCCGCCGCAACGCGTTCCAGTCCTTGCCAACTCCCCACAAACCGCCGCCAAAAATCCCGAGGCTGACCCTGGAATTTATACGATTAAAAAAGGGGATGTCCTCGTAAGAATCGCCAAGCGTTTCGACCTCACCGTCGCCGAACTTCGAGCATTCAACGGCCTTCAAAGCGACTTCCTCCAGATCGGACAGGAACTCCGGATTCCCAATGCCGAGGAGCGGGCCGCCCTCCGCGGCCCGGGCTCTAAAAAAACCGATCAGTCCAACGCTCAACCCAACCCGGTGAACGAAGTCCTCCTGCTCCGCGTCTTCCTCGACAACGAAGGCTTTTCCACCGGGGCGATTTCGGACCAGCCCGATGCCATGTTTGGCCGCATCCTTCACCTCTATCAGACTTCGCGCGGCGTCCCACTGGACCACGCCGAGGTGGTGGCGAATGCCGTGGCATCCACAGCGAAGACCGTGACCGACTACACCCTCCGAGTTGAGGATTTCCATTTTATCTCTCCACCGAAGGCCACGCTCGCTTCTTCGGCAGACGGCAAGCCATCCCCCACCCCTGCTCCAACCTACGAGGAACTCCTCTCCCCTCCCATCCTCGCCTACCGCTCTCCCTGGGAATTCGTGGCCGAGCGTTTCCACTGCGATGAGAAATTCCTTCGAAAACTCAACCCCAAGCTCGGTGCAAACCCTCCCGCAGGCTCGGTATTTCGCGTGCCGAATGTCGCGCCGTTTGAAATCGAAAATATCCCCGCCCGTGGAATCCAGCCCCCGGCGAATTCCCCCACCCGCGCCGTCATTCGCGACCTCGCCGTTCTCGAGATTCACCAAGGCGAAAAGCTCACCGCCGTCATGCCGCTCTCCCGCTCTCGCCCAGGACTTCGCGGCCGCGGGGAATGGAAAATCCTGGATGCCATCCCGCGCCCACGCCTCGCCACGATCCGCGAACCGCGTGTCATCCGTGAGGAAAAAACCGGCCCGTTTTATGTGAACCCCAACCCCACGCCGCGCCAGGCTCCGGCGGTGTTGGATCGCGAGGAAATCCTCCCTGCCGGCCCGAACAACCCCGCTGGCGTCGTGTGGATCAACCTCGCTAAAGCCAACGAAAGCACCCCCCTGCCCTTCGGCCTCCACGGCACGGCCACACCGTCCGAAATGTTCGGCTACGAAAGCCTTGGTGGGTTCCGCCTAGCGAATTGGGACATCCTCCGCGCCGCCTCGCTTCTGCCTTTGGGCTCGAAGCTCGAGTGGTTGCCTTAAAAAAATCAGGAGACCCGGCCAACCACGATATTCGGTCCCGTGATGGCTAGCACTTTCACCGGCGTTCCCAACTCGAGGAATTCGCCATTTGTCATCACATCGAAAATGCCATCGCCAATTTTCGCTCGTCCACTCGGGCGCAGGATCGAGAGCGCCGTGCCGGTGGCACCGGGTTGCAAGTTCACAGCCATGCCGAGTTCTGTAACGACAGGAGCGATCGACGGCCCGGGATTGGCTTTTGACGAGAGAAAGAGGCTTTTAAACATAGGAATGGATGGCAGGAATCGGGCGAAAATGGTGATCACGACAAGGCTCGCCAGAAAGGCAATCGAGAGGTTGAGCATCGGAACGCGGAACATCTCAAAAGAAATCTGAATCGGTTGGGCGGGGTAGAAATCCGCCATCGTAAAAAATAGCGCCGTCACGGCCATGGCCGCCCCGGCGAGGGCTAAAACCACAATGCCCGGAAAAAAGATCAGCTCGATGAGAATGCATAGAATCCCAATCACAAAAATCGCCGGCATTTCCAAACCCGTCAGCCCGGCGATGTAGTGGCCACCGAAAAAAATCAAAAAACAAATCGCGGAAAGCACCCCGGCGACCCCGAAGCCCGGGGCCTTGAATTCGAGATACGCGCCAATGATTCCACCGAGCAGAAAGAGCGGCGCGAGCGTGGTGATCCACTGCGCGACATGCTCGAAGCCCGAGGGCTCGAAGCTCACAATGCGACTGGCATCCAACCCGCAAAGCCCGGCCAGAGCGGACACATCCGCTGCGATGCCGCTGGCCAGGAGAGGCTTCCCGCCGATTTCGCGTGTGGCCTCCTGCGCGCTGAGCGTGAGGAGGGCCCCTTTGGGATTGATGACCTCGCCGCCGATCTTCACTTCCTTGTCGAGGTTCATGAAACCATCCACCAACTCGGGGTGGTAACCATTTTTTTGCGCCACGCTGCGGAAGTATCCGGAGAAATAGGAAACGATCTTCGCATTCATCGTTTCCGGAATTTCCTGTCCCGAACCCGCGACAGGCGCTGCCGCTCCGATCGCACTGATTGGTGCCATGAAGACTTTTTTCGTCGAAAGAGCGATCAGAGCGCCGGCCGAACCCGCATTCGTATCCACATAGGTGTAGCTTGGAATGGGGCTTTTGGTGAGCATTTGAACGATTTTCTCCGTGGCCTTCAGGTCGCCGCCGGGCGTGTCCATATCCAGTATGATAGCCGCCGCCCCAGCAGACTCGGAGTCCTTCAAGGCCCGGCGTAGAAAGAAAAACTGCGCCTCGGTGATCGCTCCATCGACAGGAAGGACGACGACCGATCCGGCCGTAATTTTTGCCTCCTCGGCTCGGGCACCAAACATCGCGGCAAAAAGCGCCGCCACCAGTAGGAATCTTGCCATGGAGTTGGAAATCTCCCTCGCGCCCAGCGGGCCCGCAAGGTATTTTCCGCCCTGTGGGTTTTATCTCAGAGGAAAGCATCCAGCGCGTTGCGGACGCCAATGACATCGTTGATGTGGTTGGCTCCTACTTTCCGCTGAAGCGCGCCGGAACCAGCTTCCGCGCCCTCTGCCCGTTCCATCAGGAGAAGTCCCCATCGTTCCATGTGAACCCCTCGCGTCAGTCCTACCACTGCTTCGGCTGTGGCGCAGGTGGCGGCGTGCTGCGGTTCGTCATGGATTACGAGCATGTGGATTTTCCCTCCGCCGTCCGTCGCCTCGCCCAGCGCGCCAATATTCCGCTTGTCGAGGAAGCTTCGACTCCCGAAGACGAGAGGAAACACGGCCTCCGCAAGCGCCTGCTCGCACTCCACGCCGAAGCCGCCCTTTGGTTCCACCACAACCTTCTGAAATCGCCCGATGGCGCCTCGGCTCGCGACTACCTCAAATCCCGCGGACTGACCTCCGAGATCGCGAAATCCTGGAAGCTTGGCTACGCGCCGGAGTCGTGGGATGCGTTACTGATTCACCTGCGCGAGCGGAAGTTTTCCCGCGAGGAGATTGAGCAAAGCGGCCTGGCCTCGTCTAAGGACGACCGGCCTGGCGCTCCGCTCTACAGCCGCTTCCGCAACCGCGTGATGTTTCCGATCCATAATGATTACGGCGAGGTCGTTGCATTCAGTGGTCGCACCCTCGAGTCGGATCCGAAAGCCGCGAAATATGTCAACTCGCCCGAGACGCCGCTGTTCACGAAAGGCCGCGTTCTTTACGGCCTCGATAAAACCAAACGCGACCTCATCGAAAAAAACGCCGCCATTGTTTGCGAGGGCCAGATCGATCTCATCTCGGCCTTCGAGGCCGGCGTGCGCCATGTCATCGCCCCCCAAGGCACGGCATTCACGACCGACCAAGCCCGACTTCTCAAGCGCTATGTCGAGACCGTCCTGCTCTGCTTCGACTCCGACGCCGCAGGAAAAAAAGCCGCCGACCGCTCCGTTCCCGCCCTTCTTTCGCAAGGCCTCACAGTAAAAATCATCGCCCTCCCGGCCGGCGAGGATCCCGATTCGCTCATCCGCAAACAAGGCCCGGCGGCCTTTTTGAAATTGGTTGAGTCGGCCAAGGAATACTTCGACCACAACCTCGCCGAGGCCGTCGCCTCCGGGGAACTCGAAGATACGGGGGCGAAATCGCGCCTCGTCCGACGCCTCGCCCCTTCCCTCGCCCTCGTGCAGGATGCCGTATTGCGCGAAGCCCTCCTCGGCCGAATTTCCACCCGACTTGGCGTGTCCCCCGCCTCGATTCGCGCTGGCATGAAGGCTCCATCCGTCGAACGAGACTCCCAAGATCCCGGGCCGCAGACCCAGCCAGAAGATGCGATTTCACTCACCGAAGGCATGAAAATGCTCGGTCAACTCGTCCTCGCCAGCTCCGAGGTCCGTGAATGGCTTCGCACCCAGACCCCGCTCGCCGAGTTCGAACCTCAAGCCGCGATTCTCGATAAACTCTCCCGCGCCGATTTCCCCGATCACTCCCCTCTTTCCGCAGCGTTGATGTCCGAACTTTCCGGCGCCGAGGAACGATTCCTTTCTTCCCTTGAAACGCTCCGAGTGGCCCCCAACCCCCTGCAACGCGCAAAATCCACCATCCATGGCCTACGGATGCGCCAATTCGAACAACGCATTGACGCACTAAAGAGCCGGGTCGGGGATTCCAGCCTACCTCTCGAGGAACGCCAAAAAATTCAAAAACAAATCCTTGACCTCAAAATTCGTATGGCGGATCTTCGTCGGCCTTTTGACCAAGAGTAAAGGACTTAAAAGACAGCCGCTTGAAAACCAAATCCAAATCCTCTTCAAAGAGCTCCGCAAGCTCTACTTCCAAAACGAAACCCGCCAAAAAAGCTCCGGCTCCTAAAAAGCCCGCTCCGGCCAAAAAAGCTCCGGCGAAGAAGTTGCCTTCGAAGCCGGTGAAAAAACCGGCTCCCAAACCCGCTTCCAAAAAGCCGGTCCCAGCCAAGAAAGCTCCGGCGAAGGTTTCCAAACCCTCGAAGCCCGTCAAAAAAGCCCCGGCTCCCAAAAAAACCATTCCGGCCAAAAAGCCCGCACCTCCCAAAAAATCAGCTCCTGCGAAAAAGCCCGCACCCGTTAAGGCTCCAACCAAAGCACCTGCAAAAGCCCCCGCGAAAGCACCTGTTAAGGCTCCCGCAAAAGCACCCTTCAAAACTCCAGCCAAAGCCCCCGCGAAAGCACCCGTCAAAGCTCCAGCCAAGGCCTCAATAGCCGCTCCCGCTCCAGCCGCCGCCCCTTCGAAATCGAAATCCAAAGGCAAATCGACCGCTCCTGCGACGGCCATTCAGACCCTTCCTTCCGACATTCCGAAGCTGATCCAGGAAAAAGTCCGGGAACTCATTCGTCTCGCCAAAGAGCAAGGCTACCTGACCTACGAAGATCTCGACGAGCATCTGCCCGAGGGCGTCAGCAACCCCGACCATCTCGACGCGATCATCAGCCAACTCCGCGGAGTCGAGATCGAGATCATCGAAGCCTCGGATGTCGACCGCGTCAAAGAAGTTGCGAAGCCCGAGGAGGAAGAGGAAAAGGAAGATAAAGAAGAGAAGGAAGAAAAAGAGGAGAAAGCCGACACCAAGCTCGACATCCTCGACGACCCCGTCCGCATGTATCTCAAGCAGATGGGCCAAGTCCCCCTGCTCACCCGCGAGCAAGAGGTGGAAATTTCCAAACGCATCGAAGATGCCGAGTTAAAAGTTCAGGAAATCCTTTACTGCTTTGGCTCCGTGGCCCGCGCCCATTACGATCTCGGCCAAAAACTTATCGACCAGCGCGAACGCTTCGACCGCGTGATTCTCGACAAAAAAATCGAGAGCCGTGATAGCTACATGAAGGCACTCCCCCGCCTGTGCCAGCAACTCAAGCGCCAGTCGGAAGCCGTTTCCAAGCTCTACCACGAGGCTTCCAAAGTCGGCCCAAACTCCGACAAGCGGAAGAAATTCGACAAGGCCCTCAAGAATCTTCAGGCGCTCTACCCGAAATTTTTCTACAAACAAAAGGTCATCGAGGACTTTGTCATTTTGGTGGAGGAAAACCGCAACTCCGTCGGCAACCTCCAGCGCGAACTCGCCAAATCCAAGAAAAGCTCCAACAAGAAACTTCAAAAGCAGCATACGGACGAACTCCGCGAGATGCAGATGAGATTCTGGCTGTCCGCCGAAGAGCTCAGCTCCGAACACGACAAGCTCAAGCTCTCGCACAAGCACGCTCTCAAGGCCAAAACCGAGATGGTCGAAGCCAACTTGCGCCTCGTCATTTCCATCGCGAAAAAATACACCAACCGCG
>JBDKIG010000072.1:0-10408 GCA_039797215.1 Verrucomicrobiota bacterium | reverse complement strand
TGAGCCCGCCGGCTTCCCCGATCGGGTCCCTCGAGAGCCAGCGGCCCAGCGCCGCGTCATACTGACGGAAGGGGGCCATGACCATCTTGGCTCCCTGGTGAGTGAAGTGACCGGTGTAACCGAGGTCAGCCTCGAGGTCACCGGCCAGTTTCTCCCGCTGGCCCCAGAGGTCATAGTCATAACGAGCGCGCCCCCCCCCACTGGCGTCGATCATTTCTCGGATGCTGCCGAGGTGATCGCGGGTGTAGAAGTAGCTAGCGCCTCCTTGAACGACTCCCTGCTGGTAAAACGTTTTGGTGATCGCGCCCGTCCCATCGCGCTCCTGGATGATCTCCAAGCCATCCCAAATCCATTGTTTAACCAACACGCCATTGCGCAATTCCCGGATGCGTCGGTCCATGCCGTCGTACTCCCAGGAGTACGAGACACCGTCGATTGTCACACTGGTGAGGCGGTCGCGGGTATCCCAGGTGAGGGTGCGGGCTCCATCGGCATTGAGATTGCCGTTCGCGTCATAGAGCAGGGTCTTCTCCACCGGACCGACGGAAAATTGCCACTGGTCGCTCCGGGTATTGTTTTGGGCGTCCTTGGCCACAATGGAGACGGTGTTCGTGCCCTCAGTGGCTTCAATTTGGCGCTCGAAGCGCCAGGTTTGGGTGCCCGGCACCTGCACCGTCTCGGTGCGGACCCCGTTGACCGTCACGGTGGAAGGCTCGTCAACAGTTCCCTCGATCATCGCTGGACCCGCCCCCCCGATCTTCCCGAGTTGGTTGAGGTTGTTGTAGCGGGCGTACTTGGCAGTGGAATCGACGCCGTTGAGGACCCGATTTCCGCTGCCATCGTACAAGTAGCGCATGGATTTGGCGACCTGTCCGGTGGCGTTCTTAAGGGTAGCGCCGGTCAACTCCGAGGCGCGTGAGTATTCAAAAGCCCAAGTGCCGGCCACCCCGCCCAAATTGCGGCCCCAAGTGGTGATGCGCCCGGAGGGGTCGTAATCGTAAGTGAAGGAAGCCAGCGCGCTCCCATTTCTGGAGTGGCTGATGCCCGAAAGAAGCAGCGCCTTGCCCCCAGTAGCGGACAGGGGATGGTAGGTGAAGTCGGTGCGAAGGCCATTTGGTGCCACGACCGCGTCCACTCGCGGACCATTGTTGCCAGCATTATAAACCAGATCAAACGCGCCCAACTGATTGGTGACCAAGTCCGCCCGACCCAGTGAATCAAAGAGGACCTCCTCACTCCGCAGGATTGAGCCGGAATCCGTCACTAACTCCCGACGGCTGAGTCGGCTGTGCCAGTCGTAGCCGTAGCGAAGGGTGTCATCGGTCCGGGGACCATTGATTGATTGGAGCATGCCGGCCCCCGGGACGGCTCCGATGAGAGGATGGTAGGCGTAATTGGTGGTGCCTAGACCGTCAGCATGAGAGGTCAACCGGGCCATGAAATCATCATAGCGGTAGCTCACATCCGGGGTCGCCGGGTCGGCGTAGTCCTCCTTGAGGAGCTGTCCTCCCAGGCTGTAGACATAGGCGACGGTATTAGCCTGCCCTGCGTTGTTGGGCATGGTCACAGAAGCCAGTCGCCCACTTTTTGGCTGGTACTGATAACGAGTCGCCGTGACTCCATCCGGCATGAGCTTTTCTGTGACTCTGCCTTGAGAATCCCGTTTCCACCAAGTGGTCTTGCCCATGGGATCGATTACTTTGCTCAGGGACCCACAACGGCACCACTCCAGGGTGGTGAATCGTCCTTTTGGATCTTGAGTTACGACAGGTTGGCGGAGCGAATTGTAGAAGGTCCGTGTCCAGAGCCCTCCCCGATCCTTTTCAGCGTGAAGATCGAGCTTGTCGTACACAAACTGCTCGGTGGTGGAGTCTGGGTGGGTGATGAGGGTAACCCGGTCGAAATTATCGTAATCGTATTTGAGCGTGTATTTATCGACATCCTTGGCCTGACGCACTCTTAGGGCCGCATCATAAGTGAACTCAGCAATCGGAACAAAGGTGCCTCCGGCCACGGACTGTTCCACCCGCATGAGATAGCCGTCCCCATCGCCCGATCCACTCAGAAAGACATCCACCCCTGGAATACGCTTGTAAAAGAACCGGGTGATCTCGCTGGCCGTGCCTTTGCTGGTGACGATTTGGGTGACCTGGCCAGCCGGATTATAGGTGTAGTTGCGGGCCAAGCCGGAGGCATCGGACACCGTTTGGGGCAACCGATTAAGGTAGTTGGAAAAGGAGTAGAGGGTACGCCACGCGCCATTTTCATCGACCTCGACCGCAGTGAGATCCAACTGATTGGAGGCAAACTGATACCGCACACGCCGTCCCTCGGCATCGACCTTGCCAACCGGGAACCCATACCCATTGGCCATCACACCGGGGCTGCCGGACTGTTCGAAAAGAAGTTGCTCCATGGTGTAGACCAGAGAACCATCCGCCTGCTCCACGGCGCGCACGACCTTCGAGGGCATGGACGTCTTGCCGATGGAGTGCTCGGAGGTCTGCCCCGGATAATTGAACCAGACCCGGCCCTCCAACGGTTTCTTCACGCTGGCGAGGACCGAGGTGATCTTGTCATCTGTGACAGTCAACCAATTGTAGATGGTAGCCATGGAGTAATCGCCCGCGTGATACGCCATCTGTTTCTTGTCCCAGTAAAACGTGTTTCGGTAATGTAGGTTGGCGACCTTTGGCAAAAACGGCACATCCTGGGTGCCCACTCGCACCGAGGTGGGCGGGGGACGGTTCCCAGTTTCCTCATTCACCATCGCCAGCTCGCTGATTCCGTATTTGTTGCCAAAAGCAAAGTCATTTGCCTCCATCCGCTCTCGATTGCCGTAAGGATCCACCGCCTCAATGAAGCGCCCTGGCTCCTCATTGATCCCGGGCAGATCTCCCGTCTGGAAAATGGCCACCCCATAGGGAGTGATGACTTGTTCGATGAAGTCATTCTTCCCGTACCGGAATTCCGAGGTAATACCCATCGGGTCGACAATTTTGCGCAGTCGACCAGAGGCATCATAGGCGAACTGAGCTTTTCGGTTGAACGGGTCCGTGATGGAGCGGATTTTGAATGTGTCTGTGGGAACTCCATCACCCGCAGCAGGTGTGTAGGAAAAGGTGGTGACTCCATTCAGAGCATCGACCACCGAGGTGATCCGCAGGCTGGTGTCATACTGGATGGACAGTGCCTTTCCGAACGTATCGGTAACTTTAGTGAGAAAGTAACGAGTCTCCGAGATCCCGTCAGCCTTGGTGTAAAGTTCCTCAGATCCATCCGGATATAACAATTTATAGCCCCGGATCCCGGCGGTCCCGGGCACAAATACAAGTTGCGGGCGATCCGCGAACTTCGGATTGGAGTAGTTGTTGCTGTTGGTTAGGTTTGAATACTGGTAATAGACACCGTCACCCCGCACGGCCCGAACAGAGGAATTGGGGGAGGTCACAGGTCCGGTGCCTACCTTCACCACGTAGGCGTTCAGCCCATGGGTCCACTGGGGGCCAAAGTTTGCATAATCTGCACTCCTATCGGCGACCACTGTGCTGCGTTGATCATAAACCACTCGAATGTTGACTGCCGGTCCGTAAGCCGGTTGGTGCGTAATGGGCGTATCCGTCACAACCAAACCCGGGTTCAACATGCGGAAGCTATAAGTGGCCATCGCACAACTCGAGTAGTTCCCCCCCTTGGTGCAGTCGTCTCCCTCGTCGTCGCGAGCGTGCACGCAGTGGCGGCCGAAGACTCCCTTCGCCTCCTTGTCAGACACTTTGGCGTAGCTTTTCGGAATCTGGGTTTTTCCGGAGACCAAGAGGTATCCGCTGGTTTGCTCCTCGAGAAACTCCCTGGTGATCCAGCCATCAAAGCGTAGATGCGGATCCTGAATTCGGTACAGGTCGCCCTTCTGCTCGGTAACGGCGGAATAGTGGTTGAAAACCCAGTGAATGACGCTGGGAACCACCAGTGGACTGCCTTTGGACCGTTTGAAGATCCGTAGACTTCCGCCCTCTTCTAGGCTATGGGCACGCAATTCAAACAGAGACAGTCCGTCGCGGATAAATGCTTTCTTTTCGGTCTCATTGTGAACATCGGGAAAGATCGGTGGATCGCCCTGAGGCACGCAGACCAAGTTGGTTGCGGTAAATCCACAAAAAATATTCCGTTCAGCTCGATTGTTGAGAAACCAGAGCGCCTCATGCGCCTTGAAGACCGCCTCTGTGGCATCTCCGCCCAGATCCCGCTCCTTCACTTCAGAAATGAGCCGGGTGAGTGTTTGCTTCTGCCCGAGATGACTGGCGAGGAAAAGCACCTCCTTGAGTGCCCGTTCCGCCATGCGGATCCCATCATTGTTGGTCAGATTTTTGTTCTCATTCCAGACGAGTTCGAACGCGTCCAAAGCCTTTACGAAGTGGCCATTCCGTTTGCACAGTTCTGCCTTCTCAAGCAGCAGGGTTGCGCGCAAAGGTGAATCACTGAAACTGTTGAGGTGCTGGTCGAGGAGTGTGAGATTTTGCGGATTGAACTGGCCACCTTCACGAGCGTAAGAGGCCAGCGCTTTGGAAAGGGCCGGCTGCTCGCTGGCTCCAATGGTACTGGCCGGATCGCCCGGAGTGGGTGCCCGGAGAATCCGAGCGGCCGCAATTTCTGTCAAATCGGGCACCGCAGAGAGATCCGCTTTGCCAACCGGCTCTTCAATCCCAAGCGCCGATGCGGCTCGATTCATCACGATACTTGGGCTGGTAAGAACCGGCGCAGGAGGAACCCAAGGCTCGACATAAGAATCCTTGAGAGGCCTCCTTGTTTTTTGCTCCGCTGACTGGGCGGAGATCGTGCTCGGCACAGCCAGCGAGGCATAGAACGGAAGAAGAAGTGAAGCTGTGATCCTGTGAATCAAGGAATATCTAAATACATGCATAACAAATTAAACTGTGGATTGGTCGCACCTCTCAAATGGCGCTGAACACTCTGGTTGCGTGATTAACGAATCCGCTGAGCATCGGGAGGGCGAACCACGACGATGTTCGGGGGCAGCTTGTCGTTGGGGTTGGCTGCCCCCATCGAATTGCGGGCTGGGTCGATTGGGAATGCATCCAACAAATCATTGACCCCGTCGCCATCCGAATCCGCCCGGAAGGGATCAGTCCCGCGAATAACCTCCTCGCTGTTCGATACACCGTCGCCATCATGGTCCATCTGAAAGGCATTCACCCCAGACAACCAAGCAACTCGATCGCTAATCCCGTCGCCATTGCTATCGGCAGATCGATAAGGATCCGAACCGATGCGAATCTCATCGAGATCGCGCAGTCCGTCCCCGTCGGAATCCGCAGTCGCAGCATTGTAGTTGAGCAAAAAAGCCCATCCGTCATGGACGCCGTCCCCATTGGCATCCCTCAGTCCATTGCTACTGTTCAAAGGGTTCCAACCTTGTGCCTTCTCATAGCCGTCCGGGTATCCATCCCCATCAGTGTCGGCCATTGCTGGATTCGTTTTGTTGTTTTCGTAAAGGATCTCATACCCATCCCACAAACCATCTTGATCTGTATCAACATTTGCGGGATTGAGACCAAGTGCATGCTCTTTTATGTTGGTGAGACCGTCTCCGTCCGTATCGCCGGCACCGGTCTCATCAAGGTCGCCAAACCACTGGTATTCAAACCAATCCGGGAGCTGGTCTCCATCCCGATCCACTCCGGCAATCTTGAAGCGTTCGGCAAGGTAGTTCTCCACCGCCTCACGTTCCATCTCGGACAGCGCCCGGTTGAAGATCAGGATTTCGGCGACGCCGCCTTTGAAATAACTTCCACTGATCCCAGCTGACCCGATGTATTGTGGCCCACGAACCGATCCTGCGAGGGAAACGGGTCCGGAGGCCTTCAACAGCCCGTTGTCATAGAGCCGGGGTCGTTTCCCCTCGTATTTGAGGGTAATGACCCGCAGTGCCTGATCCGCCGTGCGTCGGCTAACTGCGGTCGCTGGACTATAGTCACTGCGCATTTCAAAAGCAGCCACACCATCGGAGCCGGTGGAGAGTCCAGCAGAAACGTGTGCGAGGACAGATTGATTCGGCTGAGTGGAATTCGTGAGTCCACTCCACGTGGTCGGGGTAATGTCGTAAAATGTCTCCTTCCACAGTTCCAGACCTCCATCCATGTACCTGACAGTTCCGACAGTTGTCCTGCTGGTTGCCCAGCCGTTGAAGACGCTCGTTTTACTGAGATAATCGGCCACACACTTGTCAGCGCTCCAACCGCCTTGGGGGTTCCTAACAAACGTTGATCCATCCCAATACACGTTTCCAGTCACATCGTAGCGCTTATCGACTGGAAGATATTGTGTTGCAACAGGATACACGTTTTCGTTTCCTTGCAGCGGTACATAAAGTCTCCCAAATGGGTCCTCAATGTACAAATTGTTGGTCCACTGGGAAATGCGGCGTTTGGAAGGTTTCTGCGGAACAGTCGGCCACGGGCTAACGCCAGTCGGAAGTGGGCCGCCGAATAAGTAGCGCTGCCCCGAAGCACCAGCGGCACGGTACTGGTAGGAAGTGCCAGCCACCGAACTGGTGGTCGTCGATGTGCTTGCCACCACTGAGAAGATCGTGAAGTTGTCACTTCCGATTTCAGTGGGCAGGGATAGCCTATCATCGATCCCATCGAAATTCACCAAGGGAATGGCACCGATGGATCCCACGGTGGGTGCGGTCGAACCTGCGGCACCATTGAAAAGGGTGGCTGTGAAGTTCCAGCCCGAGAGGTCATACCAAGTGGTCACTGCATTTCCGGAAAGCTCTAGTCCGGTGTCAGCCTTCAACCAGACATTGAGTCCCGAGAGAACCAACTCCGCGTCACTGCCCACTGGGTATGCTGAAAACTCCACAGTCTGATATCCACCCGTCCTACTCCAAGCACCCGCCCGCACCTTGCCAATGACTGTTTTTGCCAAGGGCAACTTAAAGAAAACCGTAGCCCGGCCATTCTCATCAGTCAGGAGTGTGAGACTCGAATAAGCTTCCCCGGCAGTGCCTTGATGAAGAGTTCCATCCCCCGCCACCACTGTAAAAAAAACGGGGGCATTGGGCAGAACCTCTCCCCCTGGGCCTCGCACCTCCACAACCAAGGGGTCTCGCAAAAAAGAGTTAAACGCACCGACCTGTCCATTTCCTCCCGTAATTCTCAACTGCGGTGTTTGGCTATTGAAACGATCAAACGGATCACTCTCGTGTTCATATTCATCCAGAATGGTAAGCCCATCGCGGTCTTCATCCTCGATTGGCGTCCGCTGGAGGCTGCCGAACCATGCGATCTCCCATTGGTCTGGCAGCCCATCTCCATCAGTGTCAACTACAGCATTCCTAGGGTTTCCTGCCCCCAAAAACTCTTCACGGTCTGTCACCCCGTCCATATCGTAGTCCCCGCCACCTTTGCGATCGAGGTGGCCAAAAGTTGCCATTTCCCACTCGTCGTCCATCCCATCTGAATCCGTGTCGCGCCGCCAGTACTGGCAGTCTACCAAGGAGACTCCCGGATCATAGAGCGAGCAGTCAACCAACAAGGGAGTTCTGGTGATTATCGAGGAAATATATAATGGTTGTGAGAGACTCGGCATTCCTATCGTCGGCATCTTCCAGAAACTCACAACCCCGTTTTTCCGGACAATTTTGAAAAGATCACCTTCTCTATTTGTATCGGTAATAGTGTAGACGCCGAAACTGGTGTTCCCAGTGGATGGGTTAATCACCGGGACCCCGTTTTCAAAAATGTTGAGCACGCCTTTGTTTCCATAAAGCGCGTAAGTTAATTCGGAATAACTTTCGTTAGTATCAGAAACACTAAATCCAATCATGGCCCGCTTGTCCGTATTGCCGAACCGGAACTGCACGTAACCGTCTCCCACTATCTGCCTCGAGCTGACAGCATCGGCACTCCATGCCGCGGCGGCTGAACTACGGGTAATCCGGCTTCCACGTCCTGGACTTCCATTCGCGGAAAGCTGAACCACTGGCGTTGCTCCAACCTGCCGAGTCCAAATTAAATCTTCTGGCCCGCCATAATACTCACAATCTGTTATACGCGCCCCTTCCTGCCGGACACCGAAAAACGCATCGATTACAACGGGAAAATTGTCTCGGGATGGCACCACGGAGCGCAATAACTGTCCGTTTCTAAGATAGTCCACGCGCCCATTGACGCATCGTATCCCAAAATGGTCAGCCGTGCTGTACGGCCCGATGGCGTAATCCAAGACGGGTTTTCCGAACAGATCGTACTCGATGATACTGCAAACGCCGGCACTTCCCTTGATTCCATAGAGTGAGGGAGAACCAACCCCAGCGCTTAATCCCAGCGCGACTGTCTTATTTGTCTGCCCGAATTTGAAGCTCAGCAACCCCACCTCAGGAACCGGAAAACCAGTCTCAGAGACTATTGGGTAGCCGATACCATCGCCCACCTGCGAGGGAGATGATTGGATCATTTCGATCGAAGAACCTCCAGGCGCATGTTTGGCAACCGTGCTGGATAACCGTGTCCAAGCGACTGGGCTCGCCATCTGCACTCCATCGTATTGGCAGTTTGTCACAGAGGCGCCATTGGTGAGGATCGAGGCCCCAACCAGAAGTGCTCCGGAACTCGGGGCTGAAAAAGTATAAAATACTGCCCCATTTCGCAAACACCGAACCGTCTCTGCGGAGCGCTCAATTCGAAATACATCATCCAGTGTATAAGGAGTCGTCGAAACCCAGCGGCTCACACCGCTCTCTTGAACCTCATACTTCTTGTCAGGCCGCCCCCGAATCGTATGAATCAGCGAGGCATTCGAGTAAGTGCTCACGCCAAATTCGGAACTAGTCCCCGCGAATCCGACCACCACGTCTCCATTGACCTGACCAAATCGAAACTGGGCGTATCCATCGGCTTGGATTGCCTTGTAACTGACCGCTCCAGAGTCAAATGAGACGGTCGCTTTAGACTTTGCCAGCCTGCTCCCAGATCCACCCGTTAAGTAGCTTGGAGTTGCCCCCCCGGGTTTGGCCCACACGAGATCCTCGGGCCCCTCTGGACCATAATACTTTACATTCTGAAATCCCGTTCCTTTGTAGACAAGCGAAGTATCGACCAGCAAGGGACTCTGACTAGGAACCAGCGAAACGTACAAAAGGCTCTCACCGGGTTTCCCTTTGTTCTTGTAGTAGCGGATTATCCCACCAGTCCGTTCAATGCGAAAAATATCGGTTTCAGAAACAGTTCTGTCCGCACCCGCAAGCATCGTGCGATCGACGCTTTTTTCTCGGACGGAAACTAAGGGAGCGGCTCCTCCCAGGCAACGAATGCTGTATTCCAAAGAGTTGATGCCTCGGTCCGTATTCCCCGCAGAAAGGCCGAGCACCGCAGGCTGACTTGGATCTCTAAAACTAAACTCTACCCAACCGTCTCCAATTATGTTTTTAACACTTACCGCGTCAGCGTCCCAACTTGGAGTTGTACTGGTGGCGCCAGTTCGGATCAGCGCCCCAGGAACTCCGCTGGTGTTCACAACATCTTTCCAAACGACATCCTCAACCTGATGAATCTGGGCCTCACATGTCAAGGCACTCCCCATCAGTGCAGACATCACAATCAGGCCTGTATTTAATCCTCGAGAAATCATTGAATGCATAAAAGTAAAACAACAGAATCATCGGCCCCCGAGGGCCACCGACCACGGCACCCGCAGTCGCAATCACAAACAAACATTATTAGTTTAACTTCTTTCAGGGTGCCGGGACGCCCATACAGCCCTCCATCACTCTTCAAGTTATTCTAACACTCCCCCAGCACACAGGTTCGTCGGTGGAGACATTGAGGGATTCGATCCACGTGACATCCCTCCAGAGGGGCGTCTGGGCGTGGGCAGGGATTCCGAGGAGGAACCCGAGAAGGAGGAGAAATCGGAGAGGACAGAGAAGTGCGGTCATGGAAGGGCGAAGGAAAAGGCGGGCGTGGGATACATGAACATGGAATTCAGAGTCAACGCCGGTTATTCACTATTTTCATAAGAACTGTTTCACACTCTGGCGTCTCGACGGCAGTTCAACATTCTGCAAAACGGAATGAGCAGGCAGGAGCCGATGGCAACCGGTCGCGCAGTTGCAACCGCCAAGCGTTCTGATCCGGATTCCGGGAATGCGTACGGGAATGTCTCTTCACACCTACCTACTTCCACTCCCGCCGGATCCTGCCGGTTTTTTCACATGCCGCCGGTTCCGTTGGATGGAAGTGTGCCAAGCGGCATGGGTATTTCACCCCAGTTCCCCAAATCGCTCAGTCCCGGCAGGATGACGGGCATGCAGCTCAAAAACATCCGCCCTCTGTGTTCCGGATTCAAACGCGCCCTCGATGTGGGAGGCGCACTTTGCATCCTGATT
>JBDKIG010000071.1:0-10433 GCA_039797215.1 Verrucomicrobiota bacterium | reverse complement strand
GAGCCATGTCCACTCGGCGGCGGGGTGGGGGAGGGGGGGGGGTTCGAGGAGAGATTGCCAATCGTTGTCGGGGCCACGGCGTTTTGAGACATCGGTGATGAGGATGGCGCGGGGAGATTTTTGGAGGAGGGCCAAGTGGCGGGCGAGGAGGGTGGGGGAGGGCTCATGGGAAAACAGCGGGAGCTGGGAAAGCAGGCAGCTTGAAATGGTCCAACTCGAACGCGAGACCAAATCCTCAATCTCGGCATTGGGGCTGGAGAGATCGGTCGCGATCAGGCGAAGGCAGTCTCGGGAAAAACTCGCTCGGATTTGGATTTCGAGCGGGTGGACGGCATCCACGAGCGTGATTTTTTTGAAACGCCGCTGGAGAAATTCGAGGTCGAAATCATTCAGGTGTCCGCTGCCGAGAATCGCGAGGCTTTGATCGGCGGGTGAGGGGCCGAGCGTGTCAGCGACAAATTGTCGGCAGGCGTCAAGATGCGGTTTCCAAGCGTCTCGGCAGCGGCGCGCACGATGGCGAATGCCAATCTGGGCGGCGAGAAGGCCGTTCCTGCGTGCGGACCAAGGACAAGGCGTCGCGATCCATTCCAAAAGCTCGAGGATCATTAGAAAGAATTTTTAACCACAATCGAGCGAAGCGAGATAGACCGCAGATGGCGGCCCCAAAGGGGTGAGCGTAGCGAATCAAAGGATAGGGAGGGGAAAAACATGGAAGATCTCTGTGTTCTTTGACTCGCTCGCTCCCGCTCGTCTCGCCCTTCGGGCCAACCTGCGTTGGTCTATCTCAAAGGCCCCCGCCTTTTCGATTGTGGTCAACCCCACAGCAGGCTTCAGATATTGCTCCCGAGGAAGGTGTGGATGCCGCATTCGCTTTTGTCGAAGCCGGTCCAGCGGCCGGCACGCTCGCTTTCGCCGTCGGCCACGGGACGGGTGCAGGGTTGGCAACCAATGGAGCGGTAACCCCGAGCGGCGAGGGCATTCACAGGGAGGACGTGCTGCTTGATGTAATCCTGCACCTGGTCGCGAGTCCAAGTGGCCATGGGATTCAATTTGATGATGTAGCGGTCGCGGAGGACATCGAAGTGGTAGAGCTCGACGATGCGGGTGTTCTCGCGCGTGTCGTTTTGCTGGCGGCGCAGGCCGGTGATCCAGACATCGAGCGAGGCGAGTTTTTTTTGGAGAGGAATCACCTTGCGGAGTGAACAGCACAGGTCGGGCTTGGCTTTCCAAAGCTCGGGGCCGAGTTCGGCGGCCTGCTCGGCGACGGTTTGTTCGGGGTGCAGCGATTCGATGGAAACTCCGAGGCGCTGCTCGATCTGGGCCTTCAACTCGAGCGTTTCAGGAAAGAGCAGGCCGGTGTCGATGGTGAAAACGGGGAAGCGGAATCCATTCGAGTAGGCCGTGTGCATGGCGACGAGGCCGGCGCCTTGGAAGCTGGTTCCAAAGGCCGCTCGCTCGCCGAATGTTTCCCAGGCCCACGCGAGGATTTCCCGCTGGCTGGCGGTCTCGAATTCCTCGGCTTTGCGCCGAACCATGTCGCGGTCTTGCAGCGAGGGCATGACTAAAAAGAGGCTTTGCGGAAACTCAGGAGGGGCCTGCTTGTCAGGCCCATGGCGGCTCTCGCAACCTCACTGTTGCGGCTCTGACAAGCAGAGCCCTCCTCGCCAAGCGTCGGGTGGACTATTCTCAAAGCGACTTCGCGGCCTCAACCACTTTGGCGGCGGTCATGCCGAGTTGTTCCATCACGACATTGCCAGGCGCGCTGAGGCCGAAGCGGTCGATGGCGACGGCTTTTCCATCGAGGCCCACATAGCGGAACCACGGATCGGAAATGCCCGCCTCGATCGAGACACGCTTGCGGCAGGATTTCGGCAGGATGCTTTCCTTGTAGTCGGCCGGTTGCCGCTCGAAGCGCTCGAAGCAAGGCATCGAGACAACGCGAGTTCCAGCGCCGAGTTCGTCGGCGGCTTTGAGCGCGTGTTGGAGTTCGCTGCCGGTGGCGAGGAGGATGGTTTCGAGTTTGGCGGATTCTTTTTTGGCGATGTAGCCGCCGCGAAGAACTCCCTCGCGCCGCTCCTGGAGGGGAATGGCATTGAGCGTCGGGAGATTTTGGCGGCAGAGGACCAGCATCGTGGGGCCGTCATTTTTCTGGAACGCGGCGGCAAACGCACCGGCGGTTTCCTCGGGATCGGCGGGGCGAATGACATCGAGACCCGGGATGGCGCGAAGGGCGGCGACAGTTTCCACCGGTTCGTGGGTCGGGCCGTCCTCGCCCACGCCTACTGAGTCGTGGGTGAAAATGTAAACGGTCGGGAGCTTCGACAACGCGGCGACGCGGATCGACGGGCGGCCGTAATCGCTGAAGACGAGGAATGTCGCGCCGCTCGCCCGGAAGATGCCGTCGTAGGCGATGCCATTCATGATGCCGCACATGGCGTGCTCGCGAATGCCGAAATGCAGATTGCGGCCGGAGCGGTTCTGGCGGTTGAAGTCGCCGCCGTCCTTGATGTAGTTCAGCGTCGAGCCGTGGAGGTCGGCGCTGCCGCTGGTGACGAGCGGCATGGCGGCGCAGATGGGCTGGAGCACATCGGAGCCGGCTTTGCGGGTGGCGATGTTCACCGCGGGATCAAATGGCGGAATGGCCGCGAGCAGGTCGGGGGCTTTGCCCGCGAGCGCGTCGTCGAGTTCCTTGGCGAGTTCGGCATTGGCGGCGCGCCAGGCGGAGTAGGTTTTTTCCCAAGCGGAATGGGCTGCAGCAAGGGTTGCGCGGTGTTTTTCGAAATAGGCTTTCGTCTCCGGCGCCACAAAGAAGGTCTCGTCGGGCAGGCCCAGTGCCTTGCGCGACTCGGTGACGAATTTCACGCCGGCCTCGCCGTGGGCCTTGTTCGTGCCACACACCTCGGCGATGCCTTTTCCGATGATCGTCTTGGCGACGATGAGTTGAGGCTTTCCGCTTGTGGCGGCCTTGGCCTTCGCGACGGCGTTGGCGATTTCCGAGAGGTTGTGGCCATCGATCTGCTGGACATCCCATCCGTAGGCGACATAGCGCGCGGCGGTGTCCTCGCTCTGCGACACCGGCGCCATGGCGTCGAGCGTCACATTGTTGGAATCATAAATGAGGATGAGGTTGTCGAGGCCGAGGTGGCCGGCGAGTGCGCTGGCTTCCTGCGCCACGCCCTCTTGCAAGCAACCATCACCGGCGAGTGCGATCACATGGTGGTCGAAAATGCGGTGCGTCGGGGTGTTGAACCGCGCCTCGCTCATTTTACCGGAAATCGCGAAGCCCACGGCGTTCGACACACCCTGACCGAGCGGGCCTGTGGTCGCCTCGACGCCTGGCGTTTCGTGAAACTCCGGATGACCCGGTGTGATGCTGTGGAGTTGGCGGAAATTTTTCAGATCGTCCAAGGACACGCCGTAGCCCGCGAGGTGGAGCCAGCCGTAGAGGAACATGCTGCCGTGGCCAGCGGAGAGGACAAAGCGGTCGCGGTTCAGCCAGCGCGGCTCGGCGGGGTGGAACGACATGGCAGCCCCGAACAGCGCGGCGCCAATGTCGGCGGCTCCGAGTGGCAGGCCGAGGTGGCCGGATTTGCATTTGGCGACGGCATCCATGGCCAGTCCGCGGGCATCGCGGGCGGCGAGTTCGAGCGAGGTGGTATCGAGATTCATAGGCGTAAGGGCGCTAGAAAAACCCCGAGCCGCCATGAAGGCAAGCGGCAAGCCGTGACGTTCTAGCGAAAGAGCGCCTGCGCTAATCGCTGGAATGACTCAACGACTGTTCTTTCACATTCCATGCCACGCATCGTGGCACAGCTGTTGGATGCGCCCCATCGGAGTGGGGCGGTTACAACATTCAGGCAGACTTCGGACCGCCTTCGAAAGTCGTTTCGGCTTCGCTACGCGGGAAGAAACAAAACAGCCGGGTTCTTGCGAACCCGGCTGAGTTGTTGAGTTTGGCTTGGAGCCTGAGTGGCTGGACTTAGTAGTCCATGCCGCCCATTCCACCCATTCCGCCGCCCGGAGGCATGGCGG
The DNA here is from genome assembly GCA_039797215.1 of Verrucomicrobiota bacterium. Lineage (GTDB taxonomy): Bacteria > Verrucomicrobiota > Verrucomicrobiia > Chthoniobacterales > Terrimicrobiaceae > UBA967. Next base: position 6,401 of record JBDKIG010000071.1, on the reverse strand, counting down.
GAGCTTTGTCCTTCTCGGGGAGCTCAGAGATGAGAGCTTCCGTGGTGAGGAGGAGTCCGCTGATGGATGCGGCGTTTTGGAGCGCGCTGCGGGTCACTTTGGCGGGATCAACGACGCCGGCTTTGATGAGGTCTTCATATTTGCCAGTAGCGACATTGTAGCCTTCGGCGCCGGAGCGCTTTTTGACTTCCTGCACGATGAGTGCGCCTTCCTGGCCGGCGTTGTCGGCGAGGGTGCGGAGCGGTTGCTCGATGGCGCGGCGGATGATGCCGGCACCGATCGCCTCGTCGCCAGTGAGCTGGAGTTTATCCAGAGCGGCCTGAGCGCGGATGAGAGCAACACCGCCGCCGGGGACGATTCCTTCCTCGACCGCCGCACGGGTGGCGTGGAGGGCGTCTTCGACGCGAGCTTTCTTTTCCTTCATCTCGGTCTCGGTGGCTGCACCGACATTGATGACGGCGACACCGCCGGCGAGCTTGGCGAGGCGCTCTTGGAGCTTCTCACGGTCGTAGTCGCTGGTGGTTTCTTCGATCTGGCGCTTGATCTGGGCTACGCGGCCTTGGATGTCACCTGGCTTGCCTTCACCTTCGATGATGGTGGTGTTTTCCTTGTCGATGACGAGGCGCTTGGCGCGGCCGAGATCTTCCAAGGCGAGGTTCTCAAGCTTGATGCCGAGGTCCTCGGTGATGCATTTGCCACCGGTGAGGACAGCGATATCTTCGAGCATGGCTTTGCGGCGGTCGCCGAAGCCTGGGGCCTTGACGGCGCAGACTTGGAGCGTGCCACGGAGCTTGTTGACGACGAGGGTCGCCAGGGCTTCGCCTTCGACATCTTCCGAGATAATGAGGAAGGGTTTGCCGGTTTTGGCGATCTTCTCAAGGATCGGAAGCAGGTCTTTGAGGCTGCTGATTTTTTTCTCGTGGATGAGGATGTAGGCGCTCTCTTGGATGACTTCGAGGCTGTCGGGGTTCGTCACGAAGTAGGGTGAGAGGTAGCCTTTATCGAACTGCATGCCCTCGACGACATCGAGGGAGGTTTCGATCGACTTGGCTTCTTCCACGGTGATCGTGCCGTCTTTGCCAACTTTATCCATCGCGTCGGCGATGATTTGGCCGATGGTGGTATCCCAGTTTGCGGAAACGGTGGCGACTTGGGCGATCTCCGAGCTGTCTTTGACTTTCTTGGAGATGGCTTTGATTTCTTCAACGAGCGCTTCGACAGCTTTGTCGATACCGCGCTTGAGGTTGGTCGGGTTGGCGCCAGCGGTCACATTCTTGAGGCCTTCGCGATAGATCGCTTCGGCGAGAACAGTGGCTGTGGTGGTGCCGTCGCCAGCGATGTCGCTGGTCTTGCTCGAAACCTCACGAATGAGTTGGGCGCCCATGTTTTCATAAGCGTCTTCGAGTTCGATTTCCTTGGCGACGGTGACGCCGTCCTTGGTGATCGTGGGGCTGCCGAATTTTTTATCGAGGATAACATTGCGTCCCGATGGCCCGAGGGTGGCCTTGACGGCGCGGGCGAGTTTCTCGACACCACGAAGGAGCGCGTGGCGTGCTGCTTCGTCGAATAGGAGTTGTTTTGCTGCCATGTGAGTAGTGTTTAAGTTTTAAGAATTAAGTTTTGAGTTTCGATTAGCCGATGACGCCGAGGATATCGTCCTCGCGCATGATGAGGTAGCTTTCGCCTTCGACCTTGACCTCGGTTCCGCCGTATTTGGAGATGAGGACTTTGTCGCCAGCCTTGACGGAGAACTCGATGAGTTTGCCGTTTTCGTCGCGTTTGCCTGTGCCGAGAGCTACGACTTGGGCTTCTTGTGGTTTTTCTTTAGCGGAGTCGGGAATGATGATTCCGCCCTTGCTTTTCTCCTCGGCTTCGAGCGGCTTCACGAGCACGCGATCGGAGAGAGGTTTGATGTTGGGATTTGCCATTGTTGGTGTGTGTTTTGTTTTCTTTGTTTCTGTTTTTAACAGGCCCCGGCCCTGTGCGGACCGGAGCATTTTGTTAAAGTGGTGCGCGGACTATTTCTTCTTGTCGTCGTCCACAACTTCGAATTCGGCGTCAACGACATCGTCCTTCTTGGGCTGGGGTTCGTCGGTCGAAGCGCCCGAAGCGGCATCGGGAGCGGGTCCGGCGGAAGCGGCTGCTGCTTTGTAAGCGGCAGTGGTGACTTCCTGGAATTTGGCTTGGAGGTCGTCGTAGGCGGCCTTGATCGCATCGGCATCGTCGCCTTTGAGGGCTTCGCGAACTTTTTCGATGGAGTCCTCGATGTTTTTCTTCGAGGCACCGTCCACCTTATCGCCGAGTTCCTTCAATTGCTTCTCGCACTGGTAGGCGAGGTTGTCGGCGTTGTTGCGGATTTCGATGGTCTCTTTCGCCTTGCGGTCGTCTTCGGCATGGACTTCAGCTTCTTTTTGCATTTTCTCAACCTCTTCCTTGGAAAGTCCGCTGGAGCCGGTGATGGAAATTTTCTGTTCCTTGCCGGTGCCGAGGTCTTTCGCGGAGACATTGAGAATGCCGTTTGCATCGATGTCGAAGGTCACTTCGATCTGCGGAACGCCGCGCGGGGCGGGCGGGATGCCATCAAGGTGGAAGGTGCCGAGGTTTTTGTTGTCGCGGCTGAGCGGGCGCTCGCCTTGCAGGACCTTGATTTCCACGCCGGGCTGGCTATCGGCGTAGGTGGAAAAGACATTCGATTTCTTGGTCGGGATCGTGGTGTTGCGCGGGATCATCGGGGTGGCGATGCCGCCAGCAGTCTCGATCGCGAGGGTGAGGGGAGTCACATCCAAGAGGAGGACATCCTTCACATCGCCCTTGAGCACGCCGCCTTGGATGGCTGCGCCGATGGCCACGACTTCGTCAGGGTTGACGCCCTTGTGGGGCTCTTTGCCGATGAGTTCACGGGCGGTCTCGACGACCTTTGGCATGCGGGTCATGCCGCCGACGAGGACGAGTTCATTCACATCCGACTTGGTCCACTTGGCGTCGCTGAGGCAGTCGCGGACTGGCTTGATGGTGCGCTCGAAGAGGTCGTCGGTGAGTTGCTCGAGTTTGGAGCGGGTGAGTTTTTTCTGAATGTGCTTCGGGCCGGTGGCGTCGGCGGTGACGAAGGGCAGATTGATTTCGAACTCCTGGGTGGAAGAGAGCGCGATCTTGGCTTTTTCGCCTTCTTCTTTGATGCGCTGAACGGCGTCAGGCTGCTTGGAGAGGTCGATGCCGGAGTCTTTTTTGAACTCGTCAATGATCCAATCCATAATGCGGTTATCCCAATCGTCACCACCGAGGTGGGTGTCGCCATTGGTGGCTTTGACTTCGAAGACGCCGTCACCGATTTCGAGTGCGGAGATGTCGAAAGTGCCGCCGCCGAGGTCATAGACGGCGATTTTTTCGTCCTTCATCTTGTCGAGTCCGTAGGCCAGCGAGGCGGCGGTGGGCTCGTTGATGATGCGTTTGACTTCGAGACCAGCGATCTTGCCGGCGTCCTTGGTCGCGTTGCGCTGGGAGTCGTTGAAGTAAGCGGGGACGGTGATGACGGCTTCGGTGATTTTTTCACCGAGCTTGGCTTCGGCGTCGGCCTTGAGCTTCGCGAGAATCATCGCGGAGATTTCGGGCGGCGAGAAGGTCTTTGGCTTGCCGTCGATCTCGACTTGGATGTGGGCGTCGCCGTTGGCGGCCTTGACGAGCTTGTAGGGCACGCGGTGCTCTTCGGCGCGGACCTCGTCGAATTTGCGGCCCATGAAGCGCTTCACCGAAAAAATGGTGTTCGCGGGGTTCGTGATGGCTTGGCGTTTCGCGGCTTGGCCGACGAGGCGCTCGCCGGATTTCGTGAACGCGACGACGGATGGAGTGGTGCGGGCTCCCTCGGAGTTCTCCAACACAACCGGCTCGCCGGCTTCCATCACAGACATGCAGGAGTTTGTGGTTCCCAAATCAATTCCTAAAATTTTTCCCATAAGAAGTTTTGTTGTGGCCTCGGGAAAAGCAGGAATCGGGCCGCGCGGATAGGATTTACATTAGTATATATATAAAAATGTCTTGCGTATTTTTTCGAGGGTCGCGCCGCGATTAAATGCGTGCCATACTGTCTCATTTTGGCACAAAAGATGTGCCGTTTGGCACAGCGGCCTATCCGCGAACGAGTCCAAGGCGCTGGCAGATTTCGCGGGTCGCCGTGGATTGATTGAGGGTGTAGAGGTGGATGCCCGCGACGCCGTTGTCGAGGAGGTCGGCGCATTGTTCGGTCGCGTAGTGGAGGCCGATTTCGCGGACGGCTTCGGGGGTGCCGTTGGCGCGTTGGAGGGCTTTGAGGAGTTTCGCTGGAAAGCGGCTGCCGCCGGCGAGTTCCGCCATGCGTTTCATCGAAGAGAGGCTGGTGACCGGCATGATTCCGGCGATGATCGGCGCTTCGATTCCCGCGAGGGCACAGCGATCGCGGAAGTCGTAGAAGTCATGGTTGTCGAAAAAAAGCTGGGTGCAGACGTAATCCGCTCCGGCATCCACCTTGGCCTTGAGGTAGTCCATTTCGAGCAAGCGGTTCGGCGTGGCCGGGTGTCCTTCGGGAAATCCCGCGACGCCGATACCAAAACCTCGCTTGTCCGGATGGCCGCTGAATTTTTTGATGAAGCGAACCAGATCAACGGCTTGAGGGAAGGTGTCGCGGGAGTGGTTGTAGTCGGGTTGGTCGCGCGGCGGGTCGCCTCGGAGAGCGAGGATGTTGCTGACTCCGGCGGCGGCGTAGCGTTCGAGAATCAAAGCGATCTCTGCTTCGGTGTGACCCACGCATGTGAGATGTGGGACAGGGTCAAGCGTCGAGGAGGTCTTTAGCCGCAGGACGAGTTCGTGGGTGAGTTCGCGAGTGGAGCCGCCCGCGCCGTAGGTCACGCTAACAAAGTTCGGGTGGATTTTTTCCAGGTCCCGAATTGTGGTGTAGAGTTGCTCCTGCGACTCCGTCGTCTTTGGCGGGAAAAACTCGAAGGATACGGTCGGCTTGCCGGGTTGGAGAATGTCGCAGATGTGCATGGAGGAGAGTTTTAAGTTTTAAGAATTAAGTGTTAAGTTTTTTCGCTTCCAATTCGGTGCTCCACTCTGTGATGCCTCTTGTGAGTGGGGCTATGCGTGGCGGCTCAAGGTCTTCCCAATCGTTTCGTGAGATTCTATTTTTCTTTGGGTTTGAAGCGCACTCCCGTCTTGCCGAAAAAGTGGCTGTCTTGGGTCCAGATCGCGGCATTGTGCTTCTTCGCAACAGTAAAAATCACCGAGTCCGCAAACGCCAAACCTTCCTCCAATCCAATCGAGGCGGCTTCCATCGCCAACTCGGCATCCAAATCCACCACCCTGCCTTGTTCCATTGCAGCGACGGCTGTGAAGGCCTCGTCCTCCCCGCGCTCCCGCAAAATGACTTTGAAAACTTCATAGATACAGACCGACGGAACAATGAGCAGTTCGTGGTCTTCGATGGCTTCTGCAAAAAAATCGGCCGTGGGCTCGTCGGCAAAATACGCCAGCCACGCCGAAGAATCGACAAGGTTCATGCCCGGTCACCATCCCGGACAAACGATGTGTCAATTCCTTTCAAATACCCGCGCAGGCTTCCAATCGCCCTCACCGGGATGATTTCAATGCGATTGCGAAAGGACACCACTTTTGCCTTCTCGCCGGAACGAAGACCCATGGACTCGCGGATTTTCTGCGGAATCACGACCTGGAACTTCGGGGAAATGGTGACTGTTTCCATGCGTCATACGGTATGACGATCGATCGGATGGTCAACCCAAGATTGGTGTTCATGTGCAGACCATTATTTTCGGCGATAGGACCGTTCGAGTTCAAAATCATAGTAGCAGGTTGATGTAGGTAGCGAAGCACACCCCGACAAAATAATAGCCGCTACGAAGGAGCGCATTGTGCGTTTTGCAACCGATCGAATGATGCAGGGCGAAATGGCCGCCGACGGCTTTCGATAAATCGAAGTTGTGTATAAGACTGGTGAAAGTTCCCCCACCGGGGTTCACCAGCCGAGGATTTTGGCGAAGATCAATGGGGCGACGATGGTGGCGTCGGATTCGATGATGAATTTCGGGGTTGTTTCGCCGAGTTTGCCCCAGGTGATTTTTTCGTTGGGGACGGCGCCGGAGTAGCTGCCGTAGCTGGTCGTGGAATCGCTGATTTGGCAGAAGTAGGCCCAGAGGGGGACATCGGTGCGGCGGAGATCTTGGTGCAGCATGGGGACGACGCAGATGGGGAAGTCTCCGGCGATGCCGCCGCCGATTTGGAAGAAGCCGATCGGTGATTTGAAGCTGGTGGGGGCATACCAGTCGGCGAGGGCGATCATGTATTCGATGCCGGAGCGGACGGTGTGGACATTTTTTACATCCCCTTCGATGCAGTGGCCGGCATACATGTTG
>JBDKIG010000070.1:0-10511 GCA_039797215.1 Verrucomicrobiota bacterium | reverse complement strand
GGTGAGTTCGGTGAGTTGGGTGCGTTCGGACTGTGTGAGTGTGACTTTGTATCGATTGGCCATACCGGAGAAAAATCCGGCATGGCCCCAATAGCAATACGAAATATTATGTGTTACATAATACTAGATATCCTGGGTAATTTCGTTCGTTCAGGGGGAATAAAATTCCTTGACGTATTGAGGTATAAAACAAGCATGAGTTCAATATGCTAACACTCCGTCTTTTCACTTTAGTTTTAGGGGTAGGAGTTTTATTGACCGCATGTGCAACAACTCCCGTGGCACGTGTTGAGAGGGCCAAGCGATATATTCTCAAACAACCCTTCGAGCTGTGGCCCTCGCTCTACGCAAAGTATGAGAAGAATGGCACCATCCCTCCGGAGGTGAGGAAGCAGTGGATGGATGCATGGACTGTTGAAAATAACAAACGGGAGGAGGCTCGAATCGCTCGTGAGAAGGAGATGCAGAAAAAAATTGAAGCGCAGCACCGGGAGGAGCGCCGGTTGGCGGCGGAGCGCAAGCGAATGTGGGATTCCCTAACTCCGGCGCAGAAGTTGGATTTTGAGATGCGGCAGCAACAGATGGCTCAGCAAGCGGCTATCCTCGCCCAGCAACAGGCTAACATGCAATATCAGATGGAGGCACAGAGGCGGGCTAATATCGCGGCAGCCTTCCAAAACATGTCACAGAACCTCCAGAACCAGCAGATGATAAATGCCTACAACCAGCGGACGCAGGTTTTATCTCAACCGGTGAATGTGAATGTGAATGTGAACGGCAATATCAACCATACTTTCAATCGGGGATATGCTCAGCCTTTATATACGCCTTACTATGGGTATTAATCTGAGAATACTATAAATTAAGTTTGATAAACATACATAGGCTGGCAAATTGCCATCATGGTAAAAACCCAGATACAGATTCCCGATCACCTTTTTAGGGAGGCCAAGCGGATTGCGGGGGAGTGTGAGATGAGTTTTGCCCAAGTGGTGCGAATGGGGTTGGAGGGAGTGGTTCGTCAATTTCCTGCCGCTCGCCTGTCTCCTGATGAGTGGCGTCCCCCTGGGCCCGTGGACATGGGGGCGCCCTTGGTTCCGGAGGATCAGTGGGACGCGCTTTGCCATGGGGAAGAATGATGGTGAGTTTTGACACCAACCTGGCCGTTTACGCGATGAATACGGCCTCGGAATTTCACGGAGCCGCGCTTCAATTCATGACCTCCTTGGCAAAAAGAAAGGATGTGGTCGTGTGTGAACTCGTGCTGGTGGAGCTATATCTCAAGCTAAGAAACGAGAGGATTTTTCCAAGGCCTTTGACGGCATCGCAAGCCACGGCGGCGTGCCAATCCTATCGTCAAAACCGACTATGGAAAATCGTGGAAGCCGCTCCTGTGATGGAAAATGTCTGGAAGTCGACAGGTGAGGAGGGCTTTGCATTCCGGCGGATCATCGATCTGCGACTGGGTATGACATTGCTGCATTCTGGCGTCACTCATTTCGCAACATCGAATGTCAGGGATTTTCAGAATTTGGGTTTCGAAAAAGTTTGGAATCCGTTTTTGGGAGACGCGTAAAAAAGCATCGCCCCCGTCACGGCAGCGGGGCGTAGTGGCCTTCCAGGATGACGATGGATCGGGGTTGGAGCGGGTAGGTGCTCATGTGCTCGAAGACAAGCGATGGGGTTTCTTCCTGAGAATAAGTCGTGTCGAAGAGGAGAGACCAATTCACTTGGCGGCGGCGTGCGCCGAGGCGGAAGGGTATGACGGCGTCGCGGGCGTTTAGGAGGATGAGGAATGAGTCGCCGCGAATCGGTTGGCCGCGTTCGTCGCATTCGGTGATCTGGTCGCCAAGCAGGCCCATGCCGAGGCTGCAGGCGTTGGCACAGGCCCAATCGACATCCGACATCTCGACCCCATCGGGACGGAGCCAGTAGATGTCCTTGATGTCGGTGCCGTGGATGGCGCGACCTTGGAAGAAATGGCGGCGTCGAAAGACGGGCTGGGCGCGGCGGAGCTTTATGAGCGAGCGAACGAATTCGAGGAGTTTGAGGCGTTCGGCGTCGAGTATCCAATCGATCCACGAGAGGGCGTTGTCCTGGCAGTAGGCGTTGTTGTTTCCCGACTGGGTGCGGCCGAATTCATCGCCGGCGAGAAGCATGGGAACGCCTTGGGAGAGGAAAAGAAGCGTGAGGAAATTCCGGCGCTGGCGCGCTCGGAGAGTAAGAATCCCGGGATCGGTGGTGGGGCCTTCGGCGCCGCAGTTCCAACTGTCGTTCAAGTCGTTGCCGTCCCGGTTTTGCTCGCCGTTGGCTTCGTTGTGTTTTTGGTCGTAGGTGACGAGATCGGAGAGGGTGAACCCGTCGTGGCAGGTGATGAAATTGAGGCTCGCGTGGGGGCGGCGCCCATTGTGGAGGTAGAGGTCGCTGCTGCCAGCGAGGCGGGTGGCGAGTTCGCTGACACTGGTGCCGGTGCCTTTCCAGAAACGGCGAATGCAATCGCGATAACGGCCGTTCCATTCAGTCCAGAGGACGGGGAAATTGCCAACTTGGTAACCATTGGGGCCGAGGTCCCACGGTTCCGCGATGAGTTTCACATTCGAAAGGACGGGGTCTTGGTGGATGATATCGAAAAAGGAACCCAGGCGGTCGACCTCCCACAACTCGCGGGCGAGAGCGCTGGCGAGATCGAAACGGAATCCATCCACATGCATCTCGAGGACCCAGTATCGAAGCGAGTCCATGATGAGTTGGAGCACGCGGGGGTGGGCGACATTGAGCGAATTTCCGCAGCCGGTGAAGTCGATGTAGCGTGAGCGGTCGGCGGCGTCGAGCCGGTAGTAGCTGGCGTTATCGATTCCGCGCAGTGAGAGGATGGGGCCGGTGTGGTCGCTCTCGGCGGTGTGGTTGTAGACGACATCGAGCACAACCTCGATGCCTGCGCCGTGGAGGGAGCGCACCATTTCCTTGAATTCAGTGACGGCATTTTCGGGACCACTGGAGCAAAAGCGCGGGTCCGGCGCGAAGTAGCCGAGGGTGTTGTAGCCCCAATAATTCGAGAGGCCGCGATCCACCAAATGTTTTTCATCGGCGTGGAAATGGATCGGCAGGAGTTCGACGGCGGTGATGCCGAGGCTTTGCAGGTGCGAGATCGAAGCTTCGCAGGCGAGGCCGGCATAGGTGCCTCGGAGTTTTTCGGGAACCTCGGGGTGACACTTGGTGAAGCCCTTCACATGAAGTTCGTAGAGGATGGTGTCGTGCCAAGGGGTGTTTGGTGGCGGGGTGCCGTTCCAGTGGAATGCGGGGTCGTGCACGCGAGCCAGGGGAGCGCACGGGGCGGTGTTCGCCGCTGGATCGAGAATTCGAGGGTCCCAACGAAAATCTCGCGCGATGGATTTTGCATAGGGATCGAGGAGGACTTTGTTCGGGTTGAAATATTGGCCTTCGGCTGGGGCATGCGGGCCGTGGACGCGGTAGCCGTAGATGAGGCCGGGTCGTGCGCCGTGGAGGTAGCCATGCCAGACTTGGTTGGTTTTTTCCGGCAGGGAAATGCAGCGCGCTTCGGTGGAGGATTCGGGAGAGTCGAACAAGCAGAGCTCGACCTGCGTGGCGTTTTCAGAGAACAGCGCAAAATTCACGCCCTTGCCATCCCAGGTCGCACCCAGTGGGGCGGGCTTGCCCGGCCAGATCGTGTGGTGGTTGATCATTTTGCTGGCCGAGAGCGTGGAGCGGGAAGCCAGAGAGTGGAATGGGGACATCCCAGCACACCGAACTTGAGGCGTCGGTCGGGGCGTGTTACCCGTTGCTGCAGTGGGCTCGGTTTTTTTTAAACTCGGAGCGCCTTTTTCCTAAGCACCCGTAGCTCAGTGGATAGAGCACCGGTCTTCTAAACCGATGGTCGCTGGTTCGATCCCAGCCGGGTGCGCCACCTTCATGGTCGCTCGCCGCGCAAGTTTGAATGAGGGTTTTCCGCGTTGTGGCCTGGTCAAGGTTGCCGAAGGTCCTCTGGAATGTGTCGATTGAAATCCATGGACCGGTGAAGAACCCGAGCGATTTGAATGAGCCCCATTTGAACACGAAAAAGGATGATATGACTACCGACCGGAGCTATTCGGCATTCGGGAAACAGATCGTTTCTCTGGCGGAAATTTTCTGGAATTCCGTCCAAACAGAGTTGAGGTATTTTCCTCCTGTAGGGAACCCCACTGACGGAGTGTGTAGCGGCCGATGTTTTGGAGATCGCGCAAGGCCGCTTCCGAGAGGTCGATTCTCACGGTGCTTCGCGCACCAACGCTGTGAATTCCTCTAACGAGTTGACGTGGAAGACTCGGCCTTGGTTGAGATCTTCAAAGCCGCGATGAGCTTCATGCCGGAGGAGGCTCTCATCGAGGTCTCGCGAAAGAGATAGGCGGAGCGCTTCCCGGATGACATCGCTGGCGTCGTGGTAAAGGCCGGATTGCACTTTACGGTGCACGGCTTTTTCCAACTCGGGAGTCAGGGTGATCGTCATGCTGGGAAAATCCATTTCAAGGTTTTTTTGTCAATATTCCCCGCAAGCTTAGAGGTCACTGCGTTTGCGGCCGAGGAGGATTCCGCAGGCCAGCGTGAGCAGGCAGGTGATCGGGTAGAGCCAGGCGAAATTAAATTTCGGACGAAGCGCGGTGGCTTGCTCGGGGGTGAGCACTTGGAAGGCGGCGAGGATATTGTAGAGGTCAGGACGGACCCAGAGGACGAGGAGGATCGACAGGGCGGAGCCGATCAAAACGCCGCGGATGTCGCGTCGGACGGGGCTCAGGGCCAGCAGAAACGCGCCGAGCATGGGACCGTAGGTGTAGGTAACCATTCCGAAGGCGAGGCTGAGGAGGTTGATTTCGCCCCGCACGGCTTGGAGGCCGATCGCCACGGCAATGAGGGCGAGGCCCCACAGGACGACGCAAACTCGGGATTGGCGAATGAGTTTTTGCTGGTCCGTATTTTCGATGCCGTGCTTGGCATGGACGAGCGAGAGGGTGGTTTGCGAAAGAGCGGCGAGGGCGGAATCGAGGCTGGAAATCGCGGCGGCAAAGGCCCCGGCGAGGATCAGGCCGGTGAGACCGGGCGGGAGGACAGTGGTGATCCAGACAGGAAAAACAGAGTCGGCGTCCTTCGCGAATTGCGCGGCCTCGATGGCGCTGGGCGGGTGCTGGATGTAGTAGACGAAGAGCGCCGCTCCAACGAGGAGCATGAGGACGGTGACCAAAAGAGAGATGCTACTGGCGATGATGGCTTTTGAGGCGTCGGCGGCGGATCGGCAGCAGAACATGCGCTGGGCATTGAGTTGGTCGGTGCCGAAGGCGGCGAGGTTTTGGAAGGGCATGGCGAGCAGGCCGACCCAGAGAGTAAATTGCACATCGGGGTTGGTGCTGAGGTCGAAGAGCCTCAATTTCCCTGCGTCTCCGGCCGATCGGATAATTTCGGCGAAGCCGCCGTCAATCTGGTAAATCATCACGCCAAGGGCTGTCAGGCCGCCGCCGATGAAAACGAAAAATTGGATGACATCGGTCCAGATGACAGTGGTCATGCCACCCATGAGGGTCCAGATGATGGCAAAGACTCCAATGATGGCGATGCACCATTCGAAAGGGAGGCCGGTGACGGTCCATAGAATGAGGGCGGTCACGAGGAGGCGGACGCTTTGGCCGAGGATCGATCCGAGGAAGAAGAGCCAGGTGGTGAGTGTGCGGGCGCCGGCTCCGAGGCGGGATTGCATGTAATCGTAGGGGCTGAAAATCCCCCGCTCGTAGAAGACTTTAACAAACCAGATGCCGACGATGAATCGGGCTATGATGGAGCCAATGCCCCATTGCAGATAGGTGAAATCGCCATTAGCGGCGAAGACCATCCCGGGCACGCCGACGAAAGTGATGGCGCTGATCTCGGTGGCAACGATGGAGCCGGTCACGGCGGGCCAGGGGAGTGAGCGACCGGCGAGGAAGAAATCCTTCATCGTGGCTTGTGAGCCGCGCAGGCGGTGGCCAATCCAAGTGGTGAGCGCGAGGTATGCGAACAGGACAGTCCAGTCGATCCAGAGGAAGTGGGTGTGGATTCCTTCCATCGAATCAGGCGCGGAGGGTCTTGATCAAAACAACGGAGTTGCGCCCGCTGGCCTCGTATTTTTTCAGGCGTGCGGGAGGAAGGGCCGAGGGCTCGGCAGCGGAGAAACCGCCTTTTTGCTGAAGGTAGTTGAAGGCCTGGGTGGAGAGCGCGAAGAGGGTTTTTACGCCTTTTTCGCGGGCGAGATTTTCGACAAAGGCCATGAGCTTGCGTCCGTAGCCTTGGTTCTCATGGGACTTGCCGACATGCAGGCAGGCGAGTTCGGCCGATCCGTGCTCGGGGTGGATGTGCAGGGCGACGCAGGCGACCGGAGTGCGGTCGATTTCGAGAAGCCAGTAGTCGCTGAGCGATTCAAGGATTTCGGTGCGGGAACGCCGGACGAGTTCCTCGTTCTGCACCGACTGGCGGATGAGGGAGATCACGGCGCGGACATCCTTTTTGAAGATGCGGCGGATTTGTTGATACTCGTTCGAGTAAACCATCGTGCCGATGCCTTCATGGCTGAAAATCTCACTGAGCAGGGCTTCGTTGATTCCGCCGTTGAGCACATGGGCTCGGGCCACGCCTTGGCGGCAGGCGCCGGCGCTGTTTTCCAGCTTCGAAATGATGCCCGGGGTGAAATCGGATTTCCGTTTTTTCACGAGTTCCTCGGCCTCGGAGATCGCCAACTGTCTAGGCAAGGTAGCGGGGGTCTCAAAGGCATGACCGGGGGCGAGGTAGAGGATTTTCGCGGCGTTGAGTTCCACGGCGACTTCGAGCGCGGTGCTGTCGGAATTCACGCGATAGGTGCGCCCCTCGCCGTCGAAGCCGAGCGGCGGCACGACGGGGATGATGCCTTCGTCGAGCAGGAGCTTGAGGGCCTTCACATCCACGCGCTCGACCCTCCCGGTGAATTGTTGGTCCACCCCGGCTAGGATGCCGGTGGGATGGGCAATAATGGCGTTAATGTAGGCGGCGCGGAGGTCCACCGAGCTGAGGCCTTCCATGATCTCGTTGGTGAGTCGAATGGCAGCGTCGATGCTGACTTGGAGTGTCGGCTCGTCGGTGATGCCAATGCCATCGGAGTTCGTGATCGCGAGGCCGCGTTGTTTGGCGAGGTTTTGGATTTGGTGGCTCGCGCCGTGGACGAGGACGACTTTGATGCTGAGAGACCGCAGCACCGCGAGGTCGAGCAGGAGGTTTGGAAAATTCTCGGAGGCCGCGACCTCGCCGTCGATCGCAACCACGAAGATGCGCTCGCGGAAGAGCGGGACATATTGGAGGATTTCGCGCAGGTCGGAGACTTTCACAGCAGTGGTGTGGGCATTTAGCAGATGAGTCGTCCGCGCACACGAGAAAATGTGGCGATGTTCGGGCGGTGTCCAAAAACTCCTTATTGGAATCCGCGCGCTCCTCGGGTAAGGGGTTGATTCGTGCAAGAACTCCGCACCAGACGCCGCCGCAATCCTGAAGTTTGGCATAAGGCCAATCGCATGATTTCCGGGTTCATTCTTTTGGGCGTGCTGTTGGTCATCCTAGCTGCCTTTTATCCCGAGTGGGTGCGCTACAATTCGCTGGCTTCGGAACTCGATGAAAAGCGTGCCATCCTCCAAGCTCAGGAACTCGACCGCGAGCAGCGTGAGCGCGAGGTCCATTTGCTCCAGACCGATCCTGAATATGTCGAGATCATCGCGAGAGACAAAATCGGAGTGATGAAACCCGACGAGCAGGTCTTCCGCTTGGACGCGCCAGTTGCTTCCGAGTCTTCGGTGCGCGCCGTTCCGGCCGCACCTTGATTTCCTTTGCCCCATCGGCATGCGCTGATAGGGTGCCGAGCTTCTCATGAGTTTCGATCTTCAAACTTTGGACACCTCCGCTCTTCAAGGCCGTCTGGCCTCGTTGCGGAGGTTTCTTTGACTTACCGGCCCTGACCCAACGCCTCGCTGAAATCGAGGCTAGAATGTCCGCGCCGGATTTTTGGGATAACCGCGAGCGTGCCCAGCGCGATGTCGCGGAGGTTTCCTCGCTTCGCGGGAAAATCCAGCCCATGCAAGTGCTCGAGTCCCGCGCGGCGGACCTCGAAGTTCTTCGTGAACTGGCCGCCGTGGAGCCGCCCGAAAATCGTGCCACAGCTGAGGCCGAAGTCGTGGCGGAGTTCGAGGCCATTTCCAAGGACCTAGATAAATTTGAGATCAAGGCCCTGCTCTCCGGGGAGTATGATGATTGCTCGGCGTTTCTCTCGATCAATGCCGGCGCGGGGGGCACGGAATCTTGCGACTGGGCTGATATGCTCTTGCGCATGTATCAACGGTGGATGGAGCGGCACGGGCTGAAATTCGCCATCACCGACATCCAACTCGGCGACGAGGCCGGCATCAAATCCGCCACGCTGCATGTCACGGGCGAGAATGCCTATGGCTACCTGCAGACCGAGCGCGGCGTTCACCGTCTCGTCCGCATCTCGCCGTTCGACTCGAACAAACGCCGCCACACTTCGTTTGCCGGAGTCGATGTCGTTCCGGAAATCGAGGATGTGCCGATCGAGGTGAATGAAGCCGATATCAAGCTCGATACCTTCCGGGCTGGCGGCAAGGGGGGGCAGAATGTGAACAAGGTCGAGACCGCCGTGCGTCTCACGCACACGCCTTCCGGCATTGTCGTGGCCTGTCAGGCCGAGCGCAGCCAGGGCCGCAACCGCGAGCTGGCCCTCCAAATGCTCAAGGCGAAACTTTTCCAAATCGAAAACGACAAAAAGCGCGCCGAGATCGACCGCCAATACGGCGAGAAGGGCGATGTGGCCTGGGGAAACCAGATTCGCAGCTATGTCTTCCAGCCCTATCAGATGGTGAAAGATCTCCGCACCGGTGTGCAGAGCAGCGATATCCAAGCCGTGATGGATGGAGAGATCGATGCCTTCATCGAGGGCAAACTTCGTGGCCTGACCTACAAAAAAGGCGCTTCAGCCACCGAGGAGGATTTGGAGGAGTAATCTTGACGCTCATTGGCCGGAGTTATCCGAATAAAATTCAAAATCCTTCTTGTCCCGACGGCCTCTGATCTTTAGAAACCTGCCCCACCTGCTCCTCCACTTTAATGGCAAAAATCCTCACCATCGCGACGATTGCACTGGCCACAATCACAGCGCTTCTCGGGCTTCTCAACAGGAATACGCTCATCCAAACGAAAAGCGATCTCGCCGCATCCCAAGGCGAGGTGGCTGCCACTAAAAAATCGCTGGAGGAAACGAATACCAAATTGGCGGATTCGCAAAAGTCGGTCGCCGAATGGACTTCAAAAAACGAAGCCTCCCAAGCCGAAGTCGCCAAGCTCAAGGCGGAAGTCGAGGCCAAGCAATCCGACTTGGAATTAGCGAAAACCCAGCAAACCACGATCAATACCGAGAATGAAATGCTGAAGGGCCAAGTGACCGATTTGAAGGCGGAGGGCGAGAAGCTCAATCAGGAGATCACGACTCTGAAAGAAGAGCCGATCCGAGAGGATTTGGAGCAAAGCAAAATCAAGGTGACGGAGCTTGAGACTCTTAACAAGCAACTCAGCGCCAATCTCGAGTCGACCAAAAGTCGTGCGAATGATCTCGAGTCCCAACTCGTTGAGAAAAAGCGAATCCAGAAAGCCAACGACCTCTCCGGTCGAATCCTTGCAGTGAACGAGGCTTGGAATTTCGTGGTGCTCAATGTTGGAGACAAAAGCGGAATCGCGAGCAATACCGAACTTCTCGTTAAGCGTGGCAACACGCGGATCGGTCGAGTTCGCATCACCTCGGTCGAGCCCGCTTCGTCCATCGCGGACATTATCCCTGGAAGCCTTGTCAACGGCCTGAGCATTCAACCCGGCGACTATGTGGTGACCGAATATGTTGCGAACTAGCCTCCTGATTTTAGCCGCCGCCCTCTTGCTTGGAGGGTGTGCTCTCGATGAAAAAAGCTCCGCTCACGCGGAAGGCACGCTGCCATGGAATCGCCCCCAATCCTGGGAAGGTGCTGGAGCCATGGGCGCCGCCATGCAGGGCACGCCCTAAGTTTTTTCCAAATCCTCGCGCTTATCGCGCAGGTCAGGAAATTTTCACAAAGTGGCTGCCGGGTCGTTGCCGAACGAGTTTTTTCAACTCCAACGCAAACAGTGTCGAGGAAACCGTCTGGCTGGGTAATCCCGAGCGCTCGATGATTGTGTCGATATGCGCTTCGTCGTCTCCCAGAGCGGCGTGAACCTGTTGCTCGTTTCCTGAAAGCTCCGGCGCGCGAGCGGGGACGAGTTGGGGTTTCTCGGCAAAAAGAATGCCCATGTCGTCGAGGATGTCGGCGGCACCAGTCACGAGTTTCGCGCCTTGTTGGATGAGGCGGTTCGAGCCGATGGCATTCGGGTTGTCGATTCGTCCCGGCACGGCGTAGATCGATCGGCCCTGCTCGCCAGCCTGATTGGCG
>JBDKIG010000069.1:0-10567 GCA_039797215.1 Verrucomicrobiota bacterium | reverse complement strand
CCGCCGCGAAAAGACAAAGCCTCGGAGAGCCTTTATTCAAGCGGTTCAAGAGGAAAAAACGCCTCAAAAAGAGAAGCTATATGTGCGGGTTCGAATCCCGTAGGCGCTGCCAGTATAACCAACGAGTTACGACTCTATTCAATGGTCTTCAACAACTCGCTCGGAGGGTTTTTTTACGGTTTTGATTTGATGGCATTGAGGAAACACGCTCGGGGCGGTGGAAATTCAAACCGAGTGGCTGCCTCATGCGTTGCGGAGGAGTGCTTGATTCATGAGCTGCTTTGTTGAGATTGAACGACACTGATGCCTGCTTCTCTTCGAGTTGCTTTGGTTTGGATTCCTGTGCTTCTGGTGGCGGCTGCTTTGCGGTTCATCGATCTGCCCTCGGCGCCGGTGCATGCTGATGAGGCGGTAGGGGCGCGGATAACTGGGAATCGGATCGAGGGGGTCGGTTATCGATTTGACCCTTCCCACCATCATGGGCCCTCCCTGTCTTGGATTGCTTCGCAGATGGCTCTCTGGAAGGAGCAAAAATCTTTTGCGGAACTGGATATTTTTTCACTCCGGATTGTTGCGGCCGGGTGTGGATTTCTTGTCGTTTTGCTCCCGTTGTTTCTGCGGAAATGGCTCGGTGATACGGGAGCGCTTCTCGCGGGGATATTCCTCGCGACCTCGCCTTTGTTGGCTGCATTTTCGAGGGTTTTCATTCATGAGCCGGTTCTTTCGCTTTTTGCCGCGGCCGCGCTCGCTTGCGTGGCTTGGTGGCTTGCGGGGGGAGGGGTTCCCGCGGCGGTGGTTGGCGGAGTGGCTTTGGGCCTGATGGCGGCGACGAAGGAGACTTTCGGGATCGCGGCGTTTTCGTGGTTGGTTGGCTTGGTTGCCTGCCGGGATGCGGTGCTGCTGCGACGGTTGGGGCCTGCGGCTCTATGGTCCGGGATTGTGTTCCTTGTGGTCCTTGTGTGCGCGTATGGAAATCCGTGGGATTTTTTCCAAACCTACTTCGTGTATGAAACAGATCCGGGTCACCACAAGCCGTGGAACTACTATTGGCACCTCCTTTTGGTTCCGAAATATCACGCGCCAGAATGGTGGTCAGAGGCCGGTGTGGGGCTCCTCGCGATCCTGGGGGCTTGGACGGGGTGGCGTGCGGGAAATGCATGGCTGAAATGGTTGGCGATATCCACCGCGGTGCAATTCGCTGCTCTTTCGTTGATCTCTTACAAGACCCCTTGGCTGGCGATGATTCCATGGGTCCAGGCTTGCCTTCTGGCCGGGGCGGGTGCGGCGGTGTTTTTTTCCGGGGCGGGAAAGATGCGGTGGGTCGCGGGTGTGTGTGTGCTCGCGACGATTCTTTTTTTTCAGGTCCGGCAAACGAGGGCAGCGGTTTTCCGATTTCCGAATGACACAAGAAATCCGATGGCCTACTCCCCAACCTCCCGGGATATCGTTTCCTTGGGAGAACGGCTCCAAGCCTTGCGCCAGAAGTCTCCAGCTTTTCGGAATGGCCGGATTGCCGTTCTTGGCAAGGGCTATTGGCCGCTGCCGTGGTATTTGAGGGGAACCACTCTGGTGGGCTACTACGACGCTATGCCGGTGGATCTCGAAGACTGCCCGGTGGTCATCGCGATGCCTGAGATGGCTTCGGAGGCTTCCCAACGGCTTTCCGGGACTCATGAGATTTTTTACAATGGCCTTCGAAGCGAGGTTCCTCTGGCGGTCTTGGTGCGGCGGGATGTGCGTGCGGAGGAGGTTCTCCTGCCATGAAGGATTCCATAGAGCCCCCCTCGTTTTTTTCAGATCCCTCGTTGGTGAAGTATTCTCATGACGCGATGAAGACGACCTTCCGGGTTTTCATTTCGGGGGGCGATCGGGGTCTTGTCGATTCCGCGGTCTCCGAGGCATTTCAAAAACTGGAGGATATCGAGGGGGTTCTGAGCCGCTATGTGCCGGGGAGTGATATCAGTCGCATCAATGCGATGCAGCCCGGCGAGACGCTATTTCTCAGCAACGATTGCGACCAATGTCTGCGACTCGCCATCGAAGGGTCGGCTTTCACCGGGGGTCGGTTTGATCCTTGCGCTGGAACCTTGATCGATGCCGTGAAATCTGGCGCTGATCGAGCCGGAACCGCCTGTGGACTGGTGTCTCTGGATCCGAGTCGTCCTTTGGTCTCCTGCATCGAGGCCGGGCGAGTTTTTGATCTGGGGGCGATTGGCAAGGGGTATGCCTTGGAGCGCATGGGGGCGATCCTTGAGGGGCATGGGATCCGCGAGGCGCTTCTGACTTCGGGTGCGAGCACGATTTTCGCGATGGGCTCCAAGGATTGGCCGATCGATCTTCCGCATTCCGGAGGCGCGAGGCGACTGACACTGCGTGGAGCGGCGCTTGCGGTGTCGAGCAACTCCCAGCAGGGCGCGCACATTGTGAATCCCGTGGATGGATCCGTGGCGCGGCATTTCAAGAATGTCTGGGTGGTTCATCCGAGGGCTCCACTGGCCGATGCGTTTTCTACCGCTTGCTTTGTCATGTCCCCGGACGAAATCCGAGATTTTGCCAGTGGTCTCCCTTCGGGGGGGCAAGTGATCAGCGACCCCGAATGGCATGGGTGAGGCCAATGCCTGCAGCCCGCTGGCTTTTTGACCCGAACACAAACCTTCCGACAAGCTCAGATAGAGAGTCCTGCAGCGGCGCCACACCGATCGTGAGGCTCGCTTAACTCTTAGTGGCCTTCCGAGAGATTTACCGCTTTGTAGCCGCCGCGGGAGCGGAACCAGAGAATGAGTGCGAGGTAGCAGGCCAGCATGAATGCGGGGAAGAAAACGACTTTGGCCAGGGACCCCTGACGGGCACTTTTCGCGATGGCGGCGATCTCGGTGGATTGTTCTTTCGGCAGGGCCTCGAGCTTGGCGCCGTCCAACGCTTGGTAGGTTCCGAAGAAATACGAATCGGTTTTCGAGATGCCTTGGTAAACACCGGGCGCCTGGCTTTCGATGGAGGATTCGATCGAGCGTTCCTGCATTTCGCCGATGAGTGGCCCGCCGAGGATGCCAACGGTCAGCATGCCGATGCCCGCGATGGCATTGAGGGTGAGGGCCCCGCCTTTAGGGGTCTGCTCCGCGACCACGCCGAGCATGGTGGGCCAGAAGAAGGTTTTTCCGATTCCGTAAATCGTGGCGGCGAAAAAAATGAACGCGAGCCCTTGGGCGGAGGAGAGCAGGAGAAGACCGATACATGCCAGAAGGGAACAGGCCGCCAGCAGGCCCAGCGGGGTGAGCTTGTGGACGATTGGCCCGGCGATGAAGCGGAGGCCCATCATGATGCTGGAGGTGTAAACCAGCACCCAGAGCGGGTTCGCGCCGACGGCGTGGAGGGGTTCCTCCATGATGCCCGTGATGGCACCGTCTGTGCCGAGTTCTGTCGTGGCGAGGGGCATCATGATCAGGCAGAGGAAGAGCAGCAGCGGACGGCCGAGGGAGCGGCAGTAAAGGCCGTAGGCGACGATGGTGGCAACCAGCAGAATCCATGTCACCGATTGGGGCCACCCGAAAACCATTCCGAGTTGTTTGAAGACGAGGAACCCGGCGAGAGCGGCTCCGAGCATGCCAAATTCGGCGAGCATTTCCCGGTAGGAGGTGCCTGCGGCAACGCGCTCGTTCACCGGGAACTTCGCTCGGACCAGGATGAGCATGTAAACAACGGCCGGGATGGCGATGAGGTAGACGAGGATCCGCCAGTCCGAAGAGACCATGGAGCCGAGGAAAATCGAGATGAGGCCGCCCCCGACAAGGCCCGCGGGCCATCCGGCATGGAGCATGTTCAGCCATTTGGTTTTGTCCCGGTTGAACAGTGTCGCGACGACGGGGTTGATGAATGCCTCCACGGTGCCATTGCCCAAGCCTAGAATGATCGATCCGGCGTAGAGCATATTCCACGCGGATGAGCGGGCGGCGGTGAGGGCCTCGCCCTCGAGTGGCACACTGGGATGCAGGACGGCATGGGTTTGCAGGGCTAGGACCGCGTAGATCGCATAGCAGACGAAGCTGAAAATCATGGCCGCGCGGTAGCCGATGCGGTCGATGATGAGGCTGAAAAGGATGATGGAAATGGCAAACGGCCAGATGCCCGCGCCGAAGAGTTCCTGGGCTTTGACCGTGTCCAATCCCAGGTCGGCTGGCCAGAGTGAGGGATCGTTGACGAGGAACGCCCGGGTGATGAAGGCGAAGGATGTCGTCACCAAGGCAATGAAGCAGCCCCAGAAGAGTTTCGTGTTGGAATTTGTGGAGGATGACATGTCGAGGGGGGTGTTAGCGATTAGCTTGGGTTTTTTCGCGGAGGGAATTTTGGCGGTCGAGAAGATGGGCGTAGAAGTCGGGTCGCTTGGGTTCCAGTCGACTGGCTTTTTGGATAGGGCTGCAGCGGTCGGCGAGTTCATTCAAGGACGAGCCGGGTAATGTCGCGTGGAGGGCTTGGATAGCGGCTCCGAGCGCGGCCCCCTCGGCGCTTTGCATGGCGACGACAGGGTAGCCGAAGACATCGGCGAGGATTTGGCGCCAGACCGGGCTTTGGCTTCCGCCGCCGGTGAGACGGATTTCGGTGGGCTTGAGGCCGAGGGATTCCATGCGGCGGAGTCCGTAGGCCATGCCTAGTGTGACGCCTTCCATCGCCGCCCGTGCCATGTGGGCGGGCGTGAGATTCGAAGTGGTCATGCCATGGATGACGCCGCAGCCATGGGGGAGGCTCGGGGTGCGCTCGCCTTGGAGGTAGGGCAGGAAAAGGAGACCATCGGCTCCTGGAGGGACGCTGGAAATTTCGGCATCCATGCGGGCGTGGTCCCACCCGAAAAGATTTCGGAATGCTTCGGTGGCCACGGTGACATTCATTGTGCAGAGGAGCGGCATCCAGTGATCGGCGCTATCACAAAAGGCCGCGATCTCGCCCTTCAGGTCGATGACCGGCTGGTCGGAGCAGGCGAAAATCGTGCCACTTGTTCCGAGGCTTGCCGTGACGAGGCCTGGCTTGGTGTTTCCCGTGCCGATGGCGGCCATCATGTTGTCGCCACCACCCGAGGAGACAACGACATGAGAAGGGAGTCCCCATTCCGCTGCCAATGACGGAAGTAGTGTGCCGGCGGGCTCGAGTGAGGAACTCAGAGGAGGGAGGTGGTTGATCAAATCCTGATCGATTGCATCACAAACGGGCCGACTCCACGAGCGGGAGCGGACATCCATCAAGGCCGTCCCGGAGGCATCGCCGAATTCCATTCGGAGCGCACCAGTGAGGCGAAGATTGAGGAAGTCGTGCGGTAGGGCGACATGGGCGAGCTTGGCGAAATTCGCGGGCTCGTTTTGTTTCAGCCAAAGAATTTTCGGGGCGGTGAAGCCTGGTAGGATGTCGTTTCCGGCGAGGGCGATTGTTTTTTCGCGACCGCCAAGTTTGGTGCGGATTTCCTCGCACTGCGCGGTGGTGGAGGTGTCGCACCAGAGCTTGGCGGGACGGATGACTTCGTGGTTGGCATCGAGCGGCACGAAACCGTGTTGTTGGCCGGAAACGCCGATCCCACCGACCTCGGATTTTCTGGATCCGAGATCGGAGAGGACTTTCCCCACGGTCTCACGCAGGGCATCCCACCAGATTTGAGGGTCCTGCTCGGCGTGGCCGGCGCGTAGGCCTTCGATCAAGCCATAAGGCTTGCTGGCGGAGGCGAGGATTTGGCCGGAGTCGCCGTCGAGGGCGACGGTTTTCAGGCTTTGGGTGCCGCAGTCGATGCCGAGGGTGATCACAGGAATTCGTTGATGATGTTTTCCAAGTATTCCTGGCCGCCGCTGGTCAGCGTTGGCGGAGTTTGTGAGAGCGCGACCTTCTCGAGTTCGGCGAGGCTTGCCTTGCCGGCGAGGACTTTTTTCCCAAGGTCGGAATCCCAAGATGCGTAGCGGTTCCTGACGAATTCCTCGATGCGCCCGTCGGCTCGGATGGCCGCAGCGGCTTTGAGGCCTCGTGCGAAGGTGTCCATGCCGCCGATGTGGGCGTGGAAAAGATCCTCGACGGTGTGCGACTCGCGGCGGCGCTTGGCATCGAAGTTGAGCCCGCCTTTGGTGAGTCCGCCCATGCCGAGGACGACCAGCATGACCTCGGTGGCGAGGTAGAGATTGGTCGGGAACTGATCGGTGTCCCAGCCGATGAGTTCATCGCCACGGTTGGCGTCGATCGAGCCGAGCTTGCCGGCATTCGCAGCAACGGTGAGTTCGTGACGCATTGTGTGACCGGCGAGGGTGGCGTGGTTGGTTTCGATGTTGAGTTCGAATTCACCGAGGAGGCCGTATTCGCGGAGGAAATTGAGGCACGCGGCGGAGTCCGAGTCGTATTGATGCGTCGAGGGTTCGCGGGGCTTGGGTTCGATCCAGAATGGGCCATCAAAGCCGATCTCTTTTTTCCAAGCCACAGCCATGTGGAAGAAGGCGGCGAGTTGGTCGAGTTCGTGCTTCATGTCGGTGTTCCAAAGCGAGGAGTAGCCTTCGCGTCCACCCCAGAAGACATAGCCGCCACCGCCGAGTTCCTTGGTTACCGAGATGGCTTTTTTCACCTGCGCGGCGGCGTGGGCGAAAACAGGGAGGCTGGGCGAGGTCGCGCCGCCTTGGGCGAAGCGCGGATGAATGAAGAGGCAGGCTGTGCCCCAGAGGAGCTTCTTGCCGGTGCGTTGCTGCTCTTCGGCAAGGGTCCCGGCGACCGCATCCAGCGCGGCGTGGGACTCGGCGAGCGTGTCGCATTCGGGGGCTACATCGCGGTCGTGGAAGCAGTAGTAGTCGATGTCGATTTTTTCGAGGAATTCGAAAAAGACGCGCACGCGCTTTTGAGCGTTGGCGACGGAGTTCGAGCCGTCATCCCACGGCATGAGGGCGGTGCCACCGCCGAAGGGATCGGCGAGCGGATTGCGCATCACATGCCAGTAGGCGGCGGCGAACCGCAGGTGGTCGCGCATGGATTTGCCCTCCACCAACTCGTCGGGGTTGTAGTGTTTGAAGGAAAAAGGATTTTTGGAGCGAGGGCCTTCGTAGGTAATTTTCGGGATAGTTGGGAAGTATGGCATGGTTTTTTAGTTGGTTTGTGGGTTTGGCTCGGAGGAGCCGGCAGCCAGGCCGAGGGCCCAGCGGATTCCTCCGAGAAGGTGACTGCGGAATTGATTGGAAGTTTCGACCGGGTTGATGCGGTCTTTGAGGGCGGGGTCGGTGCTCCAGAGGTCCTCACGATGACCGAGGGTGGTGTAGAAAATCCGGCCGTCGCCGAGGCCGCGCACCCAGGCCACGGGGAAGAAGCCTTTCTCCTCCGGCTTGTTCGGGTGGTGGCGCATGAACCAGACCGAGCGCACCTCGTTACGATTTTGGTTTTTGATGAGATACATTTCCTCCTGCGAGAGAGTCCAAATGTCGCCGATGTTGCCGTTGGCTGGATGGTCCTTGTCGCCCGCGTGGAGGGTAGCGGGAACCTGCGGGCCGTGACCGTCGAAGGTGCCGCAGAGCATTTCGGTGAAGGGGAGCGAGTCCTTGAGCGTGTCACTGCCCGCGTGCATGCCGATGAAGGAACCGCCGGAGCGAATCCATTCTACGAAGCCTTCGATATCGGGCAGCGGGAGGGGGCCGGAGGTGTTGCAGAAAATCACGGCATCGATGCGATTGCCGCGCAGGGCTTGTGGGGAGAGGGCTTCAAGGGTTTTGGACATGGCGGCGTTGAATGCCGCTTTCTTGATGTCGGCCTCGGGCTTGATCTCACGATTCCATGTTTCCATGGCCTTTTTGTGCGCGGTGAGTTGGGCGTTGTATTTTTCCAATTCGGCCTGCGGAGCGTTTTCAGCGGGTTTGCGGGGAGGCTTTGGTGCTTGGGGAACCTCGATGTTCGGCTGCCGGAGCCAGCCGACGATCTCGAAGTCCGGCGAGGCGGCATCCATGGCGGAAAGTGCCTCTTCGCCGTAGGGAATCGATGGATGCCGGTAGCCCATGGTCGTTGTGCAAACGAGGACGCGCTTGGGGGCGTCGGCGGCATGCAGAAGTGGCGCCATGGCTAGGAGCGAGAAAAGCAGTGTTTTGAGAGTCATGCGGGGAGTGTGGTCCAGCGGGCATTGTGTTTGGAGCTGTCCACCGCCGCTTCGATGAAGGCCATGCCGCGGATGCCATCGGAAATCTTCGGGTAGTCAAGCGCGGTAGCGTCAGGAGTTGTCCCGTCGATGACGGAGCGGAGGTGGTTGGCGAAGTTGCGGTAGACATTGGCGAAGGCCTCGAGGTAGCCCTCGGGGTGTCCCGCCGGAATGCGCGTGTGGGCGGCGGCATTCGCGCCGAGGTAGCCGAGGCCGGCGCGGCGGATTTCCGTCGGGCGGTCGTTCCACTTCACGAGAAGCGTGTTGGGTTCCTGCTGGTGCCACTCGAGGCCGCCGAGTTCGCCATAGACGCGGATGTTGAGGTTGTTCTCCTCGCCCACGGAGATTTGGGACGAATGGAGGATGCCCTTCGCGCCGTTCTCGAAGCGGAGGAGAACATTGCCGTCGTCGTCCAGCGCGCGGCCCTCGACGAAGGTCGTCAGGTCGGCGGCGAGTTCCTTGATGCGGAGGCCGGTGATGAATTCGGCGAGGTTTTCGGCGTGGGTGCCGATGTCGCCGAGGCAGCCCGCCGCGCCGGACTTCGTGGGATCGGTGCGCCAGGCGGCTTGTTTTTGGCCGGTTTCCTCCACGCGTGTCGAGAGCCAGCCCTGTGGGTATTCGACCACGACCTTGCGGATTTTCCCGAGCTGGCCGGCGCGCACCATGTCGCGGGCTTCTTTGACGAGCGGGTAGCCGGTGTAGTTGTGCGTGAGGCCGTAGAGGAGGCCGGTCTTTTTTACGAGCGCGCTGAGTTCCTTCGCCTCGGCAAGGTTGAAGGTGGCGGGCTTGTCCGAGAGGACCGGGAACCCGTGCTCCAGCGCCGCCTTGGCGGCGGGGAAGTGGACATGGTTCGGCGTGACGATGGCGACGAAATCAATGCGTTCGCCGAGCGGCAATGCGGCTTCGGCCTTCATCATTTCCTCGAAGGTGCCGTAGCACCGCGCCGCCGGAAGGAAGAAATCGGCGCCCGAGTCGCGGGAGCGTTGCGGGTCGCTGCTGAAGGCGCCGCAGACAAGTTCGATCTGCCCGTCGAGGGCGGCGGCCATGCGGTGGACGGCTCCGATGAAGGCTCCACGGCCTCCCCCAACCATGCCCATACGGATTTTCCGTTTCGCGGCGCTCATTTGGCTTTTCCTTTCTTTTTGTCGAAGGCGGCGTCGAAGGCGACAGCGCTGGGCGAGAAGTCGAGTTTGCGGACGAACGCGGCGGCCTCGGTGGCGCCATGGATGCGGTCCATGCGAATGTCCTCCCACTCGACCGAGAGCGGGCCTTGGTAGCCGACATCATTGAGGGCGACGATGACCTCCTCGAAGTTGATGTCGCCGCGCCCCGGTGAGCGGAAGTCCCACTGGCGACGGGCGTCGCCGAAGGTCGTGTGACCGCCAAAGACGCCGACCGATCCGTCGCCGTGCCCCCACCACGCGTCCTTGATGTGCGCGTGGAAAATGCGGGAGCCGAATTTTCGAATGAAGGCGACATAGTCCACACCTTGGTAGCCGAGGTGCGAGGGGTCGTAGTTGAAGCCGAAGCGGCGGTGGTTTTTCACGGCGGCGAGGGCGCGTTCGGCACTGGCGGTGTCGAACGCGATCTCGGTGGGATGCACCTCGAGGGCGAAATCGACATCCGCCTTGTCGAAGGCGTCGAGGATCGGCAGCCAGCGCTTGGCGAAGTCGGCGAAGCCGGCGTCCCAGTATTCCTGCGAGGTCGGCGGGAACGCGTAGATCGAATGCCAGATCGAGGAGCCGGTGAACCCGTTCACCGCCACGCGGTGCGGGTTTTTGGCGAAGCCGGGCTTGGCGTTGAAAAACGCGCGGGCGGCCTTCGCGGTGAGGGCCATCTTTTTCGCCGCACGGCGGCGCACGCCCTCGGGATCGCCATCGCCCCAGACATCGGGCGGGAGGATCGCCTTGTGGCGGGCGTCGATGGGGTCACAGACGGCTTGGCCAACGAGGTGGCTGGAGATCGAAAAACAGGTCAGGCCGTGGTCGGCGAGGAGTTCCCATTTTTCGCGGATGTAGGATTTCGACGAAGCGGCCTGATCGACATCGAAGTGGTCGCCCCAGCAGGCGAGTTCGACGCCGTCGTAGCCCATCGATTTGACGACGGGAGCGAGGTCGGCGAGTGGCAGGTCGGCCCATTGGCCGGTGAAGAGGGTGAGTGGTCTGGGCATGGCTGGGTTTTGTTTTTGTTGAGTTTACTTGGAAAGTTTCGCGTCGTTCATGGTTTGAAGGACAGAATCCCGGATCGGTCCCTCCGGTGCGGCGGCGAGCACCTTTTTGGCGAAGGCCAGCTTCTTTGCCGGCTTGGCATTGATATTTGGGAAAAAGAGGCGCGTGGCGGCTTTGAAGAGCTTTTCGCGGGTCGGCATATCCAGATCCGGAATGCTGGCGGCAGCGAGGAGGAACTCTCCATTTTCAAAATCATTCCACGATAGCAACTGGG
>JBDKIG010000068.1:0-10678 GCA_039797215.1 Verrucomicrobiota bacterium | reverse complement strand
CCGAGTGCGGTTTCATCAACCAAACCGCCACGGGCGCAGTTCACGATGCGGACGCCTTTTTTGCAAAGTCCGAGGCGACGGGCGTCGAGCATGTGGCGCGTCTCATCCGTGAGCGGCATGTGCATGCTGATGAAATCGACCTGCGGCATGAGCGCGTCGAGATCCTCGACGAGTTCGACCTGAAGGCTGCGGGCTCGGCTGACGGAAAGGTAGGGATCGTAGGCGACAACACGCATGCCGAAGGCCATCGCGCGGCGGGCGAGCTCGGTGCCGATGCGTCCCATGCCGAGGATGCCGAGGGTTTTGTTGTAGAGTTCGACGCCTTCGAATTTCTTGCGGTCCCACTTGCCGGCCTTCATCGAGGCGTCGGCTTGCGGGATGCTGCGGGCGACGCTGACGAGGAGCGAGAAGGCATGCTCGGCGGTCGAGATGGTGTTTCCACCGGGAGTATTCATCACGATCACGCCACGGCGCGTGGCGGAGTCCACATCGACATTGTCCACCCCCACCCCGGCGCGGCCCACAACGCGGAGTTTCGTAGCGGCCTCGAGGACGGCGGCGGTGACTTTCGTCTGACTGCGGACGACGAGAGCGGAAAATTCGGGGATGATTTTGATGAGTTCGGCTTCGGGCAGGCCGGTATTGACTACGACCTCGAGGGCGCCGCCATTGGCGAGTTCGTCTACGCCGCGTTGAGAAACGGGATCGGCCACGAGGACCTTGGGTTTGGATGAGGACATTTTCGGAATGAGATAGTGCTGTTTTGTTAAAAAGTGGCAGGGTGTGATGGCTGCCGAAGTGGTCATTTAAGACGAACGGCGGCCCACGGAAATCAATTTTTATGAAATGGTCGTATCGCATCGCCAGGATCGCGGGGATCGATGTGAGGATTCACATCACCTTCCTGTTGCTCCCATTGTATTTCGGATGGGTGGGTTGGCAGTCCGGCGGGCCAGCTGAAGCCGCTCGGGCGGTGTTGTTTATTCTTCTACTTTTCATCTGCGTGCTCCTCCATGAGTTTGGCCACGCCCTCGCAGGGCGGCATTACGGGGTGTCCACGCCAGACATTACTCTTCTCCCGATCGGGGGAGTGGCGCGGATGCTGGCGGTTCCAGACAAACCCAAAGAGGAATTCGTCATCGCCGTGGCGGGTCCGGCGGTGAATGTCGTCATCGCCGCGGTGCTTGCTCCGATTTTGTGGCTCACAGGAGGTCTTTTCAGCGGACCCGCCAGCGAGACTCGAGAGATCCTGCACAATTTACTTTTGGTGAATGTGGGATTGGTCGTCTTCAACATGATTCCGGCCTTCCCGATGGATGGCGGCCGGATTTTCCGCTCGCTTCTGGCAATGAAGATTCGTTGGACAAAAGCCACGCGGATCGCGGGACGGACCGGGCAGGTTTTGGCGGGGCTGTTTTGCATTGGGGGATTTCTGCAAGGGAACTTCATGCTCATGCTGATCGCGCTCTTTGTCTTCAACGGCGCGCAGGACGAAATCCGTTTCGCCAACTACCGCGAGGATTTGGAGCGCCAACCACCGCCCCTCCCCCCTGAGGATTGGTTCGAGCGGCGGATGTAGAGGCTATTTTGCTGAAATCGAATAGGAGACGACTTCGAGGCTAGGAATGCCCTCAAAATGTTTGGGATTCCGCGTGAGGAGTGGCGAGGAGCGGGTCAAGGCATGAGCCGCAACCCAAAGATCCGGGTAATCGCGCGAAAGCCCTTTTTTTGCCAACTCCACCCAAAGGTCGCAGTAGGCGTCGATCACGGCTTGATCAAGCGGCATCAGGAGAAAGCCTCCAAGAAATCCCGAAATTTCCTCGCGGGAGATTGATTGGTGCAAGGCCCCGCGAGTGAACTCAGCCTGAACAATCCAAGGGACGACTAGGGAATATTGGCCAGCTTTTTCGACCAAATCCTGAATGCGCTGGCTCTTGTTTCGGAAACGCCACACATCGATTAGAACAGTGGTATCAGCGATCAAGTCCACGCGGCGGGAAGTTTGGCTCGAGTGGCGTTCAAGGACTTTTCAAGAGCATCAAATCCCTTATCGCTCAGATTGGGCATCGACTCCGCAGCAGCCAGCGCCGAGGCAATGGTGCCCTTGGCTGGAACCATGCGTTCGACCACTTCCGAAAAAGTGCAGCCTTCTTTCCAGCTGCTGAGCCTTTGGTAGGCCGAATCGGTGAGGGAAATTGTTTTCATGCCACACTATTTCACACAGAGCACAGGCTGTGTCAAACAGCCTACTCGCCCCGCATCCGCTCGATGGTGGCGGTAGTGGAGCGGCCTTCGACCATTTCGGCGAGGACGACGCGGCCGCCGTTTGCTTCCACGATGTCGCGGCCGCTCACATAGTGCGCCCAGTCTTTTCCCTTCACCAGGACATCGGGGAGGATTTGGGCGATGAGGTCGCGGGGTTCGTCCTCGTCGAAAATGACCACAAAATCCACCGCCCGGAGGGAGCCAAGGACATAGGCGCGGTCCTGCTCGGGGTTCACGGGGCGGGTTGGGCCTTTGGCGCGGCGGACGGAGGCGTCGCTGTTGAGTCCGACCACGAGGGCATCTCCTTGCGAACGGGCGAAGGCAAGGTAGTCGGCGTGGCCTCGGTGGAGGATGTCGAAGCAGCCATTGGTGAAAACCAGAGTGCGGCCCTCGGCATGCAGTCGGTCCCGCTCGGCGCGCATTTCCGCAGGGGTGAGAATGCGAGGGAGGAATTGGGTGGGGGTCTGGGAGGGGTTCACGCGTTGTGCTGAAAGGCAGGCATGGATTCCTTGTGGGAATCTTCAGCTAATCGACGGGCTTGCTCGATCCGGCGGAGGTAGAAATCTAGAGCAGGGTCGGGCAAGCCGGTGATGCGGGCCTTCGTGAATTCATCCACGGCTTTATCCCACTGCTTCTCGCGGTAGTGGAGAACGCCGGTCCAGAAATGATCGCGACTGCGTTCGCGTTCGGGTGAGAGGCCGTGTTTGGCGGTGAGGATTTCGTAAATTTCCACGCGGCGGCGGCGGGCGCTGACTTTGAGGATTTCGATCGGGCGGACTTCGAGTGATTCGGCGGCGGGGCTGTAGGCATCGGGACCAATCAAAATCCGAGCGCCGTAGGAGGAACTGGCGGAGCAGAGGCGGCGCGCGAAATCCACCGCCGGACCGGCGACGCTGTAGTTCGCGAGGCGGTTTCCACCAAAAAGACCGGCAACAATTTCCCCTGAATCAAGGCCCATGCGGACATCGAGACGCCGCTGCCAGCGGGCGTCGCATTCCTTGTTGAGTTCATCGATACGGGCGGCGAGATCGATCGCGGCCCGGCAGGCGCGGGTGGCGTGACGCTCGTCGGGACGCGGGGCGCCAAAAACGACCCGGATGCACTCGCCATTGCATTCATCCAAGTAGCCGCCGGATTCCACGAGGTAATCGGAGGCGGTCTGGAGGTAAAAATTCGTGATCGCCGTGTAGTCAGCGGGCGAGAGGAGTTCCATCAACTCGGCGTGGTTGTGAACGGAAACCACCAGCACGCTCGCTTGCAATTTGCGTCCAGGAAATGAGGCGTCGAAGCGGGAATTCAAAATCTCGCGGAAGCCGGCGCGGGACATTCTGGGACCAAAAAGGCGCTCGAGATTTTGTTTTCTGGAACCGCTCCGGGTGCGGACCCAAAGGAGGCCGAGGACGCCGCTGCAGAGCACAGTGAAAACCGGAAGGACGGGTGAGAAAAACTGCCCGTAGATCGAAACCACGCCGGACCAGGTGCAAAGAAGGATCGCCGTGGCCGCGACGATGAGAATTCGCAGGGAGTTCCGCGTGATGTCGAGGGTCGTCCAAGCGATTCCAAACGCCAAAACCAATGCAACGATAATCTGTGGGCCCCAGAGCGGGCGTCCATCCATCGGGATCCGGAGGAATTTGATTAGCCCTTCATCGATGACGGCGGGTAGGCCCGAGGCCAGAAGAAGCATGGCCAGTGAGGCGGAAATGGCGCCTAGGATGGCGGCGGCTTTAAGAATTCTCATCGTGTTCGTCTTGCGTGCGGTGGGAGGCCACGACCCACTGGCTCAACACGCGGTCCGGCGACTCGACCGCCTCGGCGGGAATTACGAAATCGATTTGACCGCTGTTACGATGGATCAGGCCCAACCCGAATTGATAATCCTTGAAAAGCCCCTCGCACAAGTCGCGAGCAGAAATGTTTTTCTCCACCGACTTCACCAAAATCGCCTCCACCGCCTCCGGCGAAAAACGGAAGCGGTAGCCATGTTGCTCACCGAAACGCTCGGCGAATTGCGCAATGACCAGGCTCTGGGCCTGCCGGGCATCCTCCGCGCCAGTTTGGAGCAGGCGCTCGATGGCGGCATCGGGATTTTCCAAAACGGCGGGCGTGACCTCCAAGGTTCGCACGGGACTCCCGGGGAGGCGGTATTTGAATTCACGCAGCAACCCCTCGCTGGTGGTCATTAATCCACGGGCGCCGGTGTTTTCGCGCACGGCCAGCGAGGCGATGTGGTGGAGAGCCTCGTCAGAAAACACCGCCTCGATCCCGTAAGCGGCAAAAGCCCTCTCGTATTGGCGGATGAGGCTGCCCTCGGATTGCTTGAGGATCTCGAAAAGGTCGCCCTCGGCGAGGCTCTCGCAAACGACGCGCACCGGCAGTCGTCCGATGAATTCGGGTTCGAGGCCATAATCCAAAAAATCCTGTGTGCCAGCCAGACGAAGAAGCTCGGCGGGCAAAGTTGTCGCCGCCGCCGGGTCGGCACCGAAACCGATGCCTGTTTTTTTCAACCGGCGGGAAACGACATCGGTCAACTTGTCGAACGCGCCGGAGACAATGAAAAGGATGTGTCGGGTATTGATCGATTCGCGGTTGACCTTCCCGCGTTTTTGAAACTCGAGGGCGGCTTGGACTTGGGATTGGAGGTCGTTGCCGCCACGAAGCGCGACATCCGTTTCCTCCATGAGCTTGAGCAAAGTCGTCTGCACTCCCCGCCCGCTCACATCGCGGCCCGTGACTTCGCGGGAGGTCGCGATTTTATCAATCTCGTCGATGTAAATAATCCCGTATTGCGCGAGGGCCAGATTGCCGTCGGCTTTTTGCACCAACTCCCGCACGAGATCATCGACATCGCCGCCGACATAGCCGGTCTCGCTGAATTTCGTCGCGTCGGCCTTGACGAATGGCACCCCGATCAAATCGGCGACATGTTTGACCAGATAGGTTTTTCCAACACCCGTTGGGCCGGCGATGAGGACATTCTGCTTGGCGTATTCCAGCGGCGGGGCGCCTGCATCGCGGGAGGCCATCACCCGAGCGTTGTTGTAATGGTCGCACACGGCGATCCCGAGGACTTTCTTGGCCTCGTCTTGTCGAATGACAAATCGGTCGAGGTGGGCCTTCACCTCGCGGGGCGTGAGATGAAAATCCTGAATCGCCGCAGGAACCTTGTCACCCGGCTCGGTGGGCGTCGGGGGATTTTCAGGGGAATTGCCCGGAGCGGCAAAGGTCGTCCGCAGGAGTTCCTGCAAGCGGCGCTGCAACTGCTCCGGGGTCGGAAGCACGGGATCGCTCATGGGTTTCTGTATCGGCCATGGTGGCTTGCGGTGCAAGCATGGGTCAAAAATGCGACTCGCCGATTGTGCGCCGGATGGGGAACTGCTAAGGGTCTGCCTCCAATCCTCCTGACCCATGATTCCACACCATGCTTGAGATCAACGATGTTTCCCTAAAGGTCCCCTCACCCGAGGGCGAACGTGAGCTACTTTCCCATATTTCGGCGCGTTTTCCGCTCGGACACTTCGGCGCCATTATCGGCCCGTCGGGATGCGGCAAGACGACCTTGCTCAAGCTGGTCGCGGGAATCGTTGACGGCGACGAGGAGGGCACGGTTTTTTGGAAGGGACGCAATCTGGAAACGGAGGATTTCCTCTCCACCGAAATTTCGTATGTCCCGCAATTCAGTATCGCCCATGAAGAACTCACGGTTCGCGAGTGTGTGGAGTTCGCCATGCGTCTGCGCGTGCGCGAGGCGGAGGGAGTGGACCGAGCCTCGGCGGTGGACCAATTGCTCTCCGAGGTGCGCATGGAGGAATTCGCAGACCAGCGCGTGCAGGTCCTCTCCGGCGGCCAGCGTCGTCGGCTCGCTCTGGCGATGGAAATGACGAGCCAGCCCGAAATCCTGCTCTGTGACGAGGTCACCAGCGGCCTCGACCCGCGTTCGGAAGACGAGATTGTCAGGCTTCTCCACAATCTTTCCCGTCGAAAAAACAGACTCGTTCTTTCGGTCACTCACAGTCTCGAGCATTTGAATCTCTACGATTCGGTGCTGGTGCTCTACCGGGGCGTGGTTGCTTACCAAGGCCCCCCGGCTTTTTTGGCCCATTACTTCAGTGTCGATTCGCCGAACAAACTTTACGAACGCCTCGAACTCCGCGAACCGGCGGATTGGGCGGCTTCTTGGAAAAAACACCAAGAGGGAATTGAGAAAGCAGCCCAGCCTTCCTCCCAAGCACAATCCTCCAAAACCGCTCCCGCCGAGGAGTCACCGGAAACGCCCGCACCTCCTGTGGAATTGCCCGGAGCAAGCAGCCAATTTCTCGCTCTTCTGGAGCGTCGCATGCTGATATTCACCCGCAGCCGCGCGCAGATTTTCCTCCAACTCGGACTCATCCTGGGATTCCCGCTGCTGGTCGCGGTCTTTGCGTGGAACGGCCTGCCGGCGGTGATGAACTTGAGCATGGGGTTGGACCTTGATGTGGCGCGGCAGCTCAACGAGGCGCGGGATTTTTTGATCCAATCCAGCAAGGTCGGCAGCCTCGTCTCGGGCATTGTGATGTTCCAAGTGATCCTGCTCACTCTCATGGGGGCGAACAATTCCGGCCGCGAAATCGCCGCCGAGCGCCGGATTTTCGAGAAGGAAAAACTCTCGGGCCTGAATACCGGCGCTTATGTCGCGAGCAAGGCGGCATTTCTCTTCGGTCTCGTTCTCGCGCAGTCGATCTGGATGGGAATTTTTGTCCACCATGTCTGCGGTTTCCCCGGAGATTTTGTGACGCAATTGCTCCTGCTGGTGCTGGTGAATGCCGCGATGACCTCGGTCTGCCTGGGCGTGTCGAGCCTCATGTCCAGCGCCGAGCAGGCCTCCTTGGTTTCGATCTACCTTGTGGGATTCCAGTTGCCACTCTCCGGCGCGGTGCTGGCGCTTCCAGCCTTGCTTGGCGATGCGGTGAGGCCGTTTATTTCCGCCTATTGGAGTTGGTCGGGAATCCTGCAGACAATCAAAAGCGAACGCTACTACGACATCGTGCAAACGGTGGTCCAGAGCCCGCTCAGCCCGCTTTCGCTTTGCCTGTGGGTGCTCCTGGCACATATCGCCACCGGGCTTTTCGTGACATGGATCGGATGCGAAAGGCGCCAACTCGGATGAGCATCGAAATCCTCTCGACTCGAAGCAGCGGGGATTTCGCCAGCGAGGAATCCCGCCAACTTGCGCCCTGGGCGGTTCCTCCGAATGGATCAGCTGGCCGCCTCCACACCGAGCCCAGTCACACCTACCGCTCGGAAATCCAGCGCGACCGCGCCCGGATCATTCACTGCACATCCTTCCGCCGCCTCGACGGGAAGACTCAGGTTTTTCTCAATGGAACAGGCGACCACTACCGCACCCGGCTCACGCACACGATCGAGGTCGCCTCGATCAGTCGCACGATCGCTCGGGCGTTGCGCCTCAACGAGGATTTGGCCGAGGCTATTGCCCTCGCGCACGACCTTGGGCATCCCCCTTGCGGTCATCGGGGGGAAGAGGAATTGGATCTCCTTTTGAAAGGCCATGGCGGATTCGACCACAATGCCCAAAGCCTCCGCGTCGTGGAAATCTTGGAAGAAAAATACCCGGGCTTTTCGGGATTGAACCTCACCTGGGATGTCCGCGAGGGGATCCAAAAACACGCTGACGGCTACGTTTTTCCAGATTCCGAATGGCGTTATCCCTCACCATCTCTGGAAGCGCAGGTTACGGATTTGGCCGATGAGATCGCCTACTCCAGTCATGACCTCGACGATGGGCTCGATGCGGGTTTGCTTACACTCGACTCACTCGAAGAGGTTCCCCTTTGGAAGCGCGCCGAGGATTCCGCCCGGGCGGAATACCCCGATCTCGACATCCCACGCTATCGGGGGTTTTTGATTCGGTGTCTGGTGAATTTCTTGGTGGATGACCTCGTTCGCCAGACCGCCACGAATCTCCTCGAGACTGGCATTCAATCCCTCGACGACATCCGTAACCACCCAACTCGCCTCGCTGCTTTTAGCAAGCCGACTCGCCAGGAACTCTCTTCCCTGCGGCGTCATTTGTTTCAAAACCTCTACCGCAGCCCCGAAGTTGCCGAGATCAACAACAAGGCTGCGCGGAGGATTTCCGAGCTGTTCCAGAACCTGATCGAAAATCCCGAAAATCTCGGAGGCAAAGCAAAAAACCGCATCAGCCGCGATGGACTTCACCGAGCCACGGCGGACTACATTTCCGGCATGACCGACCGCTACCTCGCGCTCCAACACCGCGATCTTCTTCCCCATGATTAACATCACTCCGAAAAAAAACTTGCTGGCATTGGGGCCCGTGACGAAGGTTTCATCCCTCGGATGGTGAACATTTCGCATATCGGCCCTACAACGGCGGCGTCTTCAAGGCGGCTGTTGATATCCCGCCTGTAATTTCTTTTTTTTCCATGTCCCAGCACAACCCCAAAGAGCGCGTCGATATCTTGATCCAGTGCCCGGGTTCGCATGGTGTGATCCCTGACCATGTTCACGAGCAAGCCACAGCCATGCATGATTTTGGGCTTAAAGTGGTTGTCCTCTGTTGCGCAGCCTACGAACGCTCCCGCAGCGTCGCCTACCCCACGATCCCCTGCATGATCGAGGGAGCCACGACGAATCGCACAAATGCCTTCTCCCGCAAAATGGGCAAAGCCCTCCAAACCATGCGGAATCAACTGATTTTCGCTTGGGAAGTGTATAAAAATAAACCGACCCTTGTGCTGGCAGCGAGTCATGTGGACAGCCAAAGCCCCCTGTGGGTATGGCCGCACATTCTTTTGGTTTTCTTCCGCAAGACGATCTACGGGATGAACCTCCACTTCGCCAACCGCGATCATCACCTAGGCCCGAAATGGTGGCAAAAACTCGGCAATCAACTGGCTTACAAACCATTTCGAATTGCCGTAGCCCACAAGAGACTTCCCGCCCCCAGCCCGATCCCGAAATTCATTCGCACCGTCGAGGTTCCCATCGGCCCGGAGAAGACCATCCAAATCCGCGAGAATCCCAAAAAAATCCGCCAAAAGTGGAAAGTCGCTCGCGGCAAAAAAATCTTTTTGGCCTTCGGTCACATACGCAACCACAAGAATCTCGACCTCGTAATCCGCGCCTTGCTGGAAAATCCTCAAGCCGCCCTTGTCATCCTCGGCCGAGTTTCCAACCATCGCGACCGCCCGCTCAAATATTATCAAATGCTCGCCGATGACTTGGGGTTATCGAAGCGGGTTTTCATCAGCGATGACTTTGTCCCCGATGAAAAACGCCAGAGTTATTTCGAGGCGGCGGATTTTATTGTTTCGACCTATTCCTCGGGATTCCACTCCCAGAGCGCGACTTTGGCCACGGCCGTAAAAGCCCGCCGCCATGTTCTCGCCTCCAGCGGAGGCAGCCCCATGCGCGACCTCGTCGAGCATTTCGGGCTCGGGGTTTTTGTGGAGCCGGATTCCAGCGAGGCCGTAGCCGATGGCATGGCGACGCTTTTGCACGGCGATCTTCCAGCTTCTAATTGGGAGGCTTTTGAAGAGCACGCCACTTGGGGCACCAATGTGACCCGCTTTCTCGAAGCCGCCGCCGACATCAAATCTGGAAGACCAACTCCCGTTCGGCAATTCGAGGGTTATGAGGACGAAGCCGTGCCGCGCCCAACCCTGCTGAGCGCAAGGGCACTTCTTCCCGTCAAACCCACGAAACCTCCCAAAACTCCAAAACTCGCCGCGCCAAAACCTCGCCCTGCAGTCCGCAAAAAAATCGTCAAGCGCGTGGAACCACCCGAGCCACCCCCTAAAGCCATCGAGCCCGTGGTTGCTGTCCAAAACCCAGCCGCTCCCATATTGGAGGCCGATCCATCCCAGCCTGTATTTCCTGGCTTTGACTCCGCCTTGGAATCCCCCACGCCCTCTCCCGAAAAAGTCACCGCTTTAAACGGCCACACCACCTCCAAGAAAAAAACCAAAGCCGCCGAGAAGCCCAAGCCACGCGCTGCACGCAAACCCCGCTCCCGCGTTGCTGATCGCGAGCCCGTCGCGGTGGCCGCCGTTTGATCGCTGCAAGTTTTCCAATGAGTGGAGACTGGTTCTCTTTCAGCCTTCCCGATTTTTCCTACGCCTTCCTGAGCATCTTGCTTGAGGGCGTTCCCTTCATCCTTTTCGGCACCTTGCTTTCCGGCCTGATCGACCAATTTCTCCCCTCGCGTGTCATGACGCGCCTCCTGCCACGAAGCGCTTTCCTCGGCATCTGCCTGAGCGGCGCACTCGGCCTGGTTTTTCCGATGTGCGAGTGCGGCATTGTTCCGGTGATCCGTCGCCTTATCGCCAAGGGCCTGCCGGTTTCAAATGCCATCACCTACATGCTCGCCGCGCCAATCGTGAATCCCATC
>JBDKIG010000067.1:0-10772 GCA_039797215.1 Verrucomicrobiota bacterium | reverse complement strand
GCATGGTCGGTCAGTGGCTCACGGTTTCGTCGATTAGCACATGCTGCGTCGAGTAGTCTTGGTAATTCACCAAGACCACTTGCTTGCCGATGCGTGTGCGCCGGTTGATCAAGATCGGAGCGGCCAGGTTGAGCGTCACCTTTTGCGGCTCGAAAGACTTGATGGTGGCGACATTCAGGATCAAAGGATTCGAATCCTCGCCTCGTAACTCCAAAGTCGCGGCATCCTCATCGCCGATATTGAGTCTGTAATTTTGAACAAAATTAACCGGTTCAAGCGCCGGAATCTGGATTTCATCGCCATTATAAGAGCGCAAGACAACGAACGGCAGCGTATCCGGATCTACGATCAACTCGAAGTGTTTGAAGTCCGAAAGCCCGATGAGTCCCTCGGGCATAAAAAATTTATTGTTCGTGTCATTCGGAATAAATTCCTGCTGACCCGAAATAGCGGCTTCGACGAGCATCAGTCGTGTTTAGATGAAATCAGCGAACATAGTCGAGCAGAGAATTTCGCTGAATCATCGCTCCACTCTGAATCGCCGCTTGGTATGCCATCTGAGAACGATTCAGCCGAACCGTAGCCTCGGCAAAAT
Organism: Verrucomicrobiota bacterium; assembly: GCA_039797215.1. Classification (GTDB taxonomy): domain Bacteria; phylum Verrucomicrobiota; class Verrucomicrobiia; order Chthoniobacterales; family Terrimicrobiaceae; genus UBA967. The sequence continues at coordinate 10,177 of JBDKIG010000067.1, read as the reverse complement.
CCACATCGGCATCTTTAGAAATTAATTGCTCCGTGGCCTCGTAGCGCACCTCGAGATCACGCATCGCGGTTTCGAGGCGGTATTGCACAGTGCCGGCGCGGGAGAGGTAAGACAGAATTTCGTTTTCGAGTTGATCTAAGTTATCTGTTCCTTGTGATCTCATTCCAATCACCGTCTCGGCCTTTGTAGCTGAGGCCGGTGCATCCATGGCATCCCGAAGGGAAATGAGTTTAGTTAGTAAGTCTGCAACTCTTTCGTTTTCTGAAACCGAAGAACCCACTTTGATTTCTGTGTCTTCGTTGATGCGAATCGCTGAATCATTCTGGCTACCGGCATAGGTCACAGATGTGATTTTATTGGTTTGCGGATCCCTTAAAGCGATATAGGCAGGATTTTCCGGGGAGTCGGCCGCTAAAAGGTAAGCTCCGCGCAACTTGGTATTTCCTACATTCAAGCCTTGCTCAATAAGTTGATTGATTTCAGAAGACTTTGCAAAGTATTCATTTTCAGAAGAAGCTCCGTTGACACCTGCCGCTAACTCGGAGGCCCGCACCAACAAATCCTTGATTTGCTCCAGGGAGGAGAAAGTCACCTTACTCTTTTCAAGCCCATCGGTCGCATTGCGATGGAACTGCTGATTCTGTTTTTTCTCGGTGCGCAGATTGAGAATCCGCTGCATGGCCGGCGCGTCGTCGCTGGGGGCAGAAATACGCTGGCCTGTGCTGAGTTGCGTCAAGGCCTTATTCTGCTCGGAGCCCAAGGACTGAAGACGACCGAGGAGGGTGTCAGGAAATGCGTTAAATGTAACTCTCATGACTTATTAGATTAGCCTACTCCGAGGCGGTTCACGACTTGTTCCAAAAGGGTATCGATCACATTGATGTGACGAGCTGAAGCTTGGAAACTGCGCTGAAATTTCATCATATCCGTAATTTCCTCATCTTGGGATACTCCGCTATACTGGTCTCGGCTATTGACAGCCATTTCCTCGCTGAGTTTTTGATCCTCTAGGCGGGTATTCGTTGAATTCAACTGCTGGGCGACCGTTGTTACCGTTTTATTAAAGAAGGCATTGAAAGTAGAACCCAAGTCAGGAATCGATTTTGTGCCAAGCGCTGCGACATCCAAAGCAATTTGATTACTGCCACTGGCTCCTGCTGAAATGGAAGATGCTGAAACAGAAATCTCTTTCGTTGCTGCGTTGATCGCAAAAAAATCCGCCTTATAAGCCGAATTCACCTCATCATTAAGAGCCGTTTTAAGAGAATTTAACTGATCACGAGCCGTTTGAACGGTGCCTGTAGAGGACTCGAGTTGCGCCGCAAGTTTTCCATTCACGGGAACAAACGCAGCCTCTCCCAATTTAAAAGTTCTAAAATCATCAGCCGTGGAATCATCCTCATAGGTCAACTGGCCAGGAACATCCTTCCCATCCACAAGCGTGACATTTCCAGAGGTCACCTTGATTTGCCCCAAGCCATCGGGAGTAATATTTTCAAACTGAACATCCAAATACTTGGAAAGCTCCTCGAGTTTCGCTTGCCTTTGATCGCGCAAATCAACAGCAGAATAGGGCTTCACTAATTCCGCCTTGGCGATGTATTCGTTGGTTTTAGCAATTTCAGCGAGAAGCTGATTAACTGTTTCGACATCGGCCTGAAGTTGGGCATCGACGTCCGCCTGAACATTCTCAAGTCGACTGTCGGTCTGGTTCAGCTTTTCTGCCAAGATTTTGGCTTTTTCCAAGAGAAGCTGTTTCTCACCAACATCCTGAGGCTTTACGGAAACACTTTCCCATGAATTAAAAAAATCCGTGATGGCATCACCGATAGCACCTCCATTGGCGCCCATCGCATTTTGTATGGACGTGGAATCTTTGGTTCGATCGAGAAACTGCCCGAGTGCTGTCTCCGTGCTGGTCAGGACTTTTTGAGCGGCTTCTAGGTCTGCTGTAGCGGTCAACTCCCGCATGACGCTTTTGTCTAAGAGAGCGTCGCGGTTTTGGCGGAGGCCCATGGCTTCCACGCCCATGCTTTCGGTGGCTATGCCGGTATTGATCTGGCCTCGGTCGCCGATTTCGACGCGCTCCTTGGAGTAACCCCGGTTATTGACATTCGCGAGGTTTTTGCCTGTGATTTCGAGCCCTTTCGAGTGGACTCGAAGGGCGGCGCTGCTGTTCTGCAGTGAGGAGATGAGACCTGCCATAAAATGGAAACTTCCTTGTTCGGGACCTTAATCCCGCCTCGGTCGGTTCAGGCGACAGCGGCGGAGTATCGGTCGGTATTGTATTGGGTTCTGATCTGTCCGTGGGCCCCGTAGGTTCCTGGGATCGCTCCGGGGTTGCTTATGGCAAGCAATTGCCGTGCCGACTCCACGCACTGGGAAAGGAGCATCCGATTTTGGCGGGTGCGGCGGTGGGTGCGAGTGATTAGGTCGTTGATTTCGTCGATCAATGCGCGCAGAAGCGGTTGATGTTCAGCAGCGAAGCTATGACTTAACGCAGAGAGCGTAATGTCCTTCGATTTGCCGAGGGCCAAGGCTGTCTGGCGAACAAGTTCCTCGCGTTCGAGGCGGCAGTGGGAAAGTTTTGCAATCTGCTCGTCGACATCGACATTGATATCGAGAAACCCTGTTGGGTCTTGGTGAACGATGCATTTTTGTTGGCGATCGAAAAGGTGCAAAAGCCCTCCGTATTCTTGGAGTTCGTTCTGAAGCATCGCCACGATCTCTTGGAATTGGGTTTGTATGTTCATAGATTTGAGGTTTTTGGATTTTTACTAACGAGTTGGGCGTAAAGGACAGAGGAGATACCGTTGGAGCCTTGACTGACTTCGTCGGCAATCGTGTTCGTCAGGAAATAATTATAGGTTCCAGTCTTATCCCCGCCGCCCTCCGTGGAATGGAGCATGGGGGAGAGGGCTTTTTCGAGCATTTGGCGCCACAAGACAGCCTCGAACTCTTTGCATGAGTCGGCAATTTTTGCATCCTTCCCATCGGGGGAGGAATTTTTTCCGGCGGCCGCCATGGCCCCGAGATCGGGGTTCATCAGTAGACCGGCTTGCGGGGTGATGGATGAAATTTCCATAGTTAGTTCAGAACAAGTTCAGCTTGCAGGGCACCTGCTCGCTTCATGGTTTGGAAAATGGACATCATGTCGCGGGTGCTCACACCCAGCGCATTCAAGGCCGTGGCGACCTTCTCAATCGTTGGGGCCTCCTCGACGAGTTTGAACGATCCCTTTTGCTCGTTCACATCCGTCGTGGTGCTATTCAACACCTCTGTCGTGCCGGCGGAATTGCCAAAGAACGAACCGTTGGGCTGACTGGCCGTAAGATTCGAAGCGACGGAAATGGTGAGCGAACCGTGGCTGACGGCGACTTTCGACACTCGGACATTCGAGGTGGCGACAATCACGCCGGTGCGCTCGTTAATGACTACCCGGGCAGCGGTGTCCGGCTCGACTTCGATGCTTCCGATCGTGGCGAGGAAATTCACCTCGTAGTTGCTGTATTCTTGCGGGAGCAGAACATTGATGGTCTTGGAATCCCTAGCAACTGCGGTGTTTGGGAAAACACGGTTGATGGCCTCGGCCATGCGGGCCGCGGAGGTAAAATCCGCATCGCGCAGCATGAGATTCATGGATCCGTTGGTCACGATTTGGGTGGGGATTTCGCGCTCAACAATCGCTCCGTTTGGAATGGTCGCGACCGTTGGGAAGTTTTTTTGAACAGTCGCTCCTCCTGGTCCACCTTGGCCGCCGAGGAAACCACCGACCGCAATCGCCCCTTGCGCTACAGCATAAACTGTCTTGTCAGCACCTTGGAGCGGGACTTGGAGCAGGACGCCGCCTTGGAGTGTCTTCGAGTCGCCGATCGAGGAAATCGTCACATCGATGCGAGTGCCAGGTTTCACGAAGGGTGGAATCTCCGCTGTGACCATGACCGCTGCGACATTGCCGGACTTGATGTCGTCCATCGGGACATTGACACCGTAATTTTTCAATGCATTAGCGATGGTCTGCAAAGTCGAATCGATTTTGCTATCACCAGTTCCGGCCAGACCCACAACAAGGCCATAGCCGTTTAATTGGTTGTCACGGGCACCTTCGACATCGATGAGGTCTTTGATGCGGGAACCGCCGCTGTAATTGAGGGTAATCGGCGATGAGTCGCTGACCTGCGCGGAGGTCGGGGTGACTACGGCCAAGGCCATTAAGGGAATGAGAAGTAGATTTTTCACAAGCATTTCAAATTAGAATGGCTTCACTTTATCCCAAGCGCGGAGGAGCCAGCCCTTCTTTTGGGCGTCGGTCAACTCACCAGCCGGGACGAACTCCACTTGGGCATCTGCAATTTTTGTGGAGGAAATTGTGTTATCAGCCTCGATATCGACCGGGCGCACCACGCCGCGCAAGTAGGCGTATTGGTCCTCAATGCCGGTGCGAATGATTTTGGACCCTTCGATGACCAGGTTTCCATTCGGCAAAACATCAACGACCGTCACCGCCGTGCGGTTCGATACCGTCAACTTGTTCGCAGTCCGGCCACCGGCATTCCATTCCCCAGAAGAGGCAAAATCCAGCGTAGGAATCGTGATGTTGTTGCTGCCGCCAACGGGGATCACTGCATTGCCATTTTCATCCGTATTGGTGGGACCCGTTGCCAAGCCCAATAAGCGAGGAGCCGCCTGCAGGAACTGGTTGAAAAACTGATTAAACGCGATGCCGATGCCGCTACCGCCTTGATACTCGTCTCGAGTGAGCAGGTCGGCGTCTTGCGCGGTGGTCGTATTTTCATCCACCACGATCGTGAGGATATCGCCAATCCCGCGGGCGACTTTGTCGGCAAACATGCTCTGTTCGGTATTGCCGGCTTTGACCCACAGCGAGTTGGCTTGGGCTTGGGAAGCTCCGGTGGCGATCGCGGCCACGCAAGCCACGGAGAAAATCATGGGTGTGAATTTCATTTTCGTTTTCAAAATTTCACTTGGACAGTGTTGGAGCCCACCACTTGGGCTTGGAAGTCTTTTTTGCTATCGATGTTGCGAACTATGATAGTCTCCCCCACCCCGCCATCGCCGAGGGCCATGGCCTTCATCGTGATGTTGATTCCGCCTTCTTGGACGACCACATCGACAACCTTGCCTCGACGCACGATGTGGCGCGGAGTGATGTCGGAACGGGAGAGGATTTGGTTGGCTGGCACGGACTGCGCGACTTCGAAAAAATCCAACTTCTCATCGGCCTTCAACAGTTCTTTATTGGTATTTAAAACATCCAGATCTTGGAGAGCTGCGACGGCGGAGTTGATCGACTCACCGCGTTCGAGCCGGCGTGTGGAAACCCAGACTGGTTCGATGAGTTGAGCCTTCACATGGAATTGCCAAACGCCGACTTTCTTTCCGCCCGCCATGACGCTGAAGCGGATAGGGAAATTCTGGGAGATTCCACTTTTTGGAATGCCATCGACGACGAGGCTCCAATCTTTGCCGTTCTTGATTTCGATAGGAGTCCAAGGCTCGACAAAACTCAACTTCAGCTCGCCGCGAAGCGCCAGGCTGGCAGTCAACTCGCGCTGCAAGGCATCCAAAATCTGAGCATTGCCCAGCTTGAATTCGCCCATCGAAGTCACAACCACCGGAGCCGCTTGCTGGGGTGCGGCGGCAGGCACACTCGCCGCGCCAGCATTCGTGGGCAACGATGCGAGAGGCGTAAGGATATTTCCCAATTCGGCGGCCTGTAACGAGGTCGCCGCCGCAATCGGAAGAAAAATCGCGGTGAGTCGGTTCATTAACGCTTCAGGTTATTAGTCATCTCGAGGAGTTGGTCCGAGGTCTGGATCGCTTTGGCACTCACTTCGTAGGCGCGTTGCGCGAGAATCATGTTCACCATTTCCTCGGCCACATTCACATTCGAAGTCTCCAAGTAATTTTGCAGGATGCTACCGAATCCGGCCTGACCAGGAGTTCCCAAAGTAGGCGCGCCACTTGCCTCGGTCTCCTGATAAAGATTCTGCCCAATAGCGGTGAGTCCGGCTGGGTTGTTAAAACGCACGAGCTGAATCTGGAAATTCTGCGAGCCGCCGGGGGTCTGCACTGTGACTTGGCCTTCGGGCGAAATGGAAACTCCTTGCGCGTCGGGCGGAATGGTTCCAAAGCCGCTCAGAATCTGGTTGCCATCATTGGTCACCACATTGCCATTGGCCGAAACTTTGAGCCCGCCATCACGAGTGTAGGCATTCGTGCCATCGGGCATTTGCACTTCCAAAAACCCGTCACCTTGAATCGCGATATCCATCTTCTCGCCGGTCTGGGTGAGCTGACCTTGGGTGAAAATTTTTGCCGTCGAGGCCACTTGAGTTCCGTTACCGACCTCGACTCCAGCCGGGACTTGATTGCCCGCTCCCTGCTCGGCACCGGCCATGCGCTTCTTTTGGTAGAGCATGTCCTGAAACTCGATTTTGTTCTTTTTGAAGCCCGTCGTGTTCACATTCGCGAGGTTGTTCGCGATCGTGTTCAGGTTCATCTGCTGGGCATACATGCCACTCGAGGCAGCTTGGAGAATTCGATGGATCATAGCAGTGGGTTGTTAAGCAGTTGTCGAGCCAAGGGAATTAATGGCCTTGGAAATCAAATCATCATGGGAAAGCATCGAGCGCTGGGAGGCCTCATAGGCACGGGCGACTTGGATCAGGCTCACCAATTCCTCCATAGGAAGCACATTGCTCGACTCGATAGCTCCCTGCACTACCTGACCTTCCTCAAGAGGCTGAGGGGCAGCGCCTTCAGGAGCTTCAAAATATCCACCCTCCACGCGCGTCAGGCCCTGAGGATCATCAAAATTAAAAAGTTGCAGCCGACCGAGGAGGTTATTGCCTTGGCTAATCGTTCCATCTTTGGCCACGGTCACCGCGCCCTGCTCCGGATCGATGGTGATCGGACCGCCATCACCCATCACCTGCAAACCATGCCGGGTGACGAGCGTATTTTCGTTGTTGAATTGGAACTCACCATTCCGTGTGTAAAGGTTATTTCCATCAGCACCTTGGATCTGAAAGAAACCCGGGCCGTCGATCGCGATGTCGGTCGGTTTCTGAGTTTGCTCGATCTCTCCGGGCGTGAAATTGATACTGGTCGTCCGCACGGGCAGACCCCCCGTGTGCCGAGCCGCGCTTTGCTCGGGGTTGTAGCTGGTTTTGACTTTATCGTCCGACTCGATCGCAAAGTTGGATTTCTTAAAACCAGCGACTTTTGACGCAACAAGGTTTTGCGTAATAGACGCTTGCCATTTTTCAAGCGTCGTCAGCGAGGCCGCATTGTTGTAAATTCCTTCGATCATGGTGCTCCTTGCATAGCATCAGACATGCCATCTTTCTCTCGTAGCGAAGCTCGCCACGCCAAGTCCCACGATTAGGCAGATTTTGCCGCTTTTTTCTTCTATTCAAATTCGCCTCTTGCCGAGTCGCCTCGTTCCACGAATAAATGCCTCAACCGCTCCGCGCGGATCATCTGATGGGTTTTTCCAAAATATTCGACAATTCGCTTCGCCAAAAATCCCCGCTTCTGCGGGCTTTCGAGGCGTTGCTCGAGCCGATGGACGACGCCTCGCTCCAAAGTCTCGCCGCCCGCTCCACCGCCACCACCCGTCGCCATTTCGGCCGAACGATGCGACTGTTCGCCCCGCTTTACCTCTCGAACGAGTGCATCAACTCCTGCACCTACTGCGGCTTTTCGCGTGAGAACGCCATCCAGCGCGTCACTCTCGAGATCGATCAGGTCGAAAAAGAAGCCCGCCACCTCGTTGCCGAGGGCTTTCGCAACATCCTCCTCGTCGCGGGCGAGCACCCGAAATTCGTCTCCGGCCCCTACCTCGAAATGTGCCTCGAGCGCCTGCGCCCCATCGTTCCCTCGCTTTCCATCGAAGTCGCGCCGATGGAGGCTCCCGAATACAAACCGCTCGTCCAAGCCGGCGCCGAGGGACTCGTCGTTTATCAAGAGACCTACCACCGCGAGACCTATGCGCGGATGCACCTCTCCGGACCGAAAAAAGATTTCGACTGGCGGCTCGATTGCCCCGAGCGCGGCCACGAGGCGGGCTTCCGCCGCATTGGCATCGGCGCGCTGTTCGGCCTCGCCGATTGGAAATTCGAAGCCCTCGCCCTCGCCGCCCATCTCGCATACCTGCAGCGCGTCTGCTGGAAATCCCAGCTCACCGTCAGCCTCCCGCGCCTGCGCCCCTGCGCGGGGGAATTCGAGCCGGAAAATCCCCTACCCGACCGCGAGTTCATCCAACTCCTCTGCGCCCTGCGAGTGACCTTCCCCGCCGTCGGCATCGTCCTCAGCACCCGCGAACCCGCCGCCCTGCGTGATCTCATCGCTCCACTGGGCATCACGATGATGAGCGCAGGCAGCCACACCGAACCCGGTGGCTACACCGGCCAAGGCAAGGAATCCCTCCACCTCACCGTCCGAGGAAAAATCCAACCCGGCACCGGCGGCGAATCCGCCACCGAGCAATTCAGCATCTCCGACGACCGCGATGCCCGCACCGTCGAAGGCGTCCTCCAAAAACTCGGCCTCGACCCCGTTTGGAAAGACTGGGACGCCGAAATCCTCTCCGCTTCTCGATGAAAATTCACATCAATGGCGACCCCCGCGACTTCGGGGATTTGAAAACCCTAACCGACCTCGTGACAGCACTTGGCCTCGAGCCACGCATGATCCTCATCGAGCACAACGGCCAAGCCACCCGCCGCGCCGATTGGGCCAAAATTCCCGTCGCCGAAAACGACCGCGTCGAAATCCTTCAAGTCGCCGCCGGAGGATAAACAAAATCCATTTCAACCTCGCCGCTGCCGTGCTAGATAACCGCCCATGACAGCGATTCTGGCTCTTGAGGATGGACGGGTTTTTCATGGCGAAAGTTTCGGCGCGCCCGGCACGACGACCGGTGAGGTGTGCTTCAACACCTCCATTACCGGCTATCAGGAAATCCTGACCGACCCATCCTACCGAGGCCAAATCATCGCGATGACCTACCCCGAGATCGGCAACTACGGCGTCAACGGCCTCGATGTCGAAAATAACCTTCCCCAAGTTCGGGGTTTCGTCATCGAGGAACTCAGCCCCGTCGTGAGCAATTGGCGCTCCGATTCATCGCTCGATGCCTATTTGAAAAAACACGGCATCCCCGGCATCCAAGGCATCGACACCCGCGCCCTCACCCGCCACCTCCGCACCCGAGGCTCCATGCGGGCCTGCCTGACCACCGAGATCACGGACCCCGCCAAGGCCGTGGAAACCGCCAAGGCCGCCGCTTACGCCGGAGTGGATTTCGTCAAAGAAGTCACCTCGAAAGAAACCCACGCTTGGGATTCCAAGAACCAACTCAGCCGCGAATGGGTTTTGCGCCGGGGAGCTGAAGACTCCCGCGAGTCCGATGAAAAAGGCAATGTCTTTGAAAAACTTCCGCCCGCCACGCACACACTCGCTGCCGTGGATTTCGGGATGAAAAAAAATATCCTCCGCTCGCTTCGCCGCCAGGGGTTTGAAGTTACCGTCGTTCCCGCCACCACCTCGGCCGACGAAATCCTCGCTCTTGGCACCGACGGCGTTTTCCTCTCGAACGGCCCCGGCGATCCCGAGGCCCTCGATTACGCCAGTGAAACCGCCCGCCAACTCATCGGCAAAAAACCCCTCTTCGGCATCTGCCTCGGCCACCAAATTCTCGCCCGCGCCCTAGGCGGAAAAACCTTCAAACTCAAATTCGGCCATCGCGGCGCGAACCAGCCCGTCAAAGACCTCCGCACAGGAAAAATCGCCATCACCTCGCAGAACCACGGCTACGCGGTCGATCCCGCCTCGCTGCCTGCTGATGTCGAGGTTACCCACATCAATCTCAACGACGGCACGGTCGCCGGCCTGCGCCACAGCAAGCACCAAGCCTTCAGCGTTCAATACCACCCCGAGGCCAGCCCCGGCCCTCACGATGCCGACTACTTCTTCGCGGAGTTCGCTAAAGAAGTGGCTGCCTCCAAGTCCCAGAGTTAATTATCCCTCCACACCATGGCGAAACTCCTGATCCAAATGCCCGACGGCCAAGAGATCACCCACGATCTCCCCGAGGACAAAACCACCATCGGCCGCCGCCCGGATAACTCCCTCCAGATTGAGGACGCCT
>JBDKIG010000066.1:0-10803 GCA_039797215.1 Verrucomicrobiota bacterium | reverse complement strand
AAGGCATTGTTCGTAAACATTATGATGATCTTTTTAAAGAGTCTTCAGGCTATCGTGTAATTTATGACGCCGAGTCTCCTAGGCAACCATCTTGGGTTTATCCCAAGCGAACAGAATTTACTCGAAATCGAACCACTATTTGGAAGAAAATTCCATCGGCATGAACCTTTAGCTGCATGTTACTATCTTCCATCATCATCCCCGCCTACAACGAGCGCGACAACATCCCGCTTGTGGTGAATCGTTTGGAAAAACTCCTGCCCGGAGACAACTGGGAGATTGTCTTTGTCGATGACGACTCCAAGGACGGTTCTCGTGAGGTGCTGATGCGCTTGTCCCGCGAAAATCCCCGAGTGCGGTTCATTCGCCGGATCGGGCGGCGCGGGCTTGCCTCGGCATGTCTGGAAGGAATGGCTTCCAGCGATGCCGATGTCTTTGCCGTGATGGATTGCGACCTGCAGCACGACGAGACGATTCTGCCGACCATGCTCCGAGCGTTCGAGGAGGACCCGAAACTCGAACTCGCTGTCGGCAGCCGTTACACCGGTCAAGGTGGGGGGACGGGCGAGTGGTCGAAGTCCCGCGTGTTCGTGAGCCGTTTCGCCACTCACCTCGGCTCAGTCATTCGCAAAACCCCGCTCACCGATCCGATGAGCGGATTTTTTGCGATTCGCCGGGAGCTTTTCGAGGAAACCGTCCGCAAGATGACCGGCAAGGGCTTCAAGATCCTCCTCGACATCGTTCTCTCGGTGGGACGGCCGCTGCGGGTGCGCGAGTTTCCCTACGAATTTCGCACGCGACAGCATGGCGAGAGCAAACTCGATATCGTCGTCGCCTTCGAATACCTCTACCTGCTCGCGGATAAAATCTTCGGCCGGTTCGTGCCGGTGCGGTTCGTTCTTTATATTCTCGCCGGCCTGAGCGGGCTCCTTCTCCACTTGGCGGTCCTCGGGGCGCTTCACCGCTTGGCCGAATGGCCATTCGTCACCGCCCAAACCGCCGCGACGCTCACCGCGATGGTGTCGAATTTTTTAGTGAATAACTCGATCACCTTCCGCCAACAGCGCCTGAAGGGGGGCATGCTCGTGCCGGGGCTTCTAGCCTACATGCTCATTTGCGGCATTGGCGCCGTGGTGAATGTCCAATCCGCCGAATACCTTTTCGAAAATAATATCCCGTGGTGGTTTGCCGGAGCGGCCGGAGCGTTGGTCGGGGCGGTTTGGAATTATGCCGTTTCGACCCAAATCGTCTGGACTTGGCTTCCGGGCATTTTACGCCCACGCTGATCGACTATGAAAATCCCTCCTGAAATTCTCGAATGTGGCGCCGAAACCGCAATCGTTCTGGGCTCTGGCCTAGGGCCGTTTGCCGAGAGCCTCCCGCAGCATTTCGCATGCGGTTACGACCAAATCGATGGGCTCCCGACCTCCCGAGTTCCCGGCCACGCGGGGCGTTTTCTCGTCACCGAACTCGGTGGAAAACCGCTTCTCGTGGCACAGGGGCGTGTGCATCTTTACGAAGGCTGGAGCGCGGAAGAGGTCGTGCGGCATGTGGACCTCATGCACGCGGCGGGGATCAAAAAACTCCTCCTGACCAACGCCGCTGGCACCGTGAACCGCGCGTTCGAGCCGGGCACTTGGATGACAATCTCCGACCACATCAACCTCACCGGCCACAGCCCCCTGCGCGGCGGGCCGAACTTCATCGACATGACGAATGTCTACAGCCCGCGCATCCGCGAAATCTTCCGCCGCTCCGCGAAAGCACTCGGCGTGAACCTCCACGAGGGTGTCTATGTCGCGATGCAAGGGCCGCAGTTCGAGACGCCCGCCGAGATTCGCATGGCGCAAACCATCGGCGCCGACGCGGTGGGCATGTCGACCGTTCACGAAGCCACTAAAGCGCGGTTCCTCGGGATCGAGGTGGCGGGATTTTCCTGCCTCACAAACTGGGGCGCAGGCCTCTCCGGCGCCGAACTCGCCCATGAGGATGTCACCGCCGTCGGCCGCCAGGCTGCCGGTCAAATGGTCGAACTCCTCCTCCGCGCGCTCCCCGAAATTTAACCCCGCCGTTCAGCACGATTTTTCTCCGCAAACGGACTCGAGGTTTGATACAAACCCTCTTCCTCGTCGTCATGGAAACACTCGACCCGCCCGACAATCAACTCGTGGAACGCACCCAAGCGGGTGACGCACGGGCGTTTGACGAGCTGGTGGTCCGCTTCAGCCCGAGGCTTTACGGCTTGATCTACAACATGACCGCGAGCCACGAAGACACGAACGACCTCTTACAGGAGGTTTTCGCCAAAGCCTACCGCTCGATCCGGGGATTTCAGGGAAAATCCAGCTTCTATACCTGGATGCACACGATCGCGGTGAACATGACGATCAATTTCCTGAAAAAGCGTAATCGCCGCAAAACCATGAGCTTGGACGATGTCGACAACGGCATTCTCAACGATCCCGACTTCATCGCGGCCACGAGCAACGGCGACCCGAGCCACTCCGCGAATCTCGGGGAACTTCAAATAAAACTGAACGAATCCATGTTGAAGCTGTCCAATGAACATAGAGCCGTCGTCACAATGTTCGATATTCAGGGAATGCCCCACGCGGAAATCGCAAAAATCCTGAAAATCTCAGAGGGCACGGTGCGATCTCGTTTGTTTTATGCACACAAGCAGTTGCAAAATCACCTCCAAGAGTTTATCAAAAAATGAGTCCTGACATGGATAACAACGACATCTCCAAACTTCTCCGGCTGAAACGCTACGAGCAACCCCCAGCGGAATACTTCGAAAATTTCCTCGCCGAGTTCCAACTCCGCCAGCGCGTCGAGGTCATTCACCGCCCGTTTTTTCAAATCGCCTGGGACCGCCTCTGTCGATTCCTCACGCCGCCGAGCATGCCGCGACTGGCCATGGCAGGCTCGTTCGCCGTCGCCGTCATCGCCACAGGATCGGTTCTCACTTGGTCGGACTCCGAGACCGAAGGCCTGAGTCCCACCCTCACCCAGCAAGCCCCCGCCCCAAGTTCTCCCTCCAAATCCTCCCCCGCCGTCCAATATGTCCTCCCGGCTGAAGTCGTCACCTATGCATCGGCACGCCGGAGTTTCTAAAATCTCCGCCCCCCGTGTGATCCCCGTCGCCTTGATCGCGATGGCTTTTCTCGCGTGCCTGCAGCCTGCCAAATCCTCCCCGCTGGGCGATCAAATCAATGGTGAAATCCAGCGCCTCTTCCAGCAACACAGCCCCGCCGTCGTCCGCGTGCGCGCCAGCGATTCGATGGGCGTTCGCCTCGGCAGCGGTTTTTTTGTCGATGCCGCCGGAACGGTCTACACCCACGCTGGAGTCGTCCTCAAAGCCGAGGATGTGACTGTGAATTTCGGCGGACGCTCCCTCCCCGCAAAGGTCGTGGCCAGCGATACCCGCTCGGGAATCGCCCTTCTGAAAACCGATTGCCTCAGTCCGTTCATTCCGCTCGGAAACTCCGACGCCGTCTGTGTTTCCCACCCCATGTTGGCGATTGGCTATCCCGGTGAGAGCGAAGTCAGCCCCACCATCGGCCTCGTCGCCGGGCGGGATTTCCACCAGAACGGCAAACAGTTTTCGACCTCCCACCTGCGCATGAACATGCCCGTCCAACCCGGTTACGGCGGCGCCCCCGTTTTGAATATGCACGGCGATGTCATTGGCATCGTCGCGGCACGCATCGGCGAGGGATCCTCCTGCCACATCCTCCCTATTCGCGCGGCCGAGAAAATCCGTTCCGATATCACACGCTTCGGCGAACTCCGCCCCGGCTGGGTCGGCGTGGAGGTCGAGGACGCCCCGGAGGCCGTCGAAGGCTCGGTCGCCCGCGTGGTGGACATGAAACCCGAGACGCCCGCCGCGAAATCAGGCCTACTCAAAGGCGACATCCTGCTCGGCATCGACAACAACAAAGTCGCCTCGATCCAAGACCTCGTCGATGCCGCCTACTACCTCACCGCCGGTGAAGAAGCGCGGATCCAAATCGTCCGCAACGGCGAGAAAATGGACATCGCCGTGAGCCCCGCGCTCCACCCGAACGCCAACGCCTCCCCGCTTCACGCCGAGGCGGTCGCTCCCGCCGCCGAGTAGCGGCTTTTAATTTCTCCGCCAGATGGCGGCCAGAAGGCTGCCGATCAAACTGTGCGTCACGCTCGAAATCGCCGCTGGCACCGCCGTGAGCGGATTGGCCGCGAAGTGGGTTTTCGCCAGCACCGCCGCGAGACCGGAATTTTGCATCCCTACCTCGATCGAGATCGCTCGCGCCTCGGGCTTGGCAAATCCAAAAACCTTCGCCGCCAACCAGCCGAGCAGGAAGCCAAGCGAATGAACCATCGCCACCGCCGCCAAGAGCCGCGCTCCATTTTCCCAAATCGCATCACGGCTGTTCCCGATGATGCTCGCGCAGATCATGCAAATCAGCAGAACGGAAACCAACGGCCCATACTCGGCCACGGGCTTGTGTAAACCGGGAAACTTGTGGTGCAGAAACACACCGATCACCACCGGGAAAATCACAACTTGCAGCGTCGTGACAAACATCCCCCAGCCATCCACTTCAAGATAGGCCCCGGCGAGTTGGTGCGTGAGCCAAGGCGTCACCGCCACCGCCGCCAGCGTGGAGCAAGTCGTCATCACGACCGACAGCGCCACATTCGCCCGCGCGATGTAGGTCACCACATTCGAGGCCGTGCCGCCCGGGCAACAGGCCACAAGAATCAACCCCACCGCAAAATCCGGCGGCAAATCCATCGCCTTCGCCACCCCCCAACCCGCCGCCGGCATCACGAGATATTGGGCGAAAAATCCGAGCACCACCGCCCGCCAATCCCGCGCCACCTCGCGAAACGCCCCGCCATCCAGCGTCACCCCCATACCGAGCATCACAAAAGTCAGCGCCCACACGATCCACTCCCCGCCGAACCAAGTGAACAATCCGGGACGCCACATCGCCAGCCCGCTGAAAACCAGAAGCCAGAGGGGAAACGCATTCGCCGCTTGGGCAGGAAAACCTCGCATCCGCAAAGAAAACCAAACCCTCCCCGCCACTGCAAACAAACACCGGAAAGCACCCCATTTTCTGTAAAACAAGGAGCTCTCACGAAAGCACTGTGGAACGAAGTGAACCCGTTGTGGTAACGGCAGTCCTCTGCCGTTTGGGAACAAACCGCGAATGCAGCAGATGGCCGCGAATGAAAAATCGGGTAGGGGCGGCTCGCCGAGCGGACCCTAACTTCAGGCGCGAAAGCGCCGTTTCCCCCAATTACATCACATTTTCAAAAATCCATGGCTTTTGACTTTGAAATAATCTTTACCCGTTTTGCTATCTTTTGTGGGCTTGTAACACGCCTTTTTAATCGCGTTTATGACTTCCTCTTCGCTGGATTGATTTGAAAGCAGAAAAAAAGCGATTAACACATCAAATGCGCTGTAGGCGTTGAGCGAGCCCTGCGCCCCAACTGAGTGGGGCGGCTACAATTTTGTTCCTCCGCGGCTTGCTCTGCGCGAGGATTTGGGTTCTAAAACGGCGTGTTCGCGCCTGAAGTTAGGGTCCCCTCGGCGAGGCGCCCCTACCATTTTTTTCGATTCGCGGCCATCTTCTGCAATTCGTGGTTCTCAAACGGCAGAGGACTGCCGTTGCCACAACCCACCCCCTCCGTGTCCCCGCGCCTCCGTGAGAATCCCTTTTTTCCCCATTCGCGGTTCGGCTCCAGAAACGGCCGCGAATTGTATTGCGGCTTTGCTCTTTCAGCCTCCACGGCGGGTTGATATAAAAACCACCATGCCGCGACCCGATGCTCCGGAACTCCCCCTCGTGCTAGCCAAACCGCCTCTCGCCCGGCGCGGTCGTCGTTCCCGCGAGCGTTCCCGCCCGCCGGTGGCCCGCATGCTCCGAATCCACGAGTTGATTCAGGATGGCGGCCACCCGAATTGCTTCTCGCTTGCCGCCGAGTTTGAGGTCTCGCCGAAAACCATCCAGCGCGACATCGACTTCATGCGCGACCAACTCCGCCTACCGCTCGAATACAGCGCGCTGAACCGTGGTTTTTACTACACGCGCAAGGTCTCATCGTTCCCGCGAATCGCGATGACCGAGGGCGAGATCGTCGCCCTGCTCGTCGCCCAAAAAGCCCTTGAGCAATACAAGGGCTCGGTTTTCGAAAAACCGCTCCAGGCCGCGTTCGACAAAATGACGAGCCAACTCGAGGACGAGGGCACTTTTTCATTCAAGGAACTCTCGCAGGCGATTTCCTTCCGGCCGGTCGGCTTCGCGATCCAGGCGTTGAAGGTTTTTGAAACGCTCTCGCAAGCCCTCCTGCACGGGCGCGTCGTGGAGTTCGACTACCACAAACTCCAAAGCACGAAGTCTGAGCGCCGCCGCATCGAGCCCTACCACCTCGGTTGCATCGACAATCAGTGGTATCTGATCGGCAACGACCTCGTGCGTCGAAAAATTCGCACATTCTCCCTTGCCCGCCTGAGCCGCCCCCGAATGATGAAGCAAATGTTCACGCGCCCGGCCGATTTCTCGGTCGCAAAAATGATGTCGGAGAGCTTCTCGGCTTTTGAAACGCCAAAGCCCTCGCGTGTGATCATCCGCCTCGATCCCTTCGCCGCGCGCCTTGCCGCCGAGCGCGTCTGGCACAAATCCCAACGCATCAAATCCCTCCCCGGCGGCGCGGCGGAGCTGACTCTCGAGGTCGGCCTCGCGCCCGATCTGGAAAACTGGATCCTCGGTTGGGGAAACCATGCTAAGGTTCTCGAACCCCATTCACTCTGCGAGCGGATCGCCGCGATCGCCCGCTCCATGGCACTCCAATACTCCGTCTAATTTATGAAACGATTTTTTACCCTCCTCACCTTGGCGTTTTTCGTGACGGCTGGGCTCTCCCGCGCCCGCGAGTTTTCCGTTGTCACCTACAATGTCGAAAACCTCTTCGACGCCGATGGCATCTCGAATTACGGCGAGTATGTCCCGAGCGAATACACCCCGAAACACCTTCTTGCGAAACTCCAAAATATCGCCCGCATTCTCGCCAAATCGGATCCGCCGCATGGACCGGATGTAATCATTTTCAACGAAATCGAAATCGACCAATCCCCCGAAACAACAGTGAGCGACTATTCGGCGTGGTTGAAATCCACCAAGGATAAACCCATCGCCAGCATCCTCTCGGAAAAACGCCTCGCGCCCGAGTTCGCCGGAATCCCCGCCGAGGCTTGGCTCCTCAAAGCCTGCGATGAAGCCGGCCTCAAGGGTTACCATGTCGTGATCACCTCGGAGAAAAGCGGAGACGCCTACACCGGAGGCCGCCCTCGCACGGTGCGGAATGTTATTTTCTCCCGCTTCCCGGTTCTCGCTACAAAGTCCCACCACTCGTCAACCTCCCGTGACCTCCTCGAGGCGCGCCTCGATGTCGATGGCCGCCCGCTCACCATCTTTGCCAACCACTGGAAATCCGGAGCCAGCGATCCTAAAAGCGAGTCCGCTCGGGTCTCGAATGCCAAAGACCTTCGTAAACGAATCGATGAAATTCTCCGCGAAAATCCTCTCGCTGACATCATCGTGGCTGGCGACCTCAACTCCCACTACAACCAAAACCAACGCTACCCCGAGCTCAAAAAAACTGGAGTCATCGATGTGCTCCGCACCCAAGGCAGCGAACCCGCCCTTGTCTCCGGCCAGCGCGACCTCTACGACCTCTGGTTCGAGCTGCCGCCAAAAGAACGCCGCAGTGACATCTATCGCGACGAGTGGGGCACCCTCATGCACCTCATCGTCTCCCGGGGACTCTACGACAATTCCAACCTGCAGTATGTGGACAACAGCTTTCGCGTCCTGAGCTTCCCTGGTTTGAACACCGATGTCTTCGGTCGCCCGCTCCGTTGGTTCCGCGGCGCGCGGCCCGGCGGCTTCTCCGATCATTTCCCACTCATGGCCAAATTCCGCACCGTGGATTCCAAAACCAAGGACACCTGGATGGCCCTCGAAAACCCCAGCACCACCGAGCAAGGCGATGCTGAACCGCTCCTCCTCACCACCTCCGCCGAGCTTTTCAAAAACGCCATCGATCCCACAAAAAAACCCGAGATCGATTATCGCGATGGCTCCTACGAGGGCCGCGTGTTTGCCATCAACGCCCCCGCGAAAGTCGACAAACGCGGCCAGATCACCGTGAGCGTCAACGGCCAGGATTTCGGCGTCTACGCCCACAACACAAAACTCTTCAAGCGCCTTCGCGAACTCGCCGATTCGACCAACCAACTTCACTTCTACGGAGCCCTCGGCACCTACAAGGGCCAATGGCAATTTGTTCTCTATGGCACCGACTGGATCGCCAGCCAACCCTCGTCCCTCCACCGGAAATCCTCCCCGTTCGAGCACATCGCCAGACTCTGAATCGGCACGGTTTCTTTTTTTAGTCGATTGCGTGGTTGACGCCCGGCGACCCCCGCCGATAGGTTACGCGGCTCACGCAAAAAAGCGTCAATTCAACCATTTCAAATCATTCCATGGAAACCGCGTCCCGACTCCAACAACTCACGCCCTCCCTCACCCTCGCCATCGACAGCAAAGCTAAGGCCATGCTCGCCGAAGGCATCGAAGTTTTCGGTTTTGGAGCCGGCGAGCCGGACATGGACACCCCCGAGCACATCAAGGCCGCTGCGATCAAGGCGCTCCAAGAGGGCCGCACCAAATACACCCCCAGCGCCGGCATTCCCGAACTCCGCCAGGCGATTTCCCAAAAGTTTCTTAAAGACAACGGCCTCGATTACAAATCCAGCCAAGTCATCGTAAGCAACGGCGCCAAGCAATCCTGCTTCAACGCCATCGCCGCCGTGGTCAACGAAGGCGACGAAGTCATCATCCCCGCCCCCTATTGGCTCAGCTACCCCGAGATGGTTCGCATCGTTGGCGGCGAGCCGGTTTTCGTCCAAACCCGCGAGGAGAACAGCTGGAAGATCACTCCCGAGGATTTCGAAAACGCCATGACGCCCCGCACGAAGATGATCATCATCAACTCGCCGGGCAACCCAACCGGGTCGATCTACACCCGCGAGGAACTCAAGGCCCTCTCCGAAGTCGCCGCCGAGGAAGACATCTACATCCTCTCCGATGAAATCTACGAGAAACTCACCTACGACGGCGCCGAGCATGTGAGCATCGCCTCGATCTCACCCGAAGCCTACGACCTCACCATCACCGTCAACGGATTCAGCAAAGCCTACGCGATGACTGGTTGGCGCCTCGGCTACCTCGCCGCTCCCGAGCCGATCGCCCGCGCGATCGATTCCATGCAGAGCCACATGACTTCGAATCCCTGCTCCTTCGCCCAATACGGCGCCCTTGCCGCCCTCACTGGCGACCAGCAATGCGTGGCCGACATGCGCGAGGAATTCGACATTCGCCGCCAATACATGTTCGAGCGCCTCACCCAGATTCAAGGCGTCAGCGCCGTCCGTCCGCAGGGTGCTTTCTATGTCCTTGCGAACATCAGCGCGCTCGGCCTCAAGTCCCAAAATTTCGCCGACCGCCTGCTCAGCAAATCCAGCGTGGCCGTTGTCCCTGGTATCGCTTTCGGTGACGACCGCACGATCCGTCTGAGCTACGCGACCAGCCTCGATGTCATCAAGTCGGGCCTCGATCGCATCGAAGAATTCTGCCGCTCGCTGTAACGCGATCCCACGGGATCAAATCTCCCGCGATGTCTACGGGGGTCATGAGCCGGTGGGACGAGCGCCGCGAAAATCTCGCGGCGCTGCTCGTCTCGGTGCTCATCCACCTCCTCCTGATCCTCGGTGCCGCTTGGTTCCTGCTCCGCGCCAGCACCAGCGTCGTTCCCCCAAAACCTCTGGACGAGGAACCCATCCGCCTGACCATCCTGCCACCCGCGCCAAAGCCCACGCCCAAGCCGCAATTCATCGCCACCCCCAAGCGGGAAAACCTCGAACGCCGCCCGAGCAAGGACGCGGCTTTTGAGTCCGACAACGACTCGCTCGCCGCCAGCGAAGCCGCGCCCACCGGAGCCGAACCCATCCCCTCGCAAGACGGCCGCGAGGAGCCCGGCCTCCAGTTTCAGGAGCAACAATACACCGCTGGCAAACTCGACACGCCCACCCCCGCCGTTCCCCAAACCCAACCCGCAGCAGCAGCTGCCGAAATCCTCCCCGAGCCCGAGGCAAAACCCACCCCGCGCCTTACCCAAGACCTCGCGCTCCTCGAACCCCCGAAACCCACTCCCCAGCCCACCGCTCAGCCCAAGCCCACCCCCGAAAAAACCGCCAAGGAAACTCCTGCCCGCCCCGCCTCCCAAGGCGGCTTCCAGCCCGAGACCCGCATCACCCGCCTGCGCGGCAACATCTCGAACCGCGGCCGCGCCTCCGTCGAAGCGAACGCCACCCCGCTCGGCCGCTACAAAAAAC
Organism: Verrucomicrobiota bacterium; assembly: GCA_039797215.1. GTDB lineage: Bacteria > Verrucomicrobiota > Verrucomicrobiia > Chthoniobacterales > Terrimicrobiaceae > UBA967. Next base: position 350 of record JBDKIG010000066.1, on the reverse strand, counting down.
AAGTCTCCGACGCCATCGGCTCGCGCTGGTATTACCATGTGAATTCCCAGATGGGCCTGCTGAACATCGGCACGGTCGAGATCCGCTTCCAAGTCCTCCCCAACGGCAAAGTCAAAGCCCCGCGCGTCCTCTCGAACTCCTCGAACGAAAGCTTCGCCTCCGTCAGCCTCGCCGCCGTCATCCAGGCCGAAATCCCCCCCATCCCGCCCGAACTCGTCGGCCTCCTCGAAAACGGTCGCCTCGAAATCGACTACTCGTTTACGATCCTCGGCAATCGATGAATTCCACGCTCCACGCCGTCCTCGGCTTCTTTGAAAAAGGCGGGCCCTTCATGGTCCTGCTCGTCCTGC
>JBDKIG010000065.1:0-10814 GCA_039797215.1 Verrucomicrobiota bacterium | reverse complement strand
GCTCGTAGAGTGGCAACACGCCAACCACCTCAAACGGGGTTTGGTCGAGGAGGATTGTGCGGCCAATCATGTCGGCGGCGGGAGTTCCCGGCCAGAGTTGTTCGGCGACGGTATGGCCAATGACCGCGCAGCGGGCGCCGCGCTCGATATCGAGGTCCGCCAGCCAACGCCCGGCGGCGAGGCCGTGCATGCCGATCACAAAATGGTCGGGCAGGATGCCTCTGGTCTTTCGCCGCTCGGCGTTCCCGGCATCGCTACAGGCGACTGAGACGGTGTGTGTGATTTCGGGCGAGATGTGGGAAATGAGCGTCGCGGAATTTCGGAGCGAGTGGGCGTCGCGCAGGGTCAGGCCCGGCGAGAGATTCGCAAATTCAAACATGAGGCTCGAAGGTTCATTTGGCACAACACTGACGAGTTCGAGGCCGCCGAGTTGTTGCATGAAGACCCGCATTCCCTCCTCGATGCCGCGCGTGAGGGCCATCGTGGCAATGAGGCTGCTCACGCCAAGAACCACACCGAGCATGGATAGGAAACTGCGGAATTTGTGGGAAAAAATCTCACGGAACCCGATGGCGATCGCGGCGAGAAAACTCATGCCCGCACCTCCTTGACGATGCGGCCGTCGCAAAGCTCGATCACGCGTGGCGCCTCGGCGGCGATGGCGGGATCGTGGGTGACGAGGATGATGGTTTTTCCGGCCGCGTGGAGTTCTTTGAAGATCGCGAGGATGTTTCGCCCTGTGGCGGAGTCGAGGTTTCCAGTGGGTTCGTCACCGAAAATGATGCGGGGGTTATTCACCAAGGCGCGGGCGATGGCGACGCGCTGGCATTGGCCGCCGCTGAGTTGGGGTGGACGATTCGCCAGTCTATCGCCGAGTCCCACGCGGCGGGCGGCCTCTTCGGCGCGGGTGCGCTGCTCGCGGCGGGAAACCCCAGAGTAGACGAGCGGAAGGCCGATGTTGGCGACAACATCGAGTTGGGGGAGGAGGTTGAAGGATTGAAAGACGAAGCCGATCTCGCGATTTCGCATTCGTGCGAGGGTGTCAGGCGTCGCGCGGCTCAGGTCGGTGCCGCAGACCACCATCCGGCCTTCCGTGGGCGTGTCGAGACAGCTGAGCAGGTGCATGAGGGTGGACTTGCCGCTGCCGCTCGGGCCGATGATGGCGACAAATTCCCCCTCCTCGATTCGGAGGTCGATCCCCGCGAGGGCGTGGATTTCCTGCTCGCCAACGCGGTAGGTTTTCCGAACTCCCTCGAACTCGATAATACTCACCGGGCCGCAGTTTTTTCGGGCATCTCCGGCTTGGCGAGAAGCACCTCCTCGCCCTCCGTGAGGCCGGATTGGATTTCCACCAAGGAGAGGTCGGAAAGGCCAATGGAGACCTTGCGGCGCTCGGGTCCGGATTCCTTCGGCACATAGACGACTTTGGTTCCCTTCTCCTCGAAAACGGCGGTGATCGGCACGGTGAGGACATTTTCAGCAGTGCCGAGGGGAATGCTCATGCTCACGGAGACACCAGGCTTCAGGCCGTCCCGCACGCCTTCGAGTGTGCCGGTGACCTCGAAGCCCTTGATGTTGTTTTTCACGGTGGCCAGCGGAGCAATGAAGCTCACAACGGCTTCAGCGCCTTGGCGATCTGGATCCCCATCAGGTGGCGTAACACTCATTTGCTGGCCGGTGGTGAGTTTGCCGGCGTCGAGTTGGTTCACATGGGCGTTGATGAGCAGTTGGGAAAGATCGGCGAGTGTCATGAGGGTGGTTCCGGAATTGATGCTCGCGGCTCCGACCACGACCTGTCCCTGGATGATCGGGATTTGCAAAACAGTGCCATCAAAGGGCGCGAGGATCCGGGTTTTCGAAATGCGGTCGTCCACAAGTTGGCGGCGGCGGCGGGAGCGCTCGAGTTCGTTCTCGGCGATGCGCCAGTCGGCTTCGAGATTCACGAATTCCTCCTTGCTGAGCAGTTTGCCGGTGAAGAGTTTTTCGGCGCGCTGGTAGTTCCCGCGAATCCGCTCCACGGCAAGACGCGCGCCCTCGATCTCGGCATCAACCCCGGCGCGTTCGTTCAGGAGATCCGTGTCGTCGATCGTTACGAGCGGTTCGCTTTTTTTGACCTCCTGCCCGGCCTGGACATGGATGGTGGCCACCTTGCCGCCGATCTCGGGTTTCACCTCCACTTGGAAGGCGGGAGTGATTTGACCGGCGAGCGGGAGGACGGGTTTGACGCTGGCGCGGACGACCTTCGCGCTGGGCGGCGGGGTTTCCGCCTTGGAGTTTCGGGGCAGGAAGGGAATCCAATCCATCCACCAAGCCGCAGCGGCGAGGGCGAGAAAAAGGGCGGCGAGGAATTTCAGGTTCATGCGGGATTATACGCGCGGCGGAGGTTTAGGCGCGGGAAAATGTGAGCTTGAGCTCCCCTTTGGCAACCATGTGCAGAACGCTGGCGGCGAGGGTTTGGTAAGGCAAGCCAGCCTCCTCCGCGCGGGCGCGTAAGCCAGCGATCGTTTCATGGGTGGTGCGGATGTTGATACGAGCCGGGCGCGCCGGCTTGCGGACGATTTTTATTTTGGAGGCTTCCGAGGGATCGGGAATTCCCAAGGCTTTTTGTTGCGCCGGGGTGAGGGATTTTTCCTCTTGGAAACGCCACCCCTCGACAAGGGGTTCGTCAGTATAAACCGGTTTTTTTCTTTTGGTTTTCATAGGCTTTCTTTTGCTTCCGCCAGTATCCGGCGCCGATGACTCGCAAGGAATCCCCGCGAAAGGTGAATCTCACGGTCAAAATGCCCAGGCCATCGTGGCCCACGGCATAAAATCTTGGCTCTTCGGCGCTATGTTTTTGGTTTGCGAAGATCATGCGGTTGGGATCCTCAAAAACCCGGTGAACAGTTGAAAAATCGACTCCGTGTTTTGAAAGGTTGGCTGCTTCCTTGCCTGGGTCGAATTCCAACTGCACGCGCGAAATGTGTGCCTTGTGTCTTCTTGCGTCAAGGCCGCCGGAACAAGCCCCTACCTCGCCAGCGATTCGTAGAGCGCTTTGGTTTTTTGGGCGATGGCGGACCAGGAGAAAATCTCGGCGGCGCGGCGGCGGCCGGCTTGGCCGAAGGCTTCGCGCTTCGCGGGGTCGGCCATGAGCTCGTTGATGCGCGCGGCGAGGTCGCGGGAGAACTTGGCCGGCTCAATTGGCTCGAATGGGCTTTCGTTCATTTGCTGCACGGGGACAAGGTAGCCGGTTTCGCCATCGACCACGACCTCGGGGATTCCCCCGACGGCGGCGGCGACAACAGGGACTCCGCAGGCCATGGCTTCGAGGTTGATGATGCCGAAGGGTTCGTAGATCGAGGGGCAGACGAAGACGGCGGCGTGGCTGTAGAGTTCGATCTTCGAGGGATTGTCGAGCATCTCGCCAATCCAGATGACCCCCTCGCGCTTGGCTTGCGCCGCAGCGACGGCGGTTTTCATTTCCTCGGCGATCTCCGGGGTGTCGGGCGCGCCGGCGCAGAGGACGACTTGGAAGCCGGGGTCGAAATGCTGGATGGCGTTGACGAGATGGATGATGCCCTTTTGCCGCGTGATGCGGCCGACGAAGAGCACATAGGGCTTCGAGCGGTCGATGCCGAAGCGGTCGAGGACGGCGTGGGTTTTTGCCGGTTGGTATTCGTCGGGGTCGATGCCGTTGTGGATGATGTGGAGGCGCGAGGGTTCGATTTGAAAAAGAGCCTCCACATCGCGGCGGGTTCCCTCCGACACGCAAATGACGGCGTCGGCCATCTCGAGTGCGGTTTTTTCGAGCCAGCAGGTGAAATCGTAGCCGCCGCCGAGTTGTTCGCGTTTCCACGGCCGGAGGGGTTCGAGCGAGTGGACGGTGATGACGAGCGGGATGCCGTAGTTGAGCTTCGCGAGGATGCCGCCGAAGTGGGAATACCAAGTGTGGCAGTGCACGACTTGGGCATCGATGGCGGTGGTGTTGAAGTCGAGGCAACGCTGGAGTGCGCCGAAGGCGGATTGGAGTTTTTTTGGCGCGGTCCATTTGGAGGCGTCGAGACCGAAGCCGCGCGCGGCGGGATTCGAGGTGGGGCTATCCTGATCGCCGAAGCAACGCACCTCGACCGGCATGAGTTTCGCGAGTTCGCGGCAGAGGTATTCCACATGCACACCGGCGCCGCCGTAGATGTGGGGTGGGTATTCGTTGGTGAGAAAAAGGGCTTTCATCGGGATTCAGAGAAGTTTTGGCGGAATGCTGAATTCCAGCGCGCCGGAGCCTTGATCGAGCCACGGGGCGTCGATGGCGGTGAGGGAGGCTTTGCGGATGGGGAAATTCACCGGCTCGGTCAACCCGAGGAGGTAGCTCACAGCGGTGCTGAGATCGGGCTCATGGCCGACAAGCAGAGCAGAGGATTTGGTGGAGAGGGGCTCGAGGTTTTGGATCAAGGTCGCGGGGGTCATGCCGCAGGCGAGCCAGTCGGCGATGGCTGGGGTGAGGCCGCATTTTTTGCCGACGATCTCAGCGGTTTGGCGCGCGCGGACGAGCGGGCTGGTCAGGAAAACCTCGGGTTTGATTCCGTTTTTTTTACAGAATTTCCCAACGCGGGCCGCTTGGTCGTGGCCTTTGGGAGTGAGTTTCCGATCGAAATCGCTCTCGGCCAAATCCTCGGCGTCCGCGTGTCGGAGAAAGTAGATAATCATCCGGGGGCGGGATTTTTCTACATGCTCATTCCGCCATCCACCGCGAGGACTTGGCCGCTGATGTATCCGGCTTCGGCGCTGGAGAGGAAGGCCACGGCGGAGGCGATGTCATCCACCGAGCCGAAGCGCGAGACGGGAATCTGAGCGAGCGCGCCCTTGCGGACTTCCTCGTTCAGCACGGAGGTCATGTCGGTCTCGATGAAGCCCGGGGCGACGACATTCACGGTGATGCCACGGCTGGCGATCTCGCGGGCGATGCTTTTGGTCATGCCAATGAGGCCGGCCTTGCTGGCGGCGTAGTTGGCCTGGCCGGCGAGTCCCATGAGACCACTCACCGAGCTGATGTTGATGATGCGGCCCGAGCGTTGTTTGACCATGGCGCGCATAACGGCGCGGGTGAAATTGAAGGCGCCTTTAAGATTCGTCTGCAGAACGATATCCCAATCCTCGCTCGACATCCGCATGGCGAGGGTGTCGCGGGTGATGCCGGCGTTGTTGACGAGGATGTCGCAACGGCCGAAGTCGGCGAGGATTTGGTCACCGGCTTTTTGGACGGCATCGAAATCGGCAACATCGACCGCGTAGGGTTTGGCGGTGTCGGGGGCGAGGGCGTTGATGGCGTCGGCGGTGCGGGCGGAATTGGATTCCGTGCGGCTGACGACGGCGATTTTGGCACCCTCGGCGGCGAGGCGTTTGGCGATGGCTTCGCCGATACCGCGACCGGCTCCGGTCACGATGGCGACTTGGTTTTCGAATCGTTTATTGCTCATGGGAAATTAGCGGGCGGCGATGGGGTTGGTGAGTTGTTTGATGACGGTGGTGAGGTAGACCGGTTCAGGGTGTTTGCCTCGGTATTTGGTGATCTCGCGCTTCTCGACGACGCGGAATCCGAAGCGCTCGAAAACCTTAGCGCCCCGGCGGGATTCGAAGGTCACCATCTGGCCGAAGACCTGCGTCTCGCCCTTCGAACGGAGGAAATCGCAGTAGCGCGTCATCATTTCATGCGAGCCGGCGAGACCCTTGGCCTCGGGGAGGATGTTGATGTGGAAATGGGCGGTGCGGCGCGGTGCGGCGGGCACTTCGCGCCAGGAGTTTTTGAGAATCCACTGAATGAATTCCCGGGTGGCGCGGTTGTAGCCCCGGTAGCGCCACATGCCGATCGCGAAGAGGCGGAGGTTTTGGAAAAAACCGAACCACTGCTGGCGAAGCGGGCGCCGGGAGCCGAGGAGGTAGCCTTTGACGATGCCGTTTTGCTCGAGGACGAACGACGCCTCGGGCTCCACATCGGTGTAGTAGGCCGTGAGGTAGTCAGCGAAAATCTCGCGGTCTTCGAAAACCGGGTCGATCGGATTGCCCAAAAACCCGGTTTCGCAGCACAGGCGGCGGATCGCCTCGCGGTCGCGGGCTTCGTAGGAGCGGACGGAAATGCCTTCGGGTAGGGCCACAGTGGCGCGAAGAATGCGCGGGATGGTTTTCGATGGCAAACCGAAATCCCGGCAACGCATTTGACGCCCCGCGCGAGACGGGCAGAATCCCCCGCGTGATCACCGAGGTTCGCTTGCGACATTTCCGCTGTTTCGACGCGCTGGATTTCCAGCCCGGGCCGGGGCGCACCTGCATCGTCGGCCAAAACGCGCAGGGCAAAACCTCGATCCTCGAGGCCGTCTGCGTCCTGCTCCGTCTCCAATCGCCCCGCACCTCCTCGCCGGTGGAAATGATCCAAGCCGGCCAAGCCGCCTGCGCGCTCGAGGGACGGGTGGGGGATTCGCATCTGGCCTGCCGCTTCGCGCCGGGATCGCGCGAGTTGACGCTCGATTCCAAGCCGCAGTCGAGGTCGGACGACTACCTCTCCGTGGCGCGCATCACTTGGTTCGCCAACTCCGACCTCGAACTCGTGAAGGGTAGCGGCTCAGTCCGGCGGAGGTTTTTGGATTTTTTGGGAATGCAATCGGTGCCCGGCTACCGCAAGGCACTGCGCGACTACGAGCGGACTCTGCGTTCCCGAAACGCGTTGTTGAAAGAAGGCCGCCCGCGACGGGAGATCTCGGCCTTCGATCCGCCGCTGGTCGAGGCGGGGGAGTTTTTGCTGGCAGCCCGGCGGGCGTTGGTGGAAGCCGCCGCGCCGCTCGCTTCGGCCGCCTGTGCGAAAATCAGCGGCTCGTCCGATGCGCTTGCGCTTGCCTACCAACCTGGATGCGAGGGTTCCCTTGCCGAAAGTCTTGCGGCCTCGCGCGGGGAGGAGGAGCGACTCCGCCAAACCGTTCGAGGCCCTCACCGCGACGACCTCGAAATTTCCCTCAACGGCCTGAAAGCCTCCGCCTTCGCCTCCGAAGGCCAGCAGCGAGGCATCGCCCTCGCCCTAAAAATCGCCCAAGCGCGCCATCTCGAATCGCTCCACAGCCAGCCCCCGGTGCTCCTGCTCGACGATATTTTCGGCGAACTCGACACATCGCGCCGCAACCGCCTACTCGAAACCCTCCCCGCCGCCTCCCAGACTATTATCACCACGACTTTCCTAGACTGGGCCGAGGGCCACCCGATTGAGACGGTTTATCGATTAGCTAACGGAAAGCTTGCTGCGGCGTAGCGGAAGCCGAAACGGCTTTCGAGGGCAGCTGGGTTGTGGAGTCGGGAGCGGTCGAAAAATCTTCGATTTTCCGCCACGCGCTATTTGGGGACGTTTTGAGATTTTTGTGCTCTTACATCTGTCGCATGGCAAGAGCGGCAGCGGTGCGGGTTTCGACGCCGAGCTTGGCAAAAATGTTTTCGAGATGCTTGCGAATGGTCAAGGGGCTGATGCCGAGAATCGAGGCGATCTCGGCATTTCGTTTGCCTTCGCCCACCCAATTCAGAATCTCGCGTTCACGAGGAGATAAGGGAGCACTGGTCACTTTCTCAGGGTTTTGCAACCCCCCCCGCGCTTGGACCAAGGTGCTGGCAAGGATGCCGAAATCCCCCGCGATTCGAGCAACCGAGGGATCAAAATTGCACTTTCGGGATCCGGCATGGAGCGTCAGGAGGGTGCCCTTGGCTGGCTCGAGAAATAGACAGACCATGTCCTCGACACCGTAAACTTTGTCAACGAGCCGATAGTGGCAACGACGCTTCCAGACACGGTCCGGCTCCTGCAAACTCCGCAAATAGGCTCCAGCGCCGTTTTTCAAAAATGCCGCGACATTCGGGTGGGACTCCATGGTTTTTTCTTGGGCCAAAAACTTTGCGTAAAGCCGAGGTTGCCAATGGTCCGACCCAAGTAGCCCCTCTTGGGGATGCCAGAACTGTAGTGTGCCGTGACATTCCGAGTGGCGGATCAGTGAATGGAAGTCGGCAGGCACCACTCGCACCCACGCATCGAGAAGAGATTTTAAAAAAACATCGTCCGCCTTGGCCTCACGGGCTGCGGCGAGATAGTGGATCGTATTTTCAGGCATGGGATGGGAGTGATTTGCAAAAAAATCCGACTCGACGAACTTTGGATATATGACGGGCGTCATATTGTTCACGAAATCCATCGCGGCAAGAATGGGTTTGATGAAACACCATTCGCTCTCCCGTTCCCTGTGTCTCTTGGCCTGTGTCGCCTGGCTGCTTTTTTTCCTGCCCGCAGCAAAATCCGAACTCATCTATGTGTCGCTCGACACTGCAATCGTCAGCTACGACATCTCGAGCGGAAACGGAGCCACCATCGCTGCGACGAGGACAAATGTGGCTACCGGATTGGGCGAGACGATGGGAATGGTCTTCGGTGGCGACGGCTATCTCTATGCCACTCAATACACGGCAAACTCCGTCGTGCGCATCGATGTGTCGAACGGCACCAAGACCACCTTCGCCACAGGCTTCACGAATCCCCGCGGGATCACCTACAGCCCGGTGACCGGAAAATACTATGTTGCAAACAGCAACACGCCCGGTTCGATCAGTGAGGTCACCTCGGGTGGCGTGGTGAGCACCTACCTCAACTCTGGCATCAGGGCACCCTACGGTATCTCGCTCGACGCCTCGGGTGCCATGTATATCGGTAACAATGGCAATGCCACACTCACCAAGGTGGTTGGAGGCACGCCTACCACCTTTGCCACATTCACCCCGGGACTCGGCACCCGAGGCACCTCTGTGGATGCCGACGGAAACATCTACACCGCTGTAGGCAATGGCGTGAAAAAAACCACCACAACCGGCGTGACCTCCGACTTCGTGGCCTCGGGCATGAGCTTTCCCTTCGGCATGGCATGGAGCTCGAGCGGCAATCTCTATGTGGCCAGCTACACGGACAACAAGATCTTCGCATACGATTCCTCTGGCACCGCCCTCTACAACTTCAGCACCGGAGGTGATCGGCCCCGCTTCGCCGCTTTCAATCTCGAAGGATCCGGCTTTAACCAGATTCAAAATGCCTCCGTGCCAGAACCCGGCCAGGTTGCGGCATCGCTGCTCCTGCTCGTGGGAATCGGTGGGTATGTGGCGATGAAACGGCGCCGTGCGGTGCAAAAAGTTGCGTGATTTGTAGCGGATGCCGGAGCCGCTTTCGAGAGCGGTTGGCGTGAAGAGTCGAGAGCCGTCGAAAAATCTTCGATTTTCGGATGCGAGCGCAATGAAGTCACCCGATCGAAAGGGTTTTTCAACTCGCCGAGGGGAGACTTTCGTAACTCAAATTAGAAAAAGCCAACGGCGGGCTTATCCTGACGGCCGAATTTGTTTTTGAATCCAGATGGGATCGCGGCGCAAATCCAAGACCCGCCAGACGAAAACCTCTCCCCCATCCAGTTTGTAATAGATGGCAAACGGAAACCTCCTGCACAGCTGGCGATGGTAGCCAAAAATCTTTCTATGAATTCCGGCGTAGAGCAGGAGCGAGTCGATTTCCGAATAGATGGAATCGAGGAAAAAATCTCCGATGCCAACGTGTTGAGTTTCGTAAAAACTAAAGCCCGCTTGCAAATCCCGCTCAGCGAGATCGAGGATTCTGATTTTCACCGGGCAGATACTGCTGCTCGAACCCTCTCCTTGGCATCGTTCCAATCGGAAAATTTTGATTTGCCTTCCGCCTTGAGTCGTTCGGCTTCAAGAAGCGCTTCCTGATGCCAATCGGGCGAAACAATTTCGTGCTCCTCGACGGATAAATCCATCCAAAGCGCCTCTAGCAGCCGAAGCTTTTCGACTTTCGACATTTTTTTCATGTCCAGATCGGCAACCATGAACAACCAATACTCCAAGCCTATGCCAAGGCAAGCAACTGCCGAAAATGAGCCGTCATTGGCAATATCACGCAGAACGCATCGGAAATCCGGTTCAAGCCAAGGGCCGGGCAAGGTGGCGGATGGAGGGGTCGAGTTCGGCGCGGGTTTCGGGGGTGGCGCGGTCGATGAAGAGGACGCCTTTCGTGTGGTCGAGTTCGTGCTGGATGGCGCGGGCGAGGAGGCCGTCGGCTTCGAAGGCAATCGTGGAGCCGTCGAGGATTTGGGCTTTAACGCGGACGGAGAGGGGGCGGGCCACATCGGCGGCGACTTCGGGGAAGCTCAGGCAGCCTTCGCCCTCGGTGACGGTTTTTCCGAAGGTTTCGACTTCGGCGTTGAGGAGGACCATGGGCATGTGCGACTCGAAATCGGCGGGTTTGCCCTCGAGGCGCATGGCGCTCGGGCGTTTCGGCATTTGGGGGACATCGAGGACGAACATCTGGAGCGGGAGGCCGACCTGCTGGGCGGCGAGGCCAAGGCCGTCGGCGTCGCGCATGGTCTCGATCATGTCGTTGGCGAGGTCGCGGATGCGGGCGTCGATTTTTTCGATCCGGGTGCCGGGGGTGCGGAGGGCGGGGTGGTCGAAGGTGGTGATGTCGAGAATCATGGTTTGCCGGGTTCGGGTTGGGTGAAGGCGGGGACATCCTGGATGCCGGCCTGCTTGAGGGCGTCGAGGACTTTGACGACGACACCGAAGGGGGCTTCGCGGTCGGCTTGTAGGGCGATGCCGCGCTGGGGTTGGGCTTCGCGGGCGGATTGGATGGCGGCGGCGAGTTGGTCGAGGGCGACGGGTTTTTCGTCGAGGGAAATTTGGTCGGAGTTTTTGACGCGGAGGACGACGGGTTCGGTGGACGGGGCGGGGGAGGTTTCGGCTTCTTTGGACTCGGGGAGGTT
>JBDKIG010000064.1:0-11136 GCA_039797215.1 Verrucomicrobiota bacterium | reverse complement strand
GCAATACACTGTGCCTTTTCCAATCTCTCCGTGGCTTCGTGCCTCCGTGAGAGACCGTCCCCTCAACTCTCTTAGCCCGGCAGGTTTTTTAGCAGTTCGGCGTTGGTGGGGTATTTGCGGATGAAGAAGAGTAGGCGCTCGATGGCTTCGATGGGCTTGTGGCCCGCGAGGCCGCGGCGGATGACTCCGATTTTGTGGAGGTCTTCTTCGGGGATGAGGAGTTCCTCGCGGCGGGTGCCGGATTGGAAAATATCGATCGCCGGGTAGATGCGCTGGTCGCTGATCTTGCGGTCGAGGACGATTTCCATGTTTCCGGTGCCTTTGAACTCTTGGAAAATCAACTCATCCATGCGGCTGTTCGTCTCGATGAGCGCGGTCGCCATGATGGTGAGCGAGCCGGCCTCTTCGGTGTTGCGAGCGGAAGCGAAGAGCTTGCGAGGAATCTCCAGAGCGCGGGCGTCCACGCCGCCGGACATGGTGCGTCCACCGCCGCCTTGGGCGTTGTTGAACGCCCGGCCGATGCGGGTGAGGGAGTCCATGAGCACGAAGACATCCTTGCCCATTTCCACCAGGCGCTTGGCGCGCTCGATGCAGAGTTGGGCGATGCGGGTGTGGGTTTTGATGTCCGAGTCGTTCGAGCTGGCCAAGAGTTCGGCTGTGGGAACGGTGCGGCGGATTTCGGTGACTTCTTCGGGGCGCTCGTCGACGAGGAGGATGAGGAGTTTGATCTCGGGGTGATTTTTCACCACGGCGTCGGCGATGTGCTGCAAGAGCGTTGTTTTGCCAGTTCGTGGCGGGGCAACGATAAGGCCGCGCTGGCCTTTTCCTACGGGAGAAATGAGGTCGATCACGCGGGTGGTGAAGCGTTCTGGAACGGTCTCCAGCTTGATGCGCTTGTTGGGGTTCACCACCATCAACTCTTCAAAAACGGGGAGGTTTTGGAATTTCTCGGGATCCTCGCCCTCGATCTCGGTGAGGCGGAACATTTGCGGGCCGCGATTGCCACGGCGGGTCTCGCCCTTGATCCACATGCCGTCGCGGAGGCCATATTTGCGGACGAGTTCGGGAGTGACGAAAATGTCGTTGTTCGACTGGGTGTAATTACGGCGTGCCTCGCGCAGGAAGCCGAAGCCTTTGCCTGAAACCTCGACGATGCCGTCTGCGTAGGTGGGCGGTGGTGGTGGGGTGGGAGGCGTCGCGGGAGGCGCCGGGGCGGCGGGAGCAGCAGGTGCAGCAGGTGCAGCAGGTGCAGCAGGTGCAGGTAGAGCGGCTGAAGGCTCGGTCTTCGCCACAGGGGCGGGATCGGGTGTGGCAGCTTGCTCAGCGGCTTCTTGGTTTTCGATGGGAAGTTCGGCTTGCACGGAATCGCCCTTTTTGGTTTGGCGTCGGGTGCGGCCGATGCGCGGGGTGCGCGTGCGGCGGCGTGGTTTCTCCGTGGACTCGGCAGCGTCAACGGCTGGTGCCGCCTCGGTGCCCGTGTTGGGTTGGTCTTCGGTCATGATAAAAGGAATCCTATGAGGATTGTTCCGGCGCCGTGTTTATCCGTGGCCGGATTTGTAAAAATCTTCTTTTGAAAGACGACTGTCTGGTCTTCGCCGATTCCCTAAAAAGGCGAGTGGCTGCTCAACGAAATCCAAAGACAGAGTGTCAATCGGGGCGACGCGTGCGGAGGGGTGATTCTGCAAGGCGCGCCGCAGGAATGGCGGTAATAAAGGGAAGGGCGGGGAGATTGTCAACGCGATATTTTTGCTGAAATTTCAGGGTCTCCTGAGTTCCAGCCTGCGCTTGCCATCACGGCGATGGCTTCCCATGATGCCGTAGCTTTATGGAAGCGATTATCGATTTATTGCAGAAGAACGCCCTCATGCCACGCGAGGAGATGGCCAAATTGCTGGGCATGTCGCGCCCCGATCTCGACGCCGCCATCGCGCGCCTTGAGGCCGATGGGGTGATTCTTGGTTATCAGGCGGTGGTCAATCACGAGAAGTGGGACACCGAAAATGTCACGGCTGTGATCGAGGTGAAAATCACACCGGAGCGCGATGGGGGGTTCGACCGCATCGCCTCGCGAATCGCCCGCTTTGATGAGGTGCAGAGTTGCTACCTGGTCAGTGGTGGCTACGACCTGCTCATTATTGTCGAGGCGAGGAATCTCCGGGCTGCGGCGTCGTTTGTGGCCGAAAAGCTCAGCACGATTGATGCGGTGCAATCCACCGCCACCCATTTCCGGCTGAAGACCTATAAAGAAAACGGCACATTCCATCTTTTTGAGCCCACCTCGGAGCGGCTCTCTGTGTCGCCGTGAGTATCGCCATCGCCGACCACATCCGCGACATCCCGCGCTCGGGCATTCGCGACTTTTTCGAAATCGTCCAGTCGATGGATGATGTCATTTCGCTTGGGATCGGGGAGCCGGATTTCGCAACGCCTTGGCACATTCGCGAGGCGGCGATTTTCGCGCTGGAGCGCGGACGCACTGGCTACACCTCGAATCTCGGGCTCCCTCGACTTCGACGCACGATCTCCGACTATGTGCGGCGGCATTTTCAGATTTCCTATGAACCTCTCACGGAAATCCTAGTTTCGGTCGGCGTCTCCGAAGCAATCGATCTAGCCCTGCGGGCCTTGTTGAATCCCGGCGACGAAGTGCTCTACCACGAGCCGTGCTATGTCTCCTACTCGCCGACGATTGTGATGGCGCGCGGAGTGCCGAAAGCGATCACCACCCGAGCCGAAGATGGATTTGCCCTGCGCGCCGAGGATTTGGAAAAAAACATCACGCCGCGAACGAAAGTGCTGATGCTGAATTTCCCGACGAACCCGACGGGAGCAACGATGGAGGCTGCGGAATTGGAAAAAATCGCCGCCGTTTGCATTCGTCACAACCTTGTGGTTTTGACCGACGAAATTTATAGCGAGCTGACCTATGACGGCGCTGGGCACACGAGCATCGCTGTGTTTCCCCGCATGAAAGAGCGGACGGTTTTTCTTCATGGATTGTCGAAAGCCTTTGCGATGACGGGTTGGCGGATCGGCTTCGCTTGCGCTCCCACCGCGCTCATCGAGGCGATGATGAAAATCCACCAGTATTCCATCCTTTGCGCCTCGATCATGGGTCAGGATGCGGCCGTGGAGGCGTTGGAGCGAGGCCAGGACAGCGTGGAACGGATGCGACGCGAATACGAGCGGCGCCGGAACTTTATCGTTTCCTCGCTGAACGAAATGGGGCTCCCATGCCGCAGCCCGCGCGGGGCCTTTTATGTTTTCCCAGAGATCACTTCGACGGGTCTGACCAGTCGCGATTTCTCGCTTCGCTTGTTGAAAGAGAAAAATGTCGCGGTCGTTCCAGGTCCGGCTTTCGGGACTGGAGGTGAGGGCCATGTGCGCTGCAGTTTCGCCACGGCCTACGACCAGATCAAAATCGCCATGGAGCGAATGGCCGAATTTTCGCGCGAACTACGCGGCTAGTTTTTCACAATCGCCTTCTTGCCCTCTCTGCGAAGGTGCCATTAACTGCATGGCATAAGCGCCCAACCGCGCTGATTTATCCTTGTGGACTTCTCGAAACGCGAACATTTCATCAACCGTGAGCTGAGCTGGTTGGAATTCAATCAGCGAGTGCTCGATCAGGCTTTTGACGCCGAAAATCCTTTGTTGGAGCGGCTGAAGTTCCTGGCGATCGTGAGCTCGAACCTTGATGAATTTTTTGAGGTCCGCGTGGCTGGTCTCAAGCAGCAGAAGCAAAACAACTCCTCCGAGGTGGGTCCCGACGGGCTTTCCGCCAGCGAGGCCTTGGCGCGCATCAGCAAACGCACACGCCGGATGGTGGATGATCAATACCGCTGTTGGAGTGAGCAAATTTACCCGCAGCTTCATGAGCAGGGGGTTCGTTTTCACACCTATCCGGATGTGCCTCCCGAAGAGCGTGTTCATTTTGAGAAATTTTTCCGTGAGACGATTTATCCGGTCCTCACGCCGCTGGCTGTGGATCCAGCGCATCCGTTTCCCCAACTTCTCAACAAAAGCCTGAATGTGATTGTCGAGTTGGAGGGGGAGGGGATCAGCACCGATATCGCCGTCGTCCAAGCCCCGCGAATCCTGCCTCGCGTCGTGCCGTTTTCAAAAAGTCCGGACGGCAATGACTATGTTTTTCTCGGAAATATCATCCAGGAACATGCCGGTTTGCTTTTTCACGGCGTGAATGTGAAGGGGACGCATCTTTTCCGCGTCACGCGCAACAGCAACCTCTATGTGGACGAAGAGGAGTCGAGCAATCTGCTGCACGCGATCGAGGAGGAACTCCGTAAAGTCAATCGTGGTGCGGCTGTGCGGCTCGAGGTGAAAAAAGACTGCCCCGACCATGTGCTCAAGCGCCTGCTCGATATCTTTAATCTCGAGGAGGAGGATGTCTTCCGAATCGAAGGCCCGTTGAATCTCTCCCGCCTCATGCCGGTGGCCTTGCAGATCGACCGGCCTGACCTGCGCTACAAGCGCTTCGTGCCTTGCCAAGTGGTGTCTCTCGATACCGAGTCGGATCTCTTTTTCCATGTCCGTCGTGGCGATATTCTGCTGCACCATCCCTACGACAGTTTCCAAACGGTGGTGGATTTTCTCTCTCAAGCTGCCGAAGACCCCCAAGTGCTCGCGATCAAACAAACGCTCTACCGCACCAGCTCGGACTCACCGATCGTTCAGGCTCTGATCACCGCAGCCCGCAATGGGAAGCAAGTCACGGCGGTCATCGAGTTGAAGGCCCGCTTTGACGAAGCCGCGAATATTCATTGGGCCCGCATCATGCGCGAGGCGGGTGTGGATGTCGTCTATGGCGTGACTGGGTTGAAAACCCACGCCAAGGCGATGCTGATCATTCGGAGCGAGGGCGATAAAATCCGCCGCTACGCGCACATGGGGACGGGAAATTACCATCCTTCGACTGCGAAAATTTATACGGACCTGAGCCTGCTCACCTGCCGTGAGGAATTGACGACCGAGCTTGCAGAGACCTTCAACTGCCTCACCGGCGTCTCGCGTTTTCCAGAGATGAAGGAACTCATGGTCGCCCCATGGTCGCTCTACGAGGGATTCCAGGAATTGATCGAAAACGAGATCGGCCACGCTTGGGCAGGCCGTCCTAGTGGCATCTTCGCGAAGCTCAACTCTCTCGTGGAACCCGGAATTATCGAGGCTCTCTATCGCGCCTCGGCGGCGGGTGTTCCCATTCGCCTCCTCGTGCGTGGCATGTGTGCGCTCAAGACCGGCATTCCTGGAGTGAGTGAAAATATCGAGGTTCGAAGCATTGTCGGACGATTTTTGGAGCACAGCCGGATTTTTCGTTTTGAAAATGGCGGCAGCCCTCGGGTCTATCTCGGTAGTCCGGATTGGATGCCACGAAATCTCTTTCGCCGCGTGGAAACCGTCTTTCCTGTCACCGCGCCGGGCATGGTGAAGCATGTTGAAGAGATTCTCGAGTGGTTCTGGCGCGACAATGTGAAAGCCCAAGTCATGCAACTCGATGGATCCTACGCTTTTCGCCGCCGTGCAGAGGGTGAGCCGTCCTTTGATGCCCAGGCGGAGTTCCTTGCTGATTCCCAACGCCGTCGCAAGAACCATCCCGCGGCGAAGGATCGTTAAGAGCATTGCCAAATCGTCGGGGGCGTGACTTGGTAAACGAAGACTTTGCTTTGCTCGGGCAGGTCGCTAAATTTCGTCAATGCTTGGCCTAAAAGTCGCGCGTTTATGGTTGTTGGTTGCGACTTTGTGCGCCACCTCGATTCGCGCAGAAAACTCCATTCTGCAAGCAGGCGGGACCTTTGATCCCTTCCTGTTGGCCCTTCAGCCTGCGGTTCAAATGAGCACTCTGCCGCCTTGGGTGAGCGGCGCTCCCAAAGTCGACCCTGCGACTTCCACCGTGACCGTCACGATTCACCCCGATTGGGTTAGTTCGGGTGTGGAAATGTTCGTTGCGACCATTGTTTTCACGGACAATGGCGATGGGGGGCCTGCCTTGGAATGGGAATCAGACGATGCCAAAATCTCCACGATTTCATATGGCTTGGGAGAAATAGGAAAACCCGTCGGGTTGAACTCCCGAACCGTCCTGCTGCCCGAAACGCTCACTCGAAAGGGCGGCAAACTCCTTCTTTCCTACTTTGGAAAATTTGATTCGCTTCTGAGCTTGGCCATCCGCCCCGCTAGGGAAGATACGCTCGCAGTCATCGGCGAGCGTCAATCCCCAGTCCTCATCGATGGGAATTTGCAGGTGTTCGAGGATGGCGAGGTCAATGGCACCCGCCCAATTCCTCTGGCTGGCGATATTCGAAACGGCTCGATCATCGAGGCCGAACTCTCCGCCCGTGTTGAAGCGCTCGATGAGCCCTTGGAGTTCATCATTCCAATCCAGGGAAAACCTGAAGCCGGGATGTTGCGCTTGGAATCCCTCGGCCTGGATCCCGAAGCAAAAATCGAAGTTTCGGTGAATGGGCATGATCTCGGCCCTGTGAATTTTCCCTCCTTCCAACTCGACGACCCCTCGCTGGTGACCGATTGGAATGGCAACATCATCCTGGCTGGCTGGCGGAAAGGCTCCCTTTTCATCGCCGCGCGTCACCTGCTTGAAGGTGAAAACTCCATCTCACTCACTCTCAAGCGTTCCAACGCCGAGACGGGTCGGGAGGTATTTCTTCGAAACTCCGGGATTCACCTTCGCTTCGGCACTCCGGAATGGCCTAAGGAGTCCGCAGGCCAGGCTATAGAAACAAATGTCGATGGCCTAATGACCGAGCCGGATTTCTCGCTCGCCGAACCCGCCTTGCCGGATTTTCCTGCGACCGAGCCCGTGACGCCCTGATTTTTCAGAAGGAAAAATGTTTTCATTTCGCAGTCTACTCATTGGATTATTCGTCAGCCTGATTCTGGTCTCCACGGGATCGGTCACTTGGCTGAGCCACTCGGGAACGAACCTGGCGATTCGCGAGTTGGCGGTTGGCCAAATCAATGCCTCACTCGACTCCACCAGTAATCAGGTCAGGGAGTTTTTCGATCCGGCGAGCCGTATTCTTTCGACGCTCTCCGAGAACCTTCAATTTGGTGCTCTAGGGACCGCCGATCCCATCCAGTTGGCGACCAAAATCGCCCGCCTGTTGCCATTTGAGCGCGGGATTTCCTGGATCAGTTTCGGTTATGCCGATGGCCGATTCGCTGGAGCGCAAAATGGCCAGGACCACCAAGCCATCCATGTCTCCTCGACCGAATTCGGTGGGCCGCTTTTGGAGTATCGCCTCAATCGCGAAGGCCTGCCAATCCAGCCCCCGAAGCAAGTGCGCGACGAGAGATTTGATGCGAGGAACCGCCCGTGGTTTCTCGCGGCAGAGGATGCCAATACGATCTGTTGGACAGAGCCGTATGAGTTCTATGGCGGTGGTCGAGGCGTTGCGGCCTCACTCGCGGTGAGAAATTGGCTCGGAGATTTGACCGGGGTTTTCACCGTCGATTTTTTGCTGAGCGATATCGCGGCCTATTTGACCCGGATGCAGAAGGTCACCCAAGCGGGCATTGTGATTTTTCTGGAGGATGGCAAGTTGCTTGCCGCCTCGGAGGAAATGGCAGACGCCACCTACCTTTGGGAGATTCAGCAAATCGCCGTCGAGAATGCGTCGAAACTCGTAGAAAGCGAAGAGAGCGTGGTCGAGGAAATCCAGAGCGATGGGGAGGCCTACATCGTCGGAATGCAGGCCACGAAAATCGTTGGGGGCGTTCATGGAATCAGTGCGGTTGTATTGAACCGCCAGAAAACTTTTGGAGCGATTGAGCAAACCCTCCGCATCAGCACTTATGCCGCTGGCTTTACCATTCTTCTCTCCCTCGTCGTTGCCATCATGGTGGCCCGCCGAGTAGCCAGTCCCCTCCGACTCGTCACACAGGAACTTCGCCGCATCGAGCGTTTCGAATTGGCTCCCGTGGAATTGCCCCGGTCTTCGATTCGGGAGGTGCAAATTCTCTCCGAGGCAGTAGCTCGCATGCGCGATAGCCTCCAGTCCTTTTCGCATTATGTGCCTGTCGATATCGTGCGGGACCTCCTGCAAAGTGGATCGGTTGCAACGCCTGGTGGGCTGCGCCAAGAGGTGACGGTTTTATTTTGCGATGTCGAAGGCTTTACGGGTTACGCGGAAAAAGTCTCGCCCGAGGTATCCGTCAAGACGCTCAGCGAGTATTTTGAAATCTTCGGCCGCGCGATTCACAATCATGGCGGAGTGATCGATAAATTTCTCGGTGACGGAATGATGGCTCTTTTCAATGCCCCGTCGCTGCTCGACCACCATCCTGCGGAAGCCTGTCGCGCCGCACTCCAAGCCCGACGCGGCTTGGGCGGCCTTATGCCATTGGATGGTGAGTTTGTGCCCCGAGTCCGAGTGGGAATCCATACCTGCGAAGCCCTGGTGGGAAATGTCGGAACGGCCGAGCGATTCAGCTACACAGCGATCGGTGACGGCGTGAATCTCTGCAGTCGCTTGGAAGGACTCAATAAAGTTTATGGGACTTGGATCATTGCCAGTTCCGCTGCCGCCCAAGCCGCCGCGCGGGGGGGATTCCTATGGAGACTCCTCGACCGCGTTGCCGTTGTGGGACGCGAGGAGCCTTTGGAAATTTTCGAGCTTATGGGCTTCGCCACGGAGACAACTTCTGATCAGCAAATGATCTCAAAAATCTACCCGCAGGCTCTGGAGCTATATTTCCATAGGGAGTTCGCAAAAGCCGCCTCACTCTTTCAGACTTTAGTTGATCTGGATGCCCCTTCGCGGGTCATGCTTCAACGCATCCGTTCATTGGAGGTCATTCCTCCCGATCCGGATTGGAACGGGGTTTTCAAACCCTCTTCCAAGTGACTCATTCCCTTTTTTGATCATTCCAAATGAGTATTGGCATCATTGATTCTCAACGAGCGAGCGAGGTGGATCTCACTACTGCGGAAGTTGCTCGCTACGCCCGCCATCTGTCTCTTCCAGGTGTTGGGTTGGATGGCCAGAAATGCCTTAAAGCCTCCCGCGTCCTCTGTATTGGCGCTGGTGGCCTAGGGTCTCCCGCGAGTCTGTATCTCGCCGCCGCCGGAGTCGGCACACTGGGCGTGGTCGACTTTGATGTGGTCGATCCCTCCAACCTCCAACGCCAAATCCTCCACGGAACTAGCGATGTCGGGCGAAAAAAAATCGATAGCGCACGCGACCGCCTTCTCGAAGCGAATCCTCATCTTAGTGTGGAACTACACGATGCGCGTTTTGATTCCTCCACAGCGATGGCGATCGTCGAATCCTATGATCTGGTGATTGATGGAACCGATAATTTTCCCACCCGCTACTTGAGCAATGATGTCTGTGTTTTTTTGAAAAAACCTCTTGTTTACGGTGCGATTACGCGTTTCGAGGGGCAGTGCACGGTTTTCGCTCCCCATCTTGGGGGGCCATGTTACCGGTGCCTCTATCCCGAGCCGCCACCACCCGGCATGGTCGCCAATTGCTCGGAGGCTGGAGTTTTTGGCGTTTTACCTGGCCTCATCGGGATGCTCCAAGCCATCGAAGCGATCAAACTTCTCGTCGGGGCAGGTGATCCACTTCTTGGCCGTTTGATTCACTTTGATGCCCTCAAAGCGAAGTTTCGTGAATTCCAGCTCCAAAGAGACCCCGATTGTCCTGTATGCTCTTGCTCGCCGGCCATCACAGCGCCCATCGACTACGAGGGGTTCTGTTCGCCTCCTAAATATTCTCAATCTATGTCCACCAGCATTCCCGAAATCACCGTTGAAGATCTTAAGGCTCGTTTTGACCGCAATGACCGCTTTGTCCTCTTGGATGTGCGCGAAACCTTCGAGTGGGACATCGCCAGAATCCCAGGAGCGATTTTGATCCCGCTCGGTGAATTACCATCCCGCCTCGGCGAGTTGAACTCCTCCGATGAGATCGTGGTCCAATGCAAATCCGGTGGCAGAAGTGCCAATGCCGTCGAATTTCTACAGGACAACGGATTTTCCAAGGTCAGCAATCTTGCGGGGGGAATTCATGCTTGGTCCGATCGAATTGATCCGACCGTTCCGAGATACTGAGAAACAATGCACGCCAACGAATACAGCGACATTTTGGTTTGCCCGACCACGCGGCAAAAACTTCGCCTCGCCACCGATCGCGAGATCGAGGCGCTGCATCAGCGTGAGGGGCTCGAAAAAATCCAATCCGCATGGATTCGTGCCGACCGCGCCGTGGCTTACCCTGTGATCCGGGGTATCCCGCTCTTGGTTGCCGCCAACGCCATTCCCCTCCGCAAATCGCCTCCAGCGAAAGACTCTTCCAATCCATGACAGAACTCGAACGCATCCGCCACTCCGCCGCCCATGTCCTCGCCACGGCGATCCTGAAAATCTGGCCCGAGGCCCAATTCGCCGCCGGCCCGCCGGTCGAGAACGGCTTTTACTACGATGTCGATCTGCCGCATCGCATCTCGCCCGAGGATTTTGCCCGCATCGAGGAGGAGATGAAAAAGGAGATCAAGGCGAACCACGTCTTCGAGCGTGTGGAAATCTCCCGCGCCGATGCGATCGCCATGGCGGAGCGTGGAGAACTCGCCGCCCTCGCCGCGCGGGGCACCCCTTCCAAATTCAAACTCGATATCGTCCAAAATATCCCCGAGGGCGAAACGATCACTCTGTTCCGTAACGGCGAGTTCACCGACCTCTGCGCCGGGCCTCATGTGATGCGCACCGGCAACATCGGCGCATTCAAACTCACTCATGTCGCCAGCGCCTACTACAAAGGCGACGAGCGCAATCCCCAACTCCAGCGCATCTACGGCACCGCGTTCAAAAACAAGACCGCGATGGAGGAATACTTCACGATGCTTGAGGAGGCCAAAAAGCGGGACCATCGCAAGATCGGTGCCGAGATGGGCCTCTATGCCATCGATTCCGAATATGTCGGGCCCGGAATGCCGCTCTGGTTGCCGAAAGGCACCGTTCTTGTGGAGGAACTCGAGAAACTCGCCAAGGAGACTGAATTCGCTGGCGGTTATGTGCGTGTTCGCACCCCACACCTCGCCAAAGAGAAAATGTATAAAACCTCGGGCCATCTTCCTTACTACGCCGAGAGCATGTTT
>JBDKIG010000063.1:0-11169 GCA_039797215.1 Verrucomicrobiota bacterium | reverse complement strand
CATCCGGCCGACACACGCCAATCTCAAAACACCATCACTCGCGTCAGGCCATGAAAGTGGCTCACGGGTAGTAATCATGAACGGATTCCGAACGACTTCGGCATTAGCCAGTTTGGATCCCATCATCCACTCAGCAACGAGGCGATTGTGCTCCGATACGAAAAAAGCCTTCCGGGCATGAAGAAAGTGGCCTTGGTTCCGATTACGCACTTCATCGAAAGGCCAATCACTCTCAGCATTTTTTTGGCAAACCAAAACATAGGGCTTGCCGGCAGCGCGAGCCACAAGGGGCAACTCCACCCAATCCATGCCATCGAAGGTGTTCCCCTGTGCAATCACCACCAGATCGGCGCCAAGCCGACGAATCCAAAAAGATAACGCTCGATTGCGAAGGCCATAAAAGAACGGGGCCAGTCTAGGTGCATACCTGTAAAAGGCATCTGGCACGGCTCGGAAAAGCGGAGGCACGGAAAAAACGCCCGCTTCAATCCCCGCAGCATGTAAAGCCCTCCACTTGGTGTGGCGCTTCCAATGTCTCGCCGGTTCCGACCGACCGGCTATAACGCGGTGACCGCGTCGGCGAAGTTCGACAGCCGCGCCGCCCCATAATTCCTCGCTGCCGCCCCATATCTCGGGGCAGGATGTGATGAACAAGATGGTTTTGGAGTTATGCAACACCTCAGACTTTAGTGCGCTCATAGATTTTTTTTCGATGATGAAAATTGTTTCTCAAAACCCCCTAAAAAACTCCGAGGGCATCACGATTTTGCCATCAGGTATTTACGGCTTTACGAGCTCCTACCTACCGATCACAGAAACGGAGTGTTTTTCTTTTCAAAGACCTCGGGTTTTCGAAAAAGCAGGTAAAATCAGGTTTCAAAATATCCCTCATATCAACAAATAATTTAACGCTGTGCGGATACTTTTGGTTAATGATTATGGATGCCTTGCTGGGGGAGCAGAGGCGATCGTTTCTGGTCTCCGTGACGAGCTCCGTAACCGCGGCCATGAGGTTGGTCTGCTGACTTCGGATGCGGGCTCCCGCGGCGCTCCCCTGCAGGTTGATTACCTATGTCGCGGCACGACATCGAGTTTCAGGACGCTGCTCCAATGTGCAAACCCCTTTGCCCGACGAGTGATGGCGTCGGCGCTCAGCGAATTCCGACCCGATGTCGTCCATGTTAACCTCTACCTCACACAACTTTCGCCATCGATCCTGCCGCTTCTGGCCCACATTCCCACTGTTTACTACGCCATGTGGTATCGGGCGGTTTGCCCTCTCGGGACCAAACTTCTACCCGATGGAAAACACTGCGCCGAGCGCGATGGTGTTGCTTGCTTCCGCAACGGGTGCGTGCCGCTGCGCGATTGGATTCCCTTGCAATGGCAGCGAGCGGTAGATCGCCGCTGGCGCAGCATCGCGTTTCGCCGAGTCGTCGCAATCAGTCACGCAGTCGCTGAGAAGTTAAAAAACTATGGGGGCGGCGACTTCCGCGAAATCGAAGTGGTCCACCCAGGCACAGCCGAAGCCTCGTGCCGATCCTCGCTGCCGCCCAACCCTCTTTTTATTTTTGCGGGAAGGCTCGTGCCGGAAAAAGGCTGTGAAGTTCTGCTGCGTGCCTTCGCGCTGGCCTTGGCAAAGATTCCGAGCGCACGGTTGGCAATTATTGGCGATGGTCCCAGCGTTGCCCGTCTGAAAAAAAATGCGAATGAATTGGGAATTGCCGACCGTGTGGAATTTTTAGGCAAACGGACGAATAGCGAAACGCAATGTTCCATGCGCGAGGCTTGGGCGGTGTGCGTGCCGTCGCTTTGGGAAGAACCATTTGGCCTAGTTGCCGCAGAGGCTCAAATGAATGGCGTTCCCGTCATTGCCAGCAACTGTGGCGGGCTCATGGAAATTGCCACCCCGGAATCGGGGGCCTGGCTGGTCCCCCCAGGGTGTGTGGATTCTCTGGCCGGGGCTTTGATTGAGGCCGGCAGGAATCCCGAGGGTGTGGAACGCCGGGGCGCCGCCGCCCACGAATGCTCGAGGACTCGTTTCGGGATGGATCGCTTTACGGATCGATTTGAAAAAATCTACCGATCACTTTTGAATTTTAAAAATTAATGACATCCCACTCGCTCAAAGCCTCCGTGGTGATCCCCACCTACGGGCGCGGAGTTTCACTCTGCGAAACCCTCGCTGCTCTGGCAGCTCAGGATTTTGAAGGCTTCGAAGTCCTTGTTGTGGATGATGGCAGCCCCCAGCCTGTTGGGTTGGATGTGTGGCCTGCATCGAGGGCGGGCGAGTTCCGATGCATCCGCCAAGAGAATGCCGGGCCCGCCGCCGCTCGAAACCGTGGCGCTCGCGAGGCCAGCGGCCAAATCCTCGCTTTCACGGATGACGACTGTCTTCCTCAGCCCGATTGGCTCGCCACCCTAGTCGCCAAGATCGAATCTCGCCCCGAGGCACTTGTCGGCTCTCTCACTTTCAACGGCCTCAAGGAAAATCCATGGTCCGCCACTAGCCAGTTGATCATTGATCTCGTTTACGACCACTTCAACCGCGATCCGGAAAATGCCTATTTTCTGGCGAGCAACAATATCGCCTGCCGGCGGGATTTGTTTTTGAAACTCGGCGGCTTCGACACCGAATTTTCGAAAGCCGGGGCGGAGGACCGCGAGTTCTGCGACCGCTGGCGGATGACCGGTCGCCCGATCCACCTCGTTCGGCGACCTCTCGTCGAGCATCGCCACGCGCAAACCTTCACAAAGTTCCTCGACCTCCACTACCGCTACGGGCGCGGTGCATACCTTTATCAGGCCAAGCGAAGGCAACGCGCCTCGGGCACGATGGCCGAGGATATGGGTTTCCACCGATCGCTGATGCGCGAAGTCCCGAAGCACCTAAAGGGAATGCCGCTTTCCAAAAAAACTCAGGTGCTTTTCGGCCTGGCGGTCTGGCAACTGGCAAATGCCGTGGGATTTTTTGAGATGGCAGCCAGAAGGCGGTAGAATTTTAAATGTCATTATTTCAAGTCGCTACGAAGCTCGAGAATCCGTTGGATGACTTCCTCGATGAGGTTGTTCGGACACGAAGCCCCGGCGGTCACGCCGATCCGCAGTTCACCGGGGGGCAGCCAAGTAATATTGGAAACCACCTCCCGCTTCGCGGACAAATCGAAATGTCGGATGCGGACTATCGACTCTAGGCATGACTGATTGCGGACAAACCAAGTAGGGACTTTGCAGGCACCTATCTCGGCCAGATGCGTGGTGTTTGAACTGTTGTAGCCGCCGACCACCACAAGCAAATCGAGCGGGGTCGAAAGCAGGTTTTTCAGAGCATCCTGGTGGTCCTGGGTGGCACCGCAAATCGTGTCGAAACTCCGGAAATTTTCGTGTGCCCATCCCGCGCGAGCATGGCCTCCGGCAGGAGCCGCTGGACAGCCTCGGTTTTAGCTCGAAACATCGTCGTCTGATTCGCCACGCCGATGCGGGCGAGGTGGATGTCGGGATCAAATCCCTCAGAATATTTTCCCGAGAATTTTTCCAAAAACACCGCCCGGTTGCCGCCGCCCCGAATGCGCTCGCACACGAGTTCGGCTTCCTCAACATCGAAAACAACGAGGAAATGACCTGCACCGTCGCCAATAGCACGCGAAACCGTGGCGCGCGTCTCCTCATCAGCCGCCTTGTCATGGATGATCGATGTCACTTGCTCCTCCGCGTTTTTGCGGACCCGCCTCCAGACGCTCATCACATCGCCGCAGGTGGTGTCCACAATCCGGCAACCGCTTTGGCGGATCTGCTCCATCAGGGAAATCTCGAGTCCGAACGCCGGCACGATCACCACATCGTCGGGCTGCAAGTCCTCGACCTTCGGGCGGCCCGATTCATCGAGCAGGTTTAAAAT
The DNA here is from genome assembly GCA_039797215.1 of Verrucomicrobiota bacterium. Lineage (GTDB taxonomy): Bacteria > Verrucomicrobiota > Verrucomicrobiia > Chthoniobacterales > Terrimicrobiaceae > UBA967. The sequence continues at coordinate 7,271 of JBDKIG010000063.1, read as the reverse complement.
TCCGAGTGCCGCGATGTGCTCGTTCACGAGCGGATTGTGGATGATCTCGCTGACCAGGCAAAACTGGGCCTCCAGAAATACCTTCCGCGCCGCGTAGTCAAGGTCGATGGCGCGCTCGACCCCGTAGCAAAATCTAAATTCCCTAGCGAGGCGGATGGTCGTTCCAGGCCGCTCAAGCACAAAGGAATTCGCGCGGATTTTTTTCAATCAGACCGCTCCGATAGTGGCTCTCCACCATCCGCTGCACTTCGGGCATGATCTCTGGCGACCGGAAATTTATAACCTAAATCGTTTCGTGCGGCGGGGCTTTTTCGGAGACGAGGATGTCGGTGCCTTCGTGCTTTTTGTCGGGGGAGAGGACTTGCTCTTCGTAGTAGCTGCGCTCGGTGTTGACTTCCCAAGGGTCGAGTTCGGGGCGACCGAGGAGGCGGAGAGCGGCGTGGTGGCCGGCGAGCATCGAGTGGTCCTGGTTGTTGTAGCGGTGCATGCCATTGCGGCCGACGGTTTGGAGATTTGCGAAGCCTTGGAAATACGCGCGGAGGGTGTCCACATGGGGACGGTATTCGGCGTCGTAAACGGGGTAGGCGTTGAGTTCGCGGATGACATGGCCCTCCGAGCCAAGGTCGGATTTTTCGGCGAGGCCGAGTTTCGAGATTTCGTTTTTTGCGAGGGCGACGAGGTCGGCGTCGGGCATGGTCCAGAGGTCGTCGCCGCGAGAGCAGAAGTATTCCATGCCGAGCGTGGTGCCGGTGCCTTCGGCGACCATGTCGGGGGACCAGTTGCGGAAATTTTGGATTCGTCCGACGCGAGCTGCAGCCGAGTGGATGTAGATCCAGTTGTCGGGGAAAATGTCGGGCTTGCGGCAGGTGAGGGCGACGTTGAGGAAGTCGCGGTAACGCAGGCCGGATGCGGCTTCGAGGACTTTCGGCGGTGCGGCAGGGGAGAGATTTTTCACCAGCGCGGAGATCGGCATGGAGGAGATGATCTGGTCGCAGTGGATGGTGTGGGATTTTCCCTCATGCTCGACTTCGATGGCGGTGGCGCGGCCGTTCTCGTGGTGGATGCGGGTGACGCGGGCCTGGGTGATGACGCGGCCTCCCATTTCGCCGATCTTGCGCGCGGCGGCTTCCCAGAGCATGCCGGGGCCGAGGCGCGGGTAGTCGAAGGTTTTGATAAGGGATTTCACCTTGCCGGAATTGCGCAGGGCGTTGAGAACGGCGGTGAAGAAACTCAGGCCGTGAATGCGCTGCGCGGCCCAGTCGGCGCGTATTTCCGTGCAGGGGATGCCCCAGACTTTTTCGGTGTAGGTTTTGAAGAAGGTGCGATAGAGGCGGTCGCCGAAACGGTTTCGCACCCAGCTCTCGAACGAGTCCTCGGGCAGGAAGGGCTTGAGGCGCGCCTTCACATAGCTGGCGAACATCAGGAAACTTTCGACGAGGCCCAGGTTGCCGACGGTGTTGGAAATCTGGAGCGGGTATTGGTAGAATTTGTTGCCGTAAAAAATGCGGGAGAGGCGCGGGACCTGGAGCATCGGCTCATCCATCATTTCGGCCCAGAGTCGCTGCACATCCTCGCTCTTGGTGAAGAAGCGGTGTCCGCCGATGTCGATGCGGTTGTCGCCCCAGCGGTGCGTGCGCGAGATGCCGCCGATGTGCGGCGAGGCTTCAAGAACGAGAGGTGCAAGGCCGGCTTTGGCGAGTTCGAACGCGGCCGTCAGCCCTGCCGGGCCGGCTCCAATTACAAGGTGAGGGGTGTGGTCGGGAAGAGGATTCAATTTTTATGACGATATGGGTGGGGAAGATTTTGGGAAGATTTCTACGCGTGGAATTGTTTGGCAGTTTCAAAATCCCCCCCATTTCCCAAAAAAACATTGCGGGAGGGATGTCTCGGACATAGCTTCTCCGGCCTCTTGCCGCGCGGTTAGCTCAGTGGTAGAGCACCTCCCTGACACGGAGGGGGTCACAGGTTCGAACCCTGTATCGCGCACCATTTCACTTTTCCCCTCTTCCCCTTGTAGAACCCTTTTAAATTGCCTTCAAAGCAACGGGGCGTTCGCGGCTGAGGCTTTTTCCGTGGCTTCGTGAGAGACCCCTCCTTCGTTTGGATTACTTGCCGATGCAGAAGCGGGTGAAGATTTCGCCGAGGATGTCTTCGGTGTCGGTGGTGCCGACGATGCGGCCGAGGAAGTCGAGCGAGGCGCGGAGTTCGACGGCGGCGAGTTCGGGGGGCTCGTTGGATTCGACCAGCGTGGCGGCGGCTTCGAGGGAGGTGCGGGCCGATTCGAGGAGGGCTTTGTGACGGGCGTTGATGGCGGCGAGCGATTGGCCGGAGGCGAGGTGGCGGAGACCGGCGGCTTCGCTCATGGCGTCGAGGAGTTGGTCGAAGCCGCTGCCCGTGGCGCAGGAAATGGCGATCGCGCCGGGAGGCAAGGTGGGACAGGGGAGGTCAGATTTGTTGGCGACGAGGATTTCGTTTTCGCGCAGGGCGGGAGGGATTTCCTCGGTCGAGGCGTCGATGACATGCAAAACCAGATCGGCGGATTCGAGGGCGCGTTCGGTGCGGGCGACGCCTTGGCGCTCGACAGGGTCGGAGGTTTCGCGGAGGCCGGCGGTGTCGGTGAGGCGATAGAGGATACCGCGCAGGCAGGCGGTTTCCTCGATCGTGTCGCGGGTCGTGCCAGGGATTTCGCTGACGATCGCGCGGTCCATGCCGAGGAGGCGGTTGAGGAGGCTGGATTTTCCGGCGTTGGGTTTTCCGGCGATGGCCACGCGAACGCCTTCGCGCAGGATGCGGCCCTCATCGGCGGTGCCGAGCAAAGTGGTGGTGCGGGCGAGGAGGGTTTGGATTTTCTCCAAAAGCAAACGGCCGGAGGCGGGGTCGATGCCTTCTTCTGGAAAGTCGATGAAGGCCTCGATATGGGCGACGGTTTCGAGGGCGGTGTCGCGGAGGGTGAGGATTTCGGAGCCGAGGCGGCCCTCGAGTTGCTGGGCGGCGGCGCGAAGGGCGAGGGGAGTGCGGGCGCGGATGATATCCATGATCGCCTCGGCGCGGGTGAGGTCGATTTTGCCGTTGAAAAACGCGCGCTGGGAAAACTCGCCGGGTTCGGCGGCGCGGGCGCCGTGGCGCAGGACGAGTTCGAGGATTTTGGCCGCGAGGAGGATGCCGCCGTGGCAGGAAATCTCGGCCATGTCCTCGCCGGTGAAGCTCGCCGGGGCGCGGTAGGTGGTGACGAGAACTTGGTCGATGGTTTCCTCGCCATCCACGATGCGGCCGAAGGTGGCGCGGCGGGGATCGATGGACGCGGAGGACGAGCGAAAAATGCGGCTGAGGATTTTTGGCGAGTCGGGGCCGGAGAGGCGCACCAGGGCAATGGCTCCCTCGCCCGGAGGCGTGGCTACGGCGGCGATCGTTTCCTCGTAGGCCGCCATCAGACCGCGAGGGGTTCGCCTTTTTTCAAGAGGCCTTCCTGATCGAGGGCGCGGAGGTTTTCGATGAAGGAGCGGTTTTGTTCCATGGTTCCCACCGAGACGCGGATCCAGGCGGGTAGCTTGTAGCTGCGCATGGCACGGACGATGAGGCCACGGCGGAGCAGGGCCTTGAAAACGGCGTCGCCATCGCCCACATGCACGAGCACGAAATTCGCGGCACTGGGAACGAAGGTGAGGCCCATCGCTGTGAACTCGGCCTCGAGATAGGCACGGCCCTCATGGGTGAGTTCGCGGGTGCGGCGCATGTGGTCCTCGTCGGCGAGGCCTGCGAGAGCGCCGGCTTGGGCGATGCCATTTGCATTGAAAGGTTGACGGGTTTTTTGAAGAACCTCGGCGATGCGCGCAGGCGCGAGGCCGTAGCCGATGCGGAGATTGGCGAGGCCTTGGATTTTCGAAAAGGTCCGCATGACGACCACATTCCGGTTTTCGCGGATATAGCGGAGGACATCCGGCGGGGTATCGAGGAACTCGTAGTAGGCCTCGTCAAAAATCACTAGGACATGGTCGGGCACGCGCGCCATGAAGCGGTCGATCGCCTCCTGGCCGACGAGCGTGCCGGTGGGGTTGTTGGGATTCGCGATGAAGACCTGGCGGGTGCGCGGCGTGATCGCGGCAAGCATGGCGTCGAGGTCGTGAGTGAAACCGGGATCGGGAACCTCGATGGTTTTGGCGCCGAAGAGTTGTGCCATCAGGCTGTAGACGGCGAAGGCATGGCCTGCGGTGACGACCTCGTCGCCCGGTTTGAGGAAGGCGTGGCCGATGAATTCGATGATTTCGTTGGAGCCGTTGCCGAGGATGACATTCGCGCGCTCGAGGCCGAGTTTTTCGGCAATCGCATTGCGCAGGGCCCAGGCACCGCCGTCGGGGTAAAAATGGGAACGCTCGAGCGTCTCGCGCATCGCCTGGATGGCGAGGGGCGATGGCCCGAGGGGGTTTTCGTTCGAGGCGAGCTTGATAATGTCCGAGGGTTTGAGGCCCATTTCGCGGGCCAGTTCCTCCACCGGTTTGCCGGGTTCGTAGGCCAAGAGATTCAAGACATGCGGGTGCGCGGTCGTTTCCATTTCAGGGAAGGAGGGAACACGATCCGGCGGAAACTTCAATCAACATTGGCTTCCAAGGGCGGCGCGGGCGGGTTACTGGGAACAGGCTCCATGAGTTTTCGTCCGGTCGTCGTTCTGCCTTCGTTCAACAGCGGTTCTCAACTTGCTCGAACCCTGCGTGCGGCGCGGGCGGAGTGTTCCGAGGTTTGGGTGGTGGTCGATGGAAGCACGGATGGGAGCGACCGCGAGGCCGAGGATTTGGGTTTGGAGGGCGTGCGGTTTTTACGGATGGGAAAAAACTCGGGCAAGGGCGGTGCGGTGCTGGCGGCATTGCGGGAGGCGTCGCGCGAGGGGTTCACACATTTGCTGGCGATGGATGCGGACGGGCAGCATCCGGCTGTGAAGATTCGGTCCTTTTTCGAGCTGGGAGAAAAACATCCCGAGGCTTTGGTTTGCGGAGTTCCCATTTTCGGGCCGGATGCGCCAGCGGAGCGGGTGAGGGGACGGTTGGTGGGGAATTCCTTCGCGTGGTTGGAAACCCTCGGCCTCGGGCCTGCCGATTCGCTTTTCGGTTTTCGGCTTTATCCTGTGGAGGCGTCGTTGCGCGTGATGGAGCAGACGCAGTGGGCGCGGCGGTTTGATTTCGATACGGTTCTGTCGGTGCGGCTGTCGTGGGCTGGGGTGCCTTGCCTCAATGTCCCCGTGCCAGTGATTTATCCGCCACATCAGTCAGGGGGCGTGACCCATTTTCGCTACCTGCGCGACAATTTGCTGCTTGTCGCGGCGCATACGCGGTTGCTGGTGGAGTGGCCGATTCATCTGCCGCGCCTGCTGGCGCGGAGGTGTCAGGCTGGCTTGCGCATTAGCCAGTAGATTTCGCCAGGCCAGCCGGGGAACATTTGTCCCCACGCGATATTTAAGCGCATCCAGGCGGAGGAGTTTTCGAGCGCGCTGCCTTTGCTTCGCATAAGGAACGCGCCGCTCAGGAACTCGACCTGGAGTCCCGCTTGCGCGGCCATGCGGCGGACGCGGGCGGGAGAGAACACACTCACATGGCCCATGGGCTTGGCGGTTTTGCGAACCTGGCTCTCGCGGATTCCTGCGAGTGGGCCGGGGACGACAGGAAATCCTCCGATCAACGAACCCCCGGGACGGATAGAGGCGGCGATTTTTTTCAAAACCTCCTCGGGTTCGAAAAGGTGCTCGAGCACATGCAAGAGGATCGCGGTGTCGTATTCACTATGGAGGGCGAACGAGGGGGCTTCGAGATTCACCTCTTGAAAATCGGTGTAGCCGGCCTGGGCCAACCGCTCGCGGCGCATCACGGCATCCACGGCGGTCCAGCAACCGATCTCGATACGGGCTGGAGCGGATTTCACAAACTCGAGCATTTGGCCAACATGCACGCCGATCTCTGCCACATCGATCGGACGGGAGAGGCGTTCGCTTTCCTCGCGGAGGAGTTGGTAGCCGAACCAGTAGCGGAGGAGGCGGATGGGGTAGCGGACGCTTTTGGCCTCTTTGGTCATGCCGAAATCCTTCGAGCGGACCACTTGGTTATTGGCCAGAAAATCAATGTCCCAATCGGACGAGGAGTAGGTTTTCAAGGCCGCGATCATGGGTTTCCCAGAGTGGAAAGGTCAAGCTGGGCGTGGCGCGTTCTTGATCCGGTTGCGGCGCGGGCATAGGGTTTCCGCCCATTCATGAAACCGGTCACGATCTACGACACCACACTGCGCGACGGCACGCAGGGCACGGGAATTTCTTTTTCGATCCTCGACAAGATTCGCGTTGCCCAGCGGCTTGATGCGTTTGGCGTGGATTACATCGAGGGCGGTTGGCCGGGTTCGAACCCTCGGGATGCGGCGTTTTTCAGCGAGGCGGCGAAGTTGGAATGGAAAAACGCCAAGATCACCGCCTTCGGCAGCACGCGTCGTGGCGGGGTGTCGGTCGAAGCGGATGCGCAGGTGAAATTGCTTTTGGATGCCAAGACGCCTGTTGTAACGATCGTTGGCAAGACTTGGTTGCTCCATGTCACGCAGGTTCTCAATGTCGCGCCGGACGAAAACCTCTCGATGATCGCCGACACGGTGGCGTTCCTCAAAAAAAACGGGCGCGAGGTTTTCTATGACGCCGAGCATTTCTTCGACAGCTACAAGGACGACCCCAAATACTCGCTCGACACGCTCCGCGCCGCCCGTGACGCCGGGGCCGATGTGCTGGTGCTTTGCGACACAAATGGGGGTTCGCTCCCCGAGGAAATCGCCCGCATCACCGCCGAGGTTGTGGCGGAATTGAAATGCCCGGTCGGCATCCATACTCACAATGATTGCGGGTTGGGTGTCGCCAACGCCCTTGCCGCCGTGCGCGCCGGAGCCTGCCAGGTGCAGGGCACGATGAACGGCTACGGTGAGCGTGTCGGGAATTGCAACCTCACGACCATCATTCCCACGCTTCAGGTCAAAATGGGTCTCCCCTGTGTCCCCGACCTCACGCAACTCCGCGAGGTTTCGCGCTTCGTGGATGAATTGGCGAATGTCCCGCAAGATATCCGGGCGCCGTATGTCGGCCCCGCCGCTTTCACCCACAAGGGCGGGCTCCATGTTCACGCCGTGCAAAAAATCGCGCGCAGTTATGAGCACATGGACCCGACGCTGGTCGGAAATTCGCAGACGATCCTCGTCTCCGACATGTCCGGCCAGAGCAACATCCTCGCGAAGGCTGCGGAGCTGGGTTTCAGCTT
>JBDKIG010000062.1:0-11225 GCA_039797215.1 Verrucomicrobiota bacterium | reverse complement strand
ACTCACGGCCACGCAGGTCCGCTCGATCTCGAATAACGCCGGCGCAGGTTACAATAGCGACTTCCTGCTCGACCCAACAAATATGAGGGCGATCAGTAGCGGCCCGCTTTTCACCTCGGGCTCGAATCTGGCCTTCAATATCCCATCGCGCAGCGTGGCGCTGGCATTCAACTGGCCAACAATCCCGAACGGCTTTGGTCTCGTCATTCTCGACAATGGCGGAGCCGGGTTCAGCTCCGGGGCGACCGTGAACTTCTGCTTCCAGGCGGCCCGGGACATTCGGAAGAAACTCGATGCGGCCCTCGCGGCGCGGCCGGACTATATCCAGTCCGCAAAATTCAGCACCGCGTATCAAGCGGCTGCCACGCAGCTTGCCAGTGTGGACGCCTACAGCTCCGAAAGCGCCAAGGGTAAGGCCGGGCAGCTCGCGCTCGATCAACTGGCCGTGGCCTACGACACGCTTTTGCAAGAGCACGGCCCGATTTTTGCCCGAAACAACAAGGCAACTTTGGCACCTTGGCTTGGATTTACGATCGATACGGTTTCGAACTACCAAGCAAACCTGGACCTTGCGGCGACTCTCACGGCTCCATTCGGATGGATCCGCGTTGTTTTCGATGCAGGCCAGGCTCCCTCGACTTACACCGCTCTCATCAACTACGCGAAATCGAAAGGGCTGAAAGTCCTCGGGCAACCTGTGGATTCCACCTACGACCGCCAATACACCCGCGCTCAATACAAGCAGCGCTTCATCGATTACATTACCGCCTTCCCTCAGATCGATGCTTGGGAAGTCGGTAATGAAGTGAATGGCACCTGGCTGAGTAGCGACATTGGGCTGCGAATAGCGGATGCCGCCCAGGAAGTTCGCAATCGGGCTCCGGGCAAGCTGACCTATCTGACTCTCTTCTGGCAGATCAACACCGATACGGTCGCGAATTCGATGTTCACTTGGGCGGCAAATAACCTCCCGGCTTCGACCCGATCGCTGCTCGATGTCGTGACCTTCTCGCAATATCAGGAACAGGCGCCGATGGGCATGGCTTTTGATCAGGTCATGAAGACCATGCGCGCTGAATTTCCCAATTCGAAGATCGGTCTAGGGGAGTTGGGTTACTGGATCGCCGGTCAGAGGTTTTGGTGGGCCTACAATCAAGCCGACCCGGCTGCTGCGAAAATTACGATTTCTGAAATCTACCACGGAGCGGCATTTGATTACGCAGGGAGTATCGGTGGCGTCTTCTGGTGGGAATTCATCACGGATTTTAAAACCAACACCGCCATGCAGGCGACCGTCACCAAGGTCCGAAATATCCTGAACTCGGGGACCAGCACCCCGACACCCACACCTACCGCGAGTCCGTCACCAAAACCCTCCGCGACTCCAACCCCAACACCGACGCCGTCACCGACGCCGTCACCGACGCCGACAGCTACTCCGACGCCGACAGCTACTCCGACGCCGACAGCTACTCCAAAGCCTTCGCCAACGGCAACGCCCACACCTTCACCGACACCCTCAACAGGGGGGAATGTATTCAACGGAAATTGGGCCGCCGTCGCGAAAGTCCAACCGAATGCGACCTACCACGACCTTTATCAGCGAGTGCCTGTCACTGCTGGGTCGAATGTCACAGCGAGCGTTTGGGTGAAGGGATCGGGTTCTGTGGAACTCCAAGTGTGGGGAAACTCCGCATGGACCGTGAAACTCGCGAGCATCCGGGTGAATGCCACCTCGACTTGGACGAAGTTCACAACGCCGGTTTTCAACACAGGCAATCGGCAGAGGATTTGGCTGAGCTTTGACGATGCCTACAGCGCGGCCGGGGGAACCCTGTATCTTGATGAGGTTTTCCTCGGAACATCCGGCGGCACGAACCGCGTTTCGAATAACAGCTTCGAGTTGGGGGCGAGCGGGTGGTCTATCACCTCGTCCCAGATTTTCAGCATCCAGCAAAACCCTTGAGCCGATCCTTGGTTCGGGACTTCACCCTATTGGAGGCAGTCTGCCGAGGCTGTCTAGTGGAGGTGTGGTCCCGGTTCCGAGGAACTGGTCCAACGCGGACCTCCGGATGCCGGCTCTGGAGATTCGCCAACAACACAACGCCGGTTCATGAACCAAATAATGAATACACTAACAAAATGGAACCCCCTCCGGGAGTTCGAACAGATGGCCAACCGCATGAACAACCTCTTTTCGAGGTCGCTCTTGCCTTCCATCGATGAACCGATCGCGAGCGCCGAATGGATCCCGCTGGTCGATGTCGAGGAGAGTGAGAAGGAATACACCATCAAGGCTGAACTTCCGGAGGTGCAAAAACAAAATGTGAAGGTGGAGTTGGAAAACGGGAACATCCGAATCTCCGGCGAGCGAAAGCTGGAGAAGGAAGAGTCTGGTCGCCGCTTTCACCGCATCGAGCGAAACTACGGGGCCTTTGAGCGAAGCTTTACGCTTCCCGAGGGAACCGAGCGCAAGAATGTCTCCGCCGAGTTTAAGGACGGCCTCCTGAAAGTTCACCTGCCTAAAGGAGAGGGATCCATCCACAAATCATTGGAAATTCCGGTGAGCTAAAAACAGGAGCGGCCTCCTCGTGCGTGCCCCACGCGGGCACGCACGAAAACGCCTCCCGATTTCCATGCAGGAAATTCAAAAAATCTTCGGGGACTACTATCGGAATCCCGCCGTTCGTTCGCGGATTCTGGAATTCCTCGGGGGGCCCACGCCAGCGGAGGCGACTTGCGAGTTCATTACTGCGGATGGCATCGGCCATCCAGTCCGTGCGCCAAGAAATCCCTCCGAGCTTTTCGATCGCTTGGAGGAGGGGAGTGATATTTGCCGGTCGCTCTGGGATCGCAAATCACTCATTGCCCACCTGGATGTGGAGTATGTGAATTTTGATTTCCCCGCCGAACCCTATCTGGATCCTGCTCGCACATTTCTGATGCAGGAGCCTACAGCAAGGGCGATTCTGCGAGTCCTCAACTATCATGGAATCGAACCCCTTCATGTCCTGAGCGGGCGGGGACATCATTTCGCCTGGCGAATCGAGCGGACATCCACGGTTTTCAAGACGCTCGCCGACATGGGGAAAAAAGCATTTATCGGTGAACGATTTCCCAAAAGCCCAAGGGACGGCCAAGACTACGAAATGCTCGCTCACGCCTTTGTTGGCCTCGGTCTCGTTATGGAATTTCTGGGACGCTTGGTGATCGAGTTGGTGAAATCCGATAGCGAGATAGCCGTCGAACTCACCGCCGTGGAGGTCTCTCCATCGGCGAGGGGTCGCGAGATGATTTCCATCGACCTCTCCGAATATGGCGATCCTCTATTCACCCGCACGGTCCGAGTTCCTTTCAGTGCCTACCTGAAGCCCTGGCAGCAACTCTATGCCGTCGGCAGCAATAACATTTCTAAAATCGGGCCTATCATATTTGTTCCAGTTGATGGGCTCGATATTCGTCAAGCGATGGTCGTCATGCGCGATCCAGCGCTTGCGATGCAACTGGCGGAGCGGATTTCCACCTGCATTCCCGAGGAGACCTTCGGAACGGCGAGTCTGATTCGACAATACCGGGGCTCAGCCCTTCGTCGCTATCACGAGTATTTCTACTCTTCGATGCATGACCCGGCAGACTCATGGCCTCGAACCTACGACCGTGCGCCCCTGGGAGACCTGCCTGTCGAGGTTAGGAACGCCCTGCTGTATCCAAATGATCTTCTCTTAAAACCCACGGCGATTCGTAGTGTTACCGAGTGCCTTCTCAAAAAAGGATGGCATCCGCGACACATCGCGGGATTGATCCGATCGAAGTTCGAGCGTGATTACGATTGGGGTGGCCAGTGGATTGATTATTCCCCGGCCATGAGGGCGGATTTCTATGTTCGGATTTTTTCCTCGGCGCCTACGAGTGTCGCTCATGAGGTCGCGCGCATGATTGGTCGGCAAGTGCCGGAGGAGAATCTCCCGGGGCGGCGTCCTTTTTCCCCAAGTGATCAACAAATGGAGCTTCGATTATGACAAGTTGGCCGATCGGTCTTTCCACGGGATGTTTTCACCAAACACCGATTCTCGACTGCCTCGAGACGATCCGGGCGAGTGGTTTTTGCATGATTGAGGTCGTGTTTTCACCCGCCCATCTGGATTACAAAAATCTCGTTGATGTTCGCCATACGGCCCTGCGCATCGAGGAGTTGGGCATGGAGGCTTATTCCTTTCATGCCCCGTTCGCGAATGACATCGACATCTCCTCGCCGGATTTTGCAACACGCGAGCATGCCCTCGACGAAATCCTCTACGCCGTCGAAGCCGCCTCGTTGCTGGGAGTTCATTACTTCGTCATCCATCCGGGACCCGAAAATGCCGATATTCCCTCGCGTGAGGAACGCATGGTTCGAATCGAAAATGTCATTTCGGTGTTGAACCGAGTAGCGGCTCGCTGTGCGGAGGCGGGGATCAAATGTGTCTTGGAAAACAAACTGCCGCATCTTCTTTTTGGAAGTTCCAGTGACATCGTTTGGATTCTGGGTTCTCTGGAAACGAATGAGGTTGGGGCTTGCTTGGACACCGGCCATGCCTTTCTGGCCGGTGATCTCTACAATCTGGTTTTCAAGCTCGGGCCGTATTTGCGGATGCTCCATGTGCATGACAACAAGGGCCACAGTGATGAACACCTCCCGCCGGGCGAAGGGCGGATCGAGTGGGGCAGGTTGGTTCGAGAGCTCGTGCAGGTTTCCTTCCACGGAGCAATGATTCTCGAAGTCGCCGGCTCGCAGGATTTTCAGGAAACCATGGCCCGTGCCCGTGTGGGGCGAAAATGTTTGAGAAATCATGCCCGGCGATGTGCCTTGGAGGCGCCCGCCTTAGTAACTCCTCGATAAATCGGCAAGCTGCCAGCCTGACGATCAGAGCTTGTGGCCCATTTTTTTCTTTTTGGTCTCGAGGTAACGGGCGTTGTGAGGATTTGCAGCGGATCGGATCGGCAGCTGCTCCACGATTTCGATATCGTAGGCTTCGAGGCCTACCACTTTGCGGGGGTTGTTGGTGAGAAGCCGGATTTTGTGGATGCCGAGATCGGCGAGGATTTGGGCACCGAGGCCGTAGTCGCGAAGGTCCATGGGGAATCCGAGGCGTTCATTGGCCTCCACGGTGTCGAGGCCTTGCTCTTGGAGTTTGTAGGCGCGGATTTTCGGGCCAAGCCCGATGCCTCGCCCCTCTTGGCGCATGTAGAGAAGCACGCCGACGCCCTCTTTTTGGATGCGTTGCATGGCTTGTTGCAGTTGCGGTCCGCAGTCGCAACGCCGTGAACCAAAAACATCCCCCGTGAGGCATTCGCTGTGAACGCGCACCAGCACGGCTTTGGAAGCTGGGATTTTTCCTTTCACCAAGGCGATGTGGTGCATGCCATCCACCAGCGAGCGGTAGAGGTGGAGATCGAAATCGCCGTAGTCGGTCGGCAAAACAATCGTCTCCTCTTTCTCGATGAGGCGCTCGCTTTTCCGTCGGTAAGCGATGAGGTCCTGGATCGAGCACATTTTGAGGCCGTGCTTGCGCTTGAATTTGATCAAGTCCGGCAGCCGCGCCATCGTGCCGTCATCCTTCATGATCTCGCAAATCACGCCCGAGGGATCCAGGCCGGCGAGGCGCGCGAGGTCGATCGAGGCTTCGGTGTGGCCGGCTCGACGGAGGACGCCGCCGGCTTTGGCTTGGAGCGGGAACACATGGCCGGGCTGGATCAAGTCGCTGGGTTTCGTTTGGGAGTCCGAGAGCAAACGGATCGTGAGGGCGCGGTCCTTCGCGCTGATGCCTGTGCTGATGCCGTGCGTGGCATCCACGGAAACGGTGAAGTCTGTTTTGAAAAATTCGCGGTTCGTCGCGACCATGCGTTGCAGATCGAGCTGGGACGCGCGTTCCTCGGTGATCGGAGCGCAAATCAACCCGCGGCCGAATTTCGCCATGAAATTCACCGCGTTTGCCGTGACTTTCGATGCCGCCATCACCAAGTCGCCTTCATTTTCCCGATCGGCATCATCCGTCACGATGACCATGCGGCCTCGGCGAATATCGGAAATCACGGAGGGAATCGGGTCGAATGGCGTTTTCATGATGAAGTGGGCAGACCCTAGCTCGTGCCACGGCTTGTGAAAAGCCGCTTGAGCTTTTCTTGGGGAGAGGAGGGGAGCTAACCTTCCTGAATGGACTATGATTTTGCAGTGATCGGTGGCGGAAGCGGGGGATATGCGGGGGCTCGGACGGCGGTTGGCCTGGGCTTAAGAACTGTCGTGATCGAAGGCGGGCGTGATGTCGGCGGGCTTTGCATCTTGCGCGGCTGCATGCCTAGTAAGACCCTTCTCGAATCCGCACGCCGCTTTCGGGTTTTGAAAAGGGCAGGGGAGTTCGGCCTTTCGTGCGAGTCTCCGGGCTTCAAAACCTCGGCGATCATCGACCGGAAAAAACGTCTCATCGGGGAGTTCGCCGACTACCGCCGGGGTCAACTCGAGTCCGGCCGCTTCGATTTTCTGCGTGGGCAAGCCGAGTTTCTCGACCCCAATACCCTTCAAGTTCACCACTTGGATGGCAAAATCTCCACGCTGAGCGCGAAAACATTCCTCATCGCGACAGGTTCCGAAATCGCCATCCCCCCCGTGCCAGGTCTGGCCGAATCGAGTTGTCTGACGAGTGACGACTTGCTCGATCTCGAGAATCTCCCGGAGTCCATCATTGTCCTTGGTGCTGGTCCGGTGGGGCTCGAAATGGCCAGTTACTGCCGAGCTTTTGGATCCCGGGTTGCCATCGTTCAACGCAGCCCCCACATCCTGAAATCCGTCGACGCCGATGTCTCGAAGTCGCTCGAGGAAGCGCTTCGACACGATGGCCTTGAAATCCACACCGGCACCGCCCTGCATCGCGTGGACGACAACGGTCAACGCGCGAGTGTTTGCTTCGAACAGAATGGCGAGTTGAAACATCTCGAAGCCGCCCGCGTGCTGAACGCCCTTGGCCGAAAACCTCGGCTGGATGGTCTGAAAAACCTGGGCCTGAATCTCACGCATGGCCGTATTTCGGTGCAACCCGACCAGTCCACTTCGCAGCCCCATATTTTCGCCGCAGGCGATGTCTGTGGAGGTCTCGAGGTCGTGCATATCGCCATCCAGCAAGGCGAAATCGCCGCCCACAATGCTGCCATCCAACTCGGCCGCGCCACGGGTGCGCCGCGCCAGATGGATTATCGACTCAAACTCTTCGCTGTTTTTTCCGACCCGCAACTCGCCACCGTCGGAGCCACCGAGGCCGAACTCGAAGCCGAGGGAATCGAATTCCTCGCCGCGAGCTACCCCTTCAACGATCACGGCAAATCCCTCCTGATGGGCGAAACCGATGGTTTGGTAAAACTCCTCGCCCGCCGCGACACCGGCGAAATCCTCGGAGCCTCGGTCGTCGGCCCCGAAGCCTCGGAATTGATCCACGAAGTCGTCGTCGCCATGCGATACCGCGCCACGGTCCAAGAATTCGCCGCCATTCCGCACTATCACCCGACGCTTTCGGAAATCTGGACCTACCCCGCCGAGGAAATCGCCGAGGAGTTGGCGGTCATCTGAAGTCATTTGTTACCCGCACCGCCCCATGAATCCCTCTGTCAGTCTGGTTGTGACGGCCCACAGGCATGGGCCGATGCTCCTGGCCTGCATGGATGCGATCACGAGGCTTTCCCCGATGCCTGCTCAGGTGATTGTAGCGATTGATGGCGATTGCCCCAAAATCCAAGAGGATGCTGTGAAGCGGGGGTTCGAGCTGGTGGTGATGAATAATGCCCCAGGTGTCTCCGCCACGAGAAATGCTGGAGTGGCTCATGTAAGCACGCGCTTCGTTGCTTTTCTCGATTCGGATGTCGCTCCGCCAATCGATTTCGTAACGAGGGCGCTGGCCGCGTTGGAGAGTCAACCGGGTGCCGTCGCTGCCTTTGGTTCCTATGACGACTCGCCCGCCGCAACGGGAGTGGTTTCGCGCTACCGCAATTTGCTCCACCACTTCACGCACCAGCACGCCAAGCGCGAGGCGCAAACCTTCTGGGCCGCCTGTGGCATTTGCGACGCCGAGGTTTTCCGAAATGTGGGAGGCTACGACGAGGGCTACCGCTTGCCCTCGATCGAGGACATCGAGCTGGGCTATCGCCTCCGTGGCGCGGGCCACCGCATCGCGCTCGATCCCTCTTGGCAGATCAAGCATCTGAAAAAATGGACATGGCGCGATTTGGTCTTCACCGACATCGGGCGAAGGGCCATTCCTTGGACGCTCCTGCTCCTGCGCGATGGCCGCCTCGACAACGATCTGAACATCGACACTCGTTCGAGGCTCAGCGCCCTGCTGGTGGTCGCGTTTCTGGCCTCACTCCCAAGCGGCATTATTTCCCCATGGCTCCTTCTTTTGCCCGCCGCGTGTCTCGGTGGTGCCATTTTTCTGAACAGGCGCTTCTACCGATTCCTTGCCGCCAAGGGCGGTTGGGCCTTCTCAATCGCCTCGATCCCTCTCCACCTTTTCTACTACCTCGCCGCCGTCACCGGCTATGGGATGGCAAAAATCCGGTTTCATTTTTCCTGAAGACACCCACCGGCGTGAACAGTAAAAAGACAGCCGTGGCGACTGGCGTGAGGAAGGCCAAAACAGAGAGCGCCTGATACTGTGCCACAAGGCCCGCTGGGAGGTAAACGGAGGCCCCAAGCAGGAGCGCCAATCCAATCGCCCACGCGCCGTGTGATCTCAAGGCCCGCAGGACAATGGCCAATGCCAGAGGGAGAAGCATCTGGTTGTCATATTGCCGATGGTAGAACAACACAAAGCCGAGCATCGCGCAGATGCCTGCTGCATCAAGGAGTGACATCCGCCCTCGCCAGTCGCGCAGCAACAAGGCCAGTCCGCAGAGCACCAGAAAGCCCAGAGCGATGCCGGTGGCCGTGCGTGGCGGCAAGTCCAGCCACTCGATCCACATCGTTCCCAAATACCCTGAGTCGCGCACGAAAGTGAGTTTCTCCTTTGCAGGGCCAGCCACGAAAAATTCCAAAGGCGAGACATCGGTCCACCAAAATGCCACGGCCGACAGGACTACCAGCACCGTCCCGCCCGCAAAAAGCCCACGCCATCGCCGATCGAAAAGAAACAACAACGCGAACGGCAGCGCGATCTGCGGCTTGATCATCGCCATGGCCCAACAAATGCCTGCCAGCATCGGGCGGTTGGCTTGCATCGCCAGCACTTGGGCCGCCAGCAACCCCACACAGAGGATGGAAAACTGACCAAGAGCGATGGCCGTGCAATTTCCGGAGACAGCCCAAGCCATCGCCCCACCGAGAAGCCCTAGCTGCCACCCGAGCGGCGAGAGTTCCCTCCAACCGAGCCACATCATGACCGCCAACCCCGCCAAGCTGAGCGCCTGAAGGACAATCCGCGCCACCATGAAATTCCCCGCACTGAAAAAGGGGGCATACATCGGAAACGCCCACGGTGGATAAACCGAGTGAACCGGCGATTTCACCGTCTGTTCAAGACGCCGATTCGGATAAATCCCTTGCTCAAACGGCACCCATTCCCGCTCGCGAATGCGAAAGTCGGAGTCTCCTCCCTGCCACGCCACGCGGAATCCCTTGGCTAAATACGCACAGCCGCCCAGTCCGAGCAGGATTGCCAAGAACAGTAGAAGCAGTTTTTTGGAATCTCCCGGAACCATTCAGGTTCAATCGAACAAATCGCTATGGCTGCCCAAGCGCACCAATTTCAATTCGGTGGCACTTTGGATGTAAATCAACAGCAAGTCCGGACGAAGATGGCATTCTCGGCAGCCGGCATATCCACCCTTAAGTGGGTGGTCGCGAAACTTGGGTTTAAGCAGGCTGCCAGCTGCCAATAGATCTAGTGTTTGGCCAAGCAGATCATCCAAACCGAATTCATGAGCCCGCTTCTTGTAGTCGCGCTTAAACTGGCTCGTGTGGCTGATTGAGCGCATCAGCTCTTGATCGACTTGAGTGCTTGGGCCGCATTCTTGAAATGTTTTGATGGCTTTTCCCTGAGCGCGGTGCTGGTTTCGGCATTCGGAATACGCTCAGCGTAGCGTTCCTCGATTTCTTCAAGGGATGCATTGCCGAGGTGAAGGTGCGGTCGGGTCGTCGGGATGAAAGGAATGCCTTTTTGGATGGAGACCTGACTCAAAAAAAGGTTGATCGCATCTGCAACGGAAATCCCGAGTTTTGAGAAGATTTTTTCGGCGGCATCGAACTTTTCGGATTCGACCCGCGCCCGCAATATCGCCGTTTTTGCCATGTCACGAATGTAGCATTTTCGTGATTTTGGTCAAAGTATTCAAATCTGACGCGAAGGCCTTTCGATCCATTTTGCCATCATGCGGAGCAGCCTCCGCGTCGGTCTCCACTCCCCAAGCAGCATCAATAGCCCACCATAAAAAAGCGACGCCAGCGTCAGTTTGAGCAAGATATGGAGACAGAAATGCTGCAGCCATAGTCCACATGCCGCGGTTGCAGCGGTTACGAGAACAACTCTTCCAAAAGTGATCCATGGGAAGGCGAGATTCATGAGGCGCATGCCGTCACGCAACGAGACGATCGCTGTTCCCAGTCCCAACGCGGCGGCCACGGCCGCTCCGCCGAGAATCCCAAACCTCGGGATGGCGAAGGCGAACGCCGCGATGGCCAGAACGATCATTGCCAAGAGTGGGGCGAGAATGGATGCCTTCTCGCCTGCCGCCGAGAGAAGGGTTCTTCCGGTTACGGCCTGGATGCGGAATGCCATGGCGGCGAGCAACACAGCCAGCACTGGTCCAGACTCGGCGAATTGCGGGCCGAGCAAAAAGACGGCGATTTCGCGCGAGAAGACCGAGAGAGCGATCAGCACACCACCATAGATCAGGGAGACGCGGACAAAGGTCTCGCCTACACGCGCGGCCTCGGCAGGGTTTTCCTCGCGGCGGGATTTCGAGAGCGATTGGAGCACCACCGAGGTGGAGGGCTGGAAAAGCATCAATGATGCGAAGCCGATATTCTGTGCTCCCGCATAGAGGCCCGCCAAGGCGGGCACTCCGAGAAAATACTTCACGGCCAGAAGGTCCATGCCCTGCGAGACGCGGAGTGCCACTTGCGCCGCAGCAAGTAGGCGGGTCTGAGACCAAAGTTCCGAAAAAGGCACGCGCTCGGTGCTGAAAAATCGCAGGCCGCTCATCGC
>JBDKIG010000061.1:0-11243 GCA_039797215.1 Verrucomicrobiota bacterium | reverse complement strand
GAGACGACCGGCCTCGCCGATCCCGGGCCGGTGGTGCAGACCTTTTTCGTGGACGAGGACATTCGGGAAAAAACCTTCGTCAACGGCGTGGTCACGGTGGTCGATGCCCACCACATCGCGCGGCACATGGAGGATACGCACGAGGCCGAGGAGCAAATCGCTTTCGCCGATGTGATCCTCCTCAACAAATGCGATCTCGTCCCCGCTGAAAAACTCGATGGATTGGAAAAAATCGTCCGCGAGGTGAATGCGCTGGCGACGATCCATCGCACGACGCGCGCCGAAATCGACATCGCCAAAATCCTCGAGGTCGGCGGCTTCAATCTCGATCGCGCCACCGAGTTAAATCCCCATTTCCTCGAACCCGACGCGCACCACCATCATCACCACCACTCGGATATCTCGAGCGTGGGCATCGAGGCGGAGGGCGACTGCGATGGGAAAAAACTCAACGACTGGCTTTCGAAGCTCGTGCAAGAGCAGGGGCAGGACATTTTCCGGATGAAGGGAGTTTTTGCCGTCAAAAACCAAGCCGACCGCGTGGTTTTCCAAGGCGTCCATATGCTCATCGACGCCGCCAGTGGCGGGCCGTGGGCCGGGCGTCCGCGCAAGA
The DNA here is from genome assembly GCA_039797215.1 of Verrucomicrobiota bacterium. Taxonomy (GTDB): domain Bacteria; phylum Verrucomicrobiota; class Verrucomicrobiia; order Chthoniobacterales; family Terrimicrobiaceae; genus UBA967. The sequence continues at coordinate 10,630 of JBDKIG010000061.1, read as the reverse complement.
ACAGTCTCGTTTTCATCGGACGCAACCTCGACCGCGAGGCGCTCAACAGCGGCTTCCGCGCCTGCCTCGCTTGAAAAATCTCGGCACCTTTTCGGCAGAGGATCACATCCTCCATCTGGCTTGGAATGGCGACGGCACGCGACTTCTTGCCACGCCGACATCGGGTTCCATTTTGGTCGCCGGAGCCGATGCCCAAATCCTCGAAACGCTTCCCGGCCATGGAATGGGAAATGGCGAATCGGCTTGGTTCCTCGATCAGCCGGTGACCTGTGGATTCGATGGCAAAGTGCGGGCTGGTTCGCGCGAATGGAGTCTGGGGCGTGGGTTGATTGAGCGCGTGAAATCCAGTCTGGACGGAAAGTTCCTTGCCGCCGCGCAAGGCAAGTCGCTGCACATTTTCGATGCCGAGGGAAACGACGCCCTCAGCCTGCGCGACCTCGAAGCCTCAGTAGTGGATTTCGCCTGGAATCCCTCGCGCTCCCGCGAAGTCGCCACCGTCGGCGCCGGCGGGGCGACGCTTTGGCGGCTGGGGCAGAAAAAGCCCTTTGCGCGTTTCGACTGGGGTGGCGCCAGCCTGCGCGTCGGCTGGAGTGCTGATGGACGCTGGCTCGCGACGGGTGACCAGACACCGAGCATGCATGTCTACGACATCCCGCGTGACCACCCGCTCCACATCCAAGGCTTCGAGGGCAAAGTTCAGGCGCTCGCATTTTCCAAAGACTCCCGCCAACTCGCGACCGCAGGTAGCGCGGTGGTAACCGTGTGGCCAATGACGGGAAAGAAAGGCCCGGACGGCGCGACGCCGATTCAGATCGATGGCTGTGAGGCTCCCGCGCAGGCGTTGGATTTTTCCTCAACGGGATTGCTGGCGATCGGTGATGGGGCTGGAACCCTGCTCGTGATCACTTTTGAAAAAGGCCAGTTCCGCCGCAAGCGCTCGAAACTCGAAATCGGCATCAGCGCGCTGGCATGGCATCCAACCGAACCTGTTCTGGCCATCGGCCACGAGGATGGCCGTGTGATGTTGCTCTCGCTCGAGTGATCAGCCTGCGGAATACCGCTGGGCGATCGGCATCCGGCGGCCAATGCCAAAGGCTCGGCTGGTAACCTTCAGCCCCGGTGCGGCCTGTTCGCGTTTGTATTCGTTGAAGTCCACCTTGCGCGCGACCCAGCGGACGGTCTCGGTATCGAAACCTCGCGCCGCAATCTCAGCGACGCCGAGGTTTTCCTCCACATAGAGCCGGAGGATGGCATCGAGGATTTCGTAAGGCGGGAGCGTGTCCTGGTCGGTCTGGTTGGGCCGCAACTCGGCGCTGGGCACTTTTTCGATGGTGCGGAGAGGAATCAACTCGCGAGACGCGTTGAGATGACGAGCGAGATCGTAGACCATCGTCTTTGGCACATCGGAGATCGCTGCGAGGCCGCCGCACATGTCGCCGTAGAGCGTGCAGTAGCCGACGGCGAGTTCGCTTTTGTTGCCGGTGGTGAGCAGGAGCTGGCCGAACTTGTTTGAGAGCGACATCAGCGTGAGGCCACGCAGGCGGGCCTGCATGTTTTCCTCCGTGGCGTCCTCGGCGAGGCCGTTGAAAGCGGGGCGCATCTGGGCTTTGAAAACCTCGAAGCTCTCCGCGATGGGAATTTGGAGGCAGGGCATTCCGAGGTTTTGGGCGAGTTGGAGCGCGTCCTCGACGCTGTGGCTGGATGAGTAGGGCGAGGGCATGGCGACGCCGGTGACCTTGCCCGCCCCAAGGGCCTCGACGGCGAGGCAGGCGACGACCGCGCTGTCGATCCCGCCGCTCAAACCGAGCACGGCGGAGCGGAATCCACACTTTGCGGCGTAGTCGCGGATTCCAAGAACGAGGGCCTGATGAAGTGTTTCGATATCGGAAACAGGCGTCGTGGATTCGGAATCGGCCACAACAGCGATTGACTCACAGAAGCCCGGCCAGCGGCAGAGGGTTTTGCCGGCGGAGTCGATGGCCAGTGAATTTCCATCGAAGACGAGCTGATCGTTTCCGCCGACGGCATTACAGTAGAAAAAGGGAACACCGTGTTTTTTCGCTTGGGCGGCGATCATTTCCTCGCGGATTTTAGGTTTGCCGATTTGGAATGGCGAGGCGCTCAGGTTCAGAATCGCTGTAGCTCCGGCAGTGACTAAAGTCTCGACCGGATTCGTGGAGTAAAGACGGCGCGGCAAATGCTCGGGCGTCCAGATGTCTTCGCAGATCGTCACCCCGAAAAGCCTCCCGCCGATCTCCACAGGCGCGGGAGAGGAATTGGGTTCGAAGTAACGCGTCTCGTTGAAGACATCGTAGGTCGGAAGAAGCGACTTGAAGACGAACCGCGGGGGGCGTCCTTTTTCAAGGATCGCGGCGGCATTAAAAAATGGGCGGCCGTGCTCCGAGGGATTCGGATGCACGCAGCCGACAATCCAAGCGGCAGAGCCGACCTCGGCGTGGATTTCTTCGAGCAAGCGAAGGCTCGTCGGAACGAAGTCGGATTTGAAAAGAAGGTCCTGCGGCGGATAGCCGGTCAGGACGAGTTCGGGGGTGAGGACAATCGTCGCGCCGCGTTTTTCCAAGGCACGACAGGCATCGATGATCTTGCGCGAGTTGCCGGCAAGATCGCCGACGGTCGGGTTGAGTTGGGCGAGTCCGATGTTCATTTACCAAAAACCCCACTGGCGCGTGGCCATGATGTAGGCTCCGAGGCCAAGATTCGTCAGACCATGGGCCACCACGCAAGCCGCGAGGCTCCCGGTTTTCACCGCGACAAAATTGTAAATGAGCCCACAGAGGAACGCCGCCGGCCAATCCGCCATCGAGTGGACGAGCATGAAAAACACGGCCACGAGAAGGAATGCCTTCCACTGAAACTCCCCGATGGGCGCTTTTTCAAAATCTTCCCTCACGAGAAATCGCATCAAAAATCCCCGCCAAAAAATTTCCTCCACCAGAGGGACGATCACCACGAGCCGGGCGAAGCGGGCGACGAGTGTCATCCAATAAAGCAGCGAGCCTTCGCCAAAGACGGTAGGATCGAAGCCCTCGTTCCGTTCGGAAAAGCCGAACATGGCTTGGGGCGCGACCCAAACACCGAGCACAACCAGCCCCGCGAGCGAGGCCGTGAAAAGCCCGCCGCGCTTTGAGAAGTCGTAAAACTTCCAATAAAAAACCAGCGCCGCTGCGCAGAGAGCGGTTTGTAGGGGATAAACCCAGTATTCCGGATGTTTCAGCCAGAAGACCTCGCTGCCTGTGGCACGCAGGGCGGAGGTCAACATGAGACCGCCCATGAAAACAAAAAACGGCACCGTGTAGGCCGCCATCGGCGAGCGAAGTCCGACGAATCGAGTCATATGCCCGATTTGGTAGCACAAGCCAACGCCCCTTGACCCGAAAAATGCCCGCCGCCCAGGTTATTTCCGTTCGGAATACCGCGGGTTTTCCAAAACCAGATAATTTTCACCAGCCCATACAATCGGCCATTTCTCGCTCTCGAAAATCCTGATCGTCTTTTCGACATTCGGTTGGGCAAAGGTCCAGCGTCTATCGATATCGGCGATGACCGCAAAACGGGCGGTTGAAATGTCAGGGGCGAAACGGAATTGGTCTTTTCGAAGAGGCTTTTTAAAAGGCCAGGTCGGATAACCGAGCCAAGTCGTGGCTTGGAGATAATCGGCTGTTCGGGCGTGCAGAAGCCAAGCGATGTTTTGGTGACAAAGCACGAAGTCTTCCGAAGTTGTTCGTTTGTTGATCCATTCCGCCGCCGCTTCAACCTCCGGGATGGATTGGGTGCACCAGTAGTCGATGCGGGGCTTCAGGCTTCCTGAAAGGCTTTGGGGAAGCATGACCAGACAGAAAATGCCGCCAATCACGGCAGGGGTTGATTTCAAAAATTGTGGAATCGCGGGCCTGATCGATCCACGGCGTTCCAGGAATTCCGCCAGCGCGTCGAACCCGGCTCCGTAGCAGGCGGCCAGCAGGGGAAGAAGCAGGACGGCTTGATAATAGAAGACGGTCAGGTTTTGCCGGTTTTGCAGCAGAAGAACCGACACCACAATGGTGGCGACGGCCAGAGCGCGCGCTCGACCAGCCAGACAAACCAGCAACATCAACAATCCGACGGCATGAAAGGCATCCTGAGCGAAGAAGCGGAACAGGTTCTGGAAAACCTTCAATCCCCCCCCGTTTTCACGACTGGCGTCGCTGTAAAATTCGGCCATGGCGGCGAGGTCCGACCACAGGAAGCCTTTTCCGGCAAAGATCAACCACCCGACCCCTAAGGAAATCGCTGTCGTTAGAGCATAGGGTCCCAAAACGCGCCACCATGTTTTAGGATGCCGAATCCTGATCAAAAAAGCCGCCACACAACCATAAATTCCGAGCGGTAGAGCCAAGGCTCCCAAAGACAATCCCAAGCCTGCGATCCAATCTGCTCGTTTGGTCTGTTTTCCGCAAAGCCACAGAAAGGCGATGGTTAACCCGAATGCCACAAGGTTGTGGGTGAAAATCCATCGGAAATGAATTACGGATTGTTCGTATCCCAGAAAGACAAGGGATGCGCCGAGCGCGGCCAAGGGTGTCATGATCCGCCTGCCGCCGAAGCAGAGTGAGAGTGCGATGCCCAGCGCGAAGAAAGTATTGATCAAACGACCGCCAAGGATGTCACTCCCAGTGGCTCTGGCGCCCAATCCGATCAAAACCTCATAACCTGGTTGGTAGGGGGCATAGGGATTCCAAAAGGTGTTCCAGAATGAGCCATGCGCTGGAATGCCTCGCATGAGATTCAGCCCGGCCGTTAGCGCCAATCCCTCGTCGCCATACCAACTCGGAGAGGTCCGAAGGCATGGCAAATACAGCAATCCCCAAACGACAACAACGGTCACCAACATCGCGATGTCCGGTTTCCATTTCACATCGGAAATCAGGAGTTTCATTCTGTGAGGCCCGAAGAAGGAGGAGGTGTTCTTTTTTGGTAATCGCCCTTCGAGAAATATTTCTCCAGCCAGATGTAGAGCACAATGAAGAGATACCGGCTGCCCATTTCCTTAATCTTGAACTTGGCCACGCCAGAGCGCATTTCTCCATGTGATGGGAATGGTCGTGTGAGAAAACCCCCTCACAATCGCCTTGAGAGGCAACTCCACGGTGATGTTGAAGTGCGGCGAAAGAATCGGCCGTAGCCTGTCGATGGTGGTTTTGCGGTAGGCCTTGAAGGCATTGGTGGTGTCATTCAACCCATGCCGGAAAAGGACGGAGATAAAAAAATTCGCCAGTCGGTTGAGCAGCCATTTTGCCAAAGGATAATCCACAACACCACCGCCTTTGATGAATCGACTTCCGAAGACGCAATCAAACCCCTCGCAGAGTTTTTCCCAATAACGCACCACATCCCGGCAGTCGTCTGATTCGTCGGCCATCATTATCACCACCGCGTCACCAGACATTTCGTCCAACCCCATCGAAATCGCCCGGCCAAAACCGTGCGGGCCTAGGTTTTGCAGGGGCTTAAGCTCCGGAATTGTCTTACTCTCTTGGATAATAATTTCCCAAGTTCGATCGGTGCTTCCATCATCCACCACGAGGATCTGATGGGGCACGCTATGGAGTTGCAATTCAAGGTGGAGGTGTTGAACGGTCGAGGCGATTGATGCCTCCTCATCCCGGGCGGGAATAACAATCGAGAGTAAAGTTAGTGGCTCCGGCCTCATTCCTGCAAAAGCTCACGCGGGTGACACAAAATTGGGCACTCAAGAAATGGAGACATCCACTCCATCGGCGAGCGAAGTCCGGCGAATCGACTCATTCGGTTTCCCCGGAGTCTCCTCTAGGAACCGAGCGGCCGCAGATTCCTCGTTTGGAGGAGACGATGAATTCAAAAAACTCGCGCGCCTCGGGCCCCCACTCGGATTTCAGGGCCTCCACGGCGGCGATGCGGAAGGGGTGGTTGCTGCGGTAGATTGCTAAAAAGGCGCGCTTGATCTCCAGGCGCTGGATGGCGTTCAAGCCGGCACGCTTCAAGCCAACCGCATTAATGCCATGAATTTTGTTGTAGCTGTCGGCGATCGTGTAGGGGGGGATGTCTTTGTTGAAGCGAGACCCGCCGGCCACCATTGCGCGCGCGCCGATTCGCATAAATTGGTGGAACACGGCGCCGCCGCCGAGAACCGCCGATTCCCCCACCTGCACATATCCGGCGAGGAGGACATTGTTCGTGATGATGGCGTTGTCGGAGATCTCACAGTTGTGGCCCACATGCACGCCGACCATGAGAAAACAATGGTTGCCGATGCGTGTCACCGTGCCGTCTTTCGTTCCGCGGTGGATGGTGGCATATTCGCGAATGCGGTTGTTGTTTCCGATGACGACTAAGCTGCGAATCTCGGCCGAGTGCGCGTAATCCTGGGGAGCCGCGCCGATCACCGCGCCGTAGCCAATGGTGTTTCCGGTTCCGATGGTCGTGTCGCTCTCGATGACCGAGTGGGCTTGGAGCACACATCCCGCGCCTATTTCAACCCGCTCGCCGATGACAACGCCTGGGCCGACAAGGATGTCATCGGCCAATTTTGCATGAGGGGAAATGATCGCGGTGGGATGAATGGTCATAGGTGTCCGGCTTCTTTGAAGCTGTAATATGGCACGCGGCCTCCGTCGGGCGAGCCGAGGATGATGTGGTCGATGAGGTTGATCTGGAGGAGCGAGGCGGCCTCGCGGAGCGAACGGGTGATCCGGATATCGGCTGCGCTTGGGGATGGGTCGCCGCTGGGGTGGTTGTGGAGGACCACAACGGCATAGGCGCTGTGGATCATGGCTTGGCGAAAAATCTCGCGCGGGTGGGCCATGCACTCGCTCACCGAGCCGCGGGTGATCTCCTCGGCGCGGATGAGTCGCAGGCGGGCATCGAGCAGAAGCACGCGAAGGGATTCTTGGCGCAGCGCCATGAATTCTTTTCCGAAGGCGTCGAAAACTCTTTCGGGTGTGTCGAGCAGGGGCGCGATGGATTTTCCCTTCGCGAGGCGCTTGCCGATCTCAAACGCGGCGGCCATTTCCATAGATTTTGCAGGGCCGATTCCTTTGCCGAGTCGGCGGATTTCTTTTGGCGAGCAGCGCGCCAATTCAGCGAATCCTCCGCAGTCGCGGAGAAGGTCGCGGGCGACTTGGAGCGCGTTTTTTCCCGGCACTCCGGTGCGGATGAAGATCGCCAGCAACTCGGCATCGGCGAGAGTCTCACACCCGTGCCGCTCGGCTTTCTCACGCGGCCGCTCGTCGGGCGGGATTTCCTGCAGGCGGGTTGATTCCACGGGCGAACCCTAGACGGGCCTATCGCCAATTCTGAAGAAGAAAAATCGGGGCGAGAGGATTCGAACCTCCGGCCTCCTGGTCCCAAACCAGGCGCTCTACCAGGCTAAGCTACGCCCCGCTGCGGAAGAAACCTGCACCCGCGCCCTCCATGTGGCAAACAGAAAAATAGAAGTATCACCATGGATAGTAGGGCGGCCGCTGGTCGGGGTAGATCAACTTGTAGCGGGATTGAAGAAATGCGACGAGGTCGATCATCTGGGCGACGGTCATGGTTTCGTTGAAATTCGTCATTGGGGATTGCGTCGCCTTCCGGAGTTCCTCGCGGTATCGGCCGCTGATGACATGCGAGGGGTTGATGATCGAGGTGACGAGTTCGCCGTAGGTGCGGATGCGGGCGGTCTCGCCGCCGAGTGGAATGTTGAAGCTCGTGGGGGCGGGGAAATTTTCCCCAGAAACGGAATGGCATGAGTAGCATTTCAGGGAATTAAAGGCGGCTTTGCCTTTATCGATGTTGCCATCGGGCAGGCGAAAACCGCGCGGGGATTTTTCCAGATCACAGCCGACAATGAGCAATACACTGGCCGCCATGACAGGGCGGAAAATCTTGAGGATGGGAGATGTTTTCATGATTTGCGATTTCAAGTTAACCGCTCGAGGGCGTGGGGAAACGGGGTGATCACCCGAGGGAGGAAGTGCGGTTGATGGCTCTCCTTGTGAGCCGCATACAGATCGAGACGGCAATATGGAGCCACCACCAACCGCGAGCAAAATCTCCAACATTTGGGCCAGCGCCGCGATGGGGTGAAATGCGGGGCTGGGCAAAAAGGGGTTTCGGATCCGTGCCGCCTCGCTCAGACTTCTTGCGTGCGAAGCGTGTTCACAAAAGGTCTGTTGTTCCTGTTGCTGATGGTGGCGGGATATGTCTTCTGGCCGCGCTTTCCATCCCTCGAGAGTTTCCGTCCGCCGACGATGGCCGCGCTCGAATGCGAGGCATTCGACTATGCCAAGGCTAGACAAACGGCTGCGCTGTCGCTGTCGCTTTTTCGGATTTTTCAGGAGGAATTTCGATTGCCTCCACTGGCTGCGGCTCAGGCGGCATTGAATGCCTCCCAAGCGATGGAGGATTTCATCGAGTCCGCGGACAATGCCGACCGCGAGCGGGCCTTGCCCTATCTGGAGCGGACATTTGAAATTCTCCGCCGACAGACCGAAGCCCGCTTCGACCCGGCTGTGATCGCCCGCCTGCAACTGCACCGCTGGATGCTTGCGGAGGACGACAGTCGACAAAGCCAACTGCCCGCTGCCATCTCGGAAATCCTCGCAATGCTCTATGGCGGCTCGGCCTCGGATTATTCCGCGGCTGCCAAGGCCTTCGCCAAGGCGGACCGCCTCTTGGCGTCTGAAAAAACCGACGCCGCCCGCCAGGCCTCCGTCTCGGCTTGGCGTCGACTGGCCGAGCAGCTCCAGAAAAGAGGTCAGGACAAATCCTGAGCCGTTACGCTTTGTTGCGGCCTCGTGGCGAGGTGCTGGGCCTGCTCGACCACGCGCTCCGGAGATTCGTCGAATCGGTAGCCATGGCAATTCGGGCAATTCACCACGCGGGCCGTCACAATCGAATCACAGCCCTCGCAAACTTTGAAGTTGTCCGGAGCAGCAATGATTTTTTCGGCGCGCGCCGCTCGGTCGGCTAGATGGGCATTTTCGTTGGACACGCGAAAAAACTATCAGCGACCGAGGATGTCGAAAAGGGTGTTCATCGTTTCATCCACGGCTTTGCGCGCCGGCTCAGGCATCGATTGGAGGACGGGCTTCACAGCTTCCAGAGCCGCATCCCCAACCGCCGAGACGAGGCGTTCCGAAAGGTTTTCGGTCGGCGCGTCCATCGTTCCACCGACCTGCACAGAGGCCCACACCAGGCCATCGGCTTCGCGCGTGAAGACCATAGTCCGGGCCCCGGGAAGGGAGCGAAGGAGTGTGGGCGCAACCCCGACCTCGAGTTCCCCATGCAGCTCATGATTTTTAGAAACCGAAATTCTCCCCGTTAACTGCATCAAGTCCAAGGCCTCGAAAACGAGATTTTTAAAAATGAAATTCCCATTTTGGATCTCAAAATCAGCCGTTGCTTTTTGGATCGGAAGAGCACGAAATTCGTTGCGACCCGTGAATGCGGCGATCTGATCCAAGATATCGATGCCCCGTAGGGTCCCGCCAGTCCACTCCGCCTGGCCCTTCACCCGCCCTGCTTCGACTCGAGCTGCACCAGCGAGATAGCCATCCAGCTTTTCACTCCACTTTCCGGCTCCCAAATCGGCTGGGGAAACTTCTTTCCACTGCACCTCCATTGCCCCCGGCCATTTTCCACTCGCTGAGATTTTTCCCGCTGCGCCCAGCCGAAGCGATGACGAGGCTACGGTGAGTTGATCCTCGCTCCACTCTGCTTCGAAGGCCTCGATCCCAAGAGGCGAAAGCCAAGGAGTCAAAAACTGCCCGCCGCGACCGTGAAATTTCCAGCCCCGACCCGCTGGGTGCACTTCCAGCGCAGTCTCAGCAATCTCCGTATCGCCAAAATCCAAGTCCGCACGAGAGATCAAAACAACGCCCAATTCAAAACGCGACGGCAGAAACGCCCAACGAACAGACAGGGATGGAGTGGTCTTGCTGGGCGAGCCCTGGGCTTCACCGAATTCCGCTCGCAGGCTTTTGGCCAAAAATTTCTCTAACCTCCAAGCGCCCGATAAAACCGCAGCCCAATCGATTTGAGCCTGAAGATTCTCCGCCTGAATCGAGCGAATTTTTGAGCCCTCGCCGCCGCTCAACCGCAGCGATCCGCTATGCACATTCGCTCCACTCCAACGCAGCGGCGCCATCTCAGCCGATCCTTGAACCGACCCCCCCGCAAATTCCTCCACCACCTGACGAAATTCCTGCCCCTCTAAAAATCCCCGCACCCCACTCGCCAAAAAAAACACTGCCGAAGCAAGCAACAAGAGTCCCACAAAAATCCAGGCCCGATTGGTCATCGTGTGAGCTTATGCGGGGAGGCTATGGAGATTCTCTTTCTCTGAAATTGCATCATGAAAGATGAGTAAATAGCGGTAGGGCTTTTCGCAATGTTTCGCGATGTGCAGGCCACTCGAAAGCATGCCGGTTTGGCGGCAATTTTTTAGCCCCACAAAAAATTTCTAAAGGCCCTCGCAAGGTGTGCCGATAAATAAACCAAGGGGAAGAATCTCCAACACTGAGGTCGAACAGTGAACCAAAACGGCCCGACAGCGGAACGGACTCCGCAATAGAAAGACAACGGATATGTCAGTAGTAATCAACACCAA
>JBDKIG010000060.1:0-11360 GCA_039797215.1 Verrucomicrobiota bacterium | reverse complement strand
GCCGCGCGATCGACTGGCTTGTCACTCATCAGCGCTCAACAGGTAGCGCATCGGATGCAGCGTGCTATCCACAAAACCATGGCGCCGGTAGAACCCCGCGCTCTTCTCGCCCGGATCGGTCAGCAGCGTGATTCGAAGAAATTTTTTCTCCCGAGCAAAGGCGATCGCATGCTCGAGGAGCTTCACTCCCAGCCGATGTCCTCGGTGATCCCGGTGAATCACCAAATCCTCCAGCATCAAAACAAATCCTCCCTCGGCGGTGCTGATCGTGATCAGAAGATTGATCATGCCGACGATCATACGGTCGTTGCGCATCACAAAAATCCTGCCACGCGATGGCTGCTCGAGGATCAGGCGCAAGCCGCGGATTTGCTTTTCGCGGTCAGGCGTAAAGTCGGCCTCCTGCGAGAAAAGGTCGGCGAGCAAGTCCGCAAGCTCGGAAAGATCATCGACTGTCGCGGGCTCTATCCTCAAGTCAGGCATGGCCCTCCTATCCCACATCCCGCGCCGGGAGGCAATCCACCGCCGCCAGTTTTTTTCAGCGGCCGAACTTCCGCTCGAGTTCGGAAAATGACCACTGGATCATGGTCGGCCGCCCCTGCGGACACGCGTAGGGGAGTTCGCAACCGAGCAATTCCCTGACGAGCCGCCGCGCCCGCGATTCCTCATAAGGAAATGAATCGAGCGCCGCGAACCTCGAAACCGAACGGATCAGCGCATCGAGCACGGGTTGACCGCCGCCGAGCAGACCTGTCGCCTTCAGAGTTTCACAAACATCGGCCAGCATCTCGCGCGGATCGCGATCCCCGATACATGCAGGCAATGCCTCGATTTTGAAAGATCCCCCACCGAAGGGTTCCAACAAAAATCCCGCTCGAGAGAGCGCGTCCAAATTTTCCGAAATCCACACCGCATCCTTCGGCGTCATTTCGACCACTATGGGCAGAAGGAGTCTTTGGGAATGCGTCCCGCCCGCCGCCGCCTCGCGTCGCATGGTTTCAAAAATGATCCGTTCCGAAGCCGCGCGGATATCGAGGAGCACCAAGCCATCCGCACCCTCCATCAGAATCCACCGCCCGCCAAGTCCTCCCATGAGCCGAAACTCCGCTCCGGGCCGCGCGGGTTCGGGCGCACGCACTGCGGGCAAATCCAGTTGGGGCGCCTGTTTGAATGGCTTCGCCGCAGCCTGAGGTGCGGGCTCCTCGCGCCTTGGCGTCGGCGCGGAAATCGGTGGCGCAGGCTTGCGGAGTTTTTCGAGAGTTTTTCCCGCCGCCAGATACACGGCCTGTCGGAGCTGGTCCGGACGATGAAGCCGCACCTCGCGCTTGGCGGGATGCACATTGCAATCGAAGGCCAAGGGGTCCATCGAAATCCTCAACACGGCCAAGGGATGCCGACCTTTCGGCAAAGCTTCGGCATACGCCTCGCGCAGGGATTGGAAGACCGCCGGGCACTGAACGACCCTCTTGTTCAGAACAACGAATTGCAGTTCGCGGTCCGGCCTCCCCTCGCCCGGCTTCGAGATGAATCCCTCGATTCGAATCCCATTTTCCTCAATCGGCTCGACCGGCAGCAGCCTCGCCATGAAATCAGCGCCGAACAAATCCCGCAACCTCACGCCCAAATCCTCCGTCGGCGCCGCCTGCCAGAGCCGCCGCCCCTCGCGCACCAGCGTCATGCCGACCTCAGGATGCGCGACGGCGAGAGATTGCATCTGGTGAATGATATGGGCCGACTCGGTCTCCTCACCTCGCAGAAATTTTTTTCGCGCCGGAAGATTATAGAAAAGAGATTCGACCTCGATCGTGGTTCCCGGAGCACCGCCGCTATCCGAGACGGACTCGATTTTACCACCTCCCACGCGGATTTCAGTTCCGGCGTCGGAATCATGCGGACGCGTGGCGAGGCGGAATCTCGAAACACTCGCGATGCTTGGCAAGGCCTCGCCCCGAAAGCCCATCGTCGCCACCGAGGCCAGATCGGTGGCGGTGCGGATTTTGCTCGTGGCGTGGCGCTCGAGGCTCAGCAGAGCATCCTCGCGGTCCATGCCGCATCCATCGTCGCCCACGCGAAGCAGACGCGACCCGCCGCCGACAAATTCCACGGTGACCCGCCGGGCTCCGGAATCGATGCTGTTTTCCACCAATTCCTTCACGACGGAGGCTGGACGCTCGACCACTTCGCCCGCCGCGACTTGGCTGGCGACTTCATCGGCGAGCAATCGAATCCTTCCCATGCCGTTTGACTTTGCACGGATTCGTTTTTAAGAAAAGGCCGTGATCACGATTACCGACCAAGCCGCACGCGCGTTATTGGATTTGATCGCCGCGAAGGGAACCGGCGATGGCTTGCGCTTGGGAGTCGAAAAAGGCGGCTGCGCTGGGCTCCAATATATCATGGAGACTGGCTCCCCACGCGGCGGCGACATCACGATCGAGCATGCTGGCGCGAAGGTTTTCATTGATGCCGAGAGCACGGCTCACTTGAGCGGAAGCGTGCTGGATTATGAGGACGGCCTCTCAGGCGCCGGTTTTCGCATTAGAAATCCCCAAGCCTCCCGCTCGTGCGGATGCGGCACTTCCTTCGAGCCCGCCGCGATCGACACCTGAACCCCCAGATGCCACACGACGAGGAAACGAAAAACAGCCGCGCTTGGTTTAAGGACCCTGACACCGATCCCTCCAAGCCCCGTGGCCGCCAGGACGGCGGGCTTTTTGGTTGGACAGTTCTGATTCTCCTTCTCATCGGGGTCGCGATTTTCTGCTGGATCGGAAGTTTCTATGTCTTCGGTCACCCCGAAAAACCCCTCAGCTACGAGATCCTCAGCAAGCTCAAGAAAATCGAGTCTCCCAAACGCTTCGAACTAACCGCCGCCCCACGAGGCGAGTTCCTCCGCGCGCCTCAGATCATGGAACGCTACGCGGCGATGCGTCCCCGCCAACTCGAGCGCACGAACGAAGTCCTCCTTCGGAACTACCTCCGCAATTTCAAACCCTGCGATGGCCTCGTGCCTTATGTCCTCGGGACTTTCAATATTCTCGATTCCTTTGAACTCGAGGGTGACGACTTCTTTCCCTCCGGTGTCGTGGCGCTCGCGCAATCGAAGGAAAATCCAAATCTTCTGATCGAGCAGGTCTTCTGCGCCGACAAACGCATGGTCCCCACGCTCCATCGCACGCTGTTGACCGGGCTGGATATCGACCTGAAGCGCGAAAACGAGCTGGCCGCTGTCATCAATATCGAGCGACTCAGCGACGGCCGCATCAAGCTCACCACCGTCTCGATTCTCTACCCGAGCTACGAAGCCGCCACTGCCGACGGCACCTTCAACCTCGACCCTCCCGAGCAACTCAATGTCCAAGCTGGCCTGCCCATCGTCGACACCCCGCGTCAGCGCGAGGCGGATTCAAAATACGACCACTTCCGCCGCAAGGCCCGCCTCGCCGGCAAGGAGGAAAAGCCTACCCAGCTCGCCGATACCAAATCCCGTCTCATGCGGGTTGAAAAACCCCTCGCGATCGGAGAAACCCAGCCCACCCCGGCGCCAACTCCGATGGCAACCCCCGAGCCGCGCGTGGCAGCAGCCCTGCCGGTGGAAAAGCCCATCGAAGTCCGTGCCGCCTTGCCTGTCACCGAAGCCACTCCGCCAGTCCCTGTCTCGCCTGTCACCGCGCTTCCTGCGACACCCGTGAATCCCCTCCCCGCCACGACTCCCACCCCTGTCGCGACTCCCGCCAAAGTCACCGAGGCAAAACCCACTCCTTCCCCTTCCCCTTCCCCGAAAGCCATCGTCGCCGGCAACTCGAGGAATTGGCAGACCTACGAAGCCGGACGCATGCCGCGCGGCCGCCTTCTTGGCGTCACCGATATTTCCTCGATTGCCAAGCGCGGCACCGGGGGCGAGCGCGTTTATCTTCAAGGAAACTTCGAGGTCACCGCGGCTGGTTCGGACCGTGCTGTGCTCCGTTCGCCGAAACGCGGCACGAATGTTCGAGTCATTGTCCAATACCCCGAAGGCGTGAACCCACCTACCAACGGTAGCAATGTAGCCCGCGATGAGCAGCGGCCTTTCCAAGTTCTCGATGTGCGCGAAAGCACCGGCGGGCAGATCAATGTTTATGTCCGCGAGGTCACCCGGCCTTAGAGACCGCCTCGCCGCTGAAATCGCCCTCCACGGCCCGATGCGCTTTTCGCGCTTCATGGAGTTGGCGCTCTACGATCCCGCCGATGGCTACTACGCGAGCGGCAAGGCAACCGTCGGACGCGATGGAGATTTTTTTACGAACATCAGCCTTGGCCCGGTCTTTGGCGAAATCCTCGCCGCCCAATTCCTCGAACTCTGGGAAACACTTGGCCGACCCGACGACTTCACGCTCGTCGAGCAAGGCGCGAACGACGGCCGACTCTCCGAGGATATTCTCAACGGCCTGGCTAACACACCGCTCGCCAAGACCCGCCTCATCCTTATCGAGCCCTTCGCCCCGCTTCGCGAAAAACAACAAGCCCGCCTCGCGGGTCGCCGCGTCGAGTGGGTCGAAGCGCCTGACGAGTTGCCAAACTTCACCGGCGTCCATTTTTCCAACGAACTCTTCGACGCCCTGCCGTTCGATACCATCAAATCCCACGCGGGCCGCTGGCAAATCCAGCGCGTCCAAATCCTCGACGGCGCGTTCCGCCTCGAGCCCGCCGAGGTTTTGGATCTCGCTTGGCCGACGCCCTCCGAGGATTTCGTTTCGGAGCTTCGCACCGGCCAGAGCGAACTGGTCGCCTCGATATCGTCGCGCCTCCAGCGCGGCTTCCTGCTCGCGATCGATTACGGCATGACGCGCGACGAACTCCTCGCTCCGCACCGAGCCAAGGGCACACTCGCCTGCTATACCGCGCACCGGCGCGATGACGACCCCTTCGAGTCCATCGGCGAAAAAGACATCACCGCCCATGTAGATTTCACCGCGCTCGCTCAGGATTTGCGCGCCTGCGGCCTGGATCCGACCGGCTACACCGACCAGCACCACTTTCTCGTCGGCGCGGCGGAGCGGCTCCTGCTTTCGCTCGATGGACAACCCCCGACCGCCGAAACCCTGAAAAAACTCCGCTCGCTCCGCACCCTCCTCCATCCCGAAACCATGGGCGTTCAATTCAAAGTCCTGCTTGCCTCCAAGGGGGTCTCCACGCCAACGATCTCGGGATTCTGCCACGCGCGGGAACTTCCGTTTTAACCACCATGCCCACTCCATCGTTTCTCACCGAACACCTCACCGCCGGAATCCTCTCCGCCGAGGATTTGCAACTCGCTGAAGCCCTCCTCACCGAAGACCAGGGTCAACTTTTCACCGATTGGGACGCCCCCGGCACCCGGGATGACGAGAAGCGCGCATTTTTCCAAACCCTCCAAAATTGCAACCGCTCCTACCCCGGCGGCCTCGTGGCCTACATCCGCAACGCCCGCCTCCTCCTCGCCGAATCCGCCACCGGCGGAAATCCCTTCGCCGGCTACACTCCCGTAGAGCCCGATCTCGTCGACCTCTCCAGCTTCGGACCCGCTTATGAGGAAGCCGAAGGCGCCGGTCTGAAATCCCTCGCCTCGACCGCCATCGTGCTCGTCGCGGGAGGACTTGGCGAACGCCTCGGCTACCACGGCATCAAACTCGACATCCCCGTCGAGGTCACCGAAACGACCTCCTACCTCGCCCACTACACCGCGGTCATCCGCGCCGCCTCGAAGCGCCTCGGCCGCGAGATTCCTCTCGTGATCATGACGAGCCGCGAGACGAATGCCGGCACGATCGCCACGCTCGAGGCGAACAAAAATTTCGGCCTCGCCCCCGGCCAAATCACGCTCCTCAACCAAGAACTCGTTCCCGCCCTCTCCGACATCGATGCCCACCTTTCGATCGAGGAAAAATACCGCCTGAACCTGAAGCCCCACGGCCACGGCGACATCCACACGCTCCTCCACACGAGCGGCACGGCAAAAAAATTCGCCGCCGCTGGCTTCCGCCACCTTCTTTTCATCCAGGACACCAACGGCCAAGTCTTCAACGCCGCGCTCGCCGCGCTCGGGGTTTCCGAACTTCGCGGCTACGACTTCAACTCGATCGCCGTGAACCGCATCCCCGGCGAGGCGGTCGGCGGCATCGCGCGGCTCTCCAAGCCCGGCGCGCCCGATCTCACGCTCAATATCGAATACAACTACCTCGACCCGCTCCTGCGCGAGACGGTGAACCCCGCCGGCGATGTTGCGGAGCCAAATGGCTTCTCGCGCTTCCCTGGCAACATCAACCTCCTCGTCGTCCGCCTCGAGCCCTACCTCCGCGTGCTGGAATCCTCCGGCGGAGTGATCGCCGAGTTCGTGAATCCGAAGTTCGCCGACGCCTCCCGCACCAAGTTCAAAAAACCCGCGCGGCTTGAGACTTTGATGCAGGATTTGCCGAAGTCGTTCGTCTCCGGTGAAAAGGTCGGCGTCACCATCTTCGACCGCGTGTGGTGTTTCAGCGCCTGCAAAAACAACCTCGTCGATGCCGCCGCAAAAGTGGCTACGAACGGCCCGGCCGAAAGTGCCTCCAGCGCCGAAAACGATTTCTACCTCGCTGGCCGCATGAAGCTCCGTGCCGCCGGAATGGAAGTGATCGACGCCCCGCAAAAAAACCTCCGTGGCATCCCACTCGTTCCCGGCCCGCGTGTGATTTTGCGGCCCTCCTTCGCCCTCACACTGGCCGATGTGCGGGCCAGAATCAGCGGCGGATCGATCTCCGGAGAGGCGACCCTCGTGCTCGACGGCGATGTGACTTTGGAAAATGTGACCATCGCCGACGGTGCCTCGCTCGTGGCCAAAGCCCCGGAGGGCGAATCTCTCGCGATCAAGGACCGCTCCGTGACACGCAGCGGCACCGTCCGCGATCTTGTGCCGCTCACTGATGCCGAGATGGCTTCGACAGATGTTCCGGAATATCTCCGCATCCGCGGCTACCGAATCGTCGCCTGCGAGGCTTAACAAACAGGAGGGCCCTGCTTGTCAGGGCCGCATTGGTGCGTTTTCGAAAGCCGCTCCCGGCCTGACAAAACACGCGCGCCAGCGCAATCGCTCCAAGGGAAAGACGAATGTTTGGCCCGGGAGGGCAACCGAAGCGCAGCGGAGTCGCAGGCCCCTCCTGACCCTCAAAAAAAACAAGCGCCGTCTTTTAGAACGGCGCTGTTTGGTGGGGGAGGTTGAATCAGAGATTCTTACTTCGGCATGCCGTAGTAGGCGGCTTGCGGATACTGTGGGGCCGGTGCACCCTGCTGGGCGGCTTGATAACGGAACCACTCGGCTTCGACGAGATCCTCGAACAACTGCGAAACAGAACGGCGGCGCTTGAAGGCGAGCTGCTCTGCAAAATCGCGGATTTCGGGGTGGATCGTCAGGTTAAGCTTTCCACGAAGCTTACGATTTGGGTCTGCTATTCTTGGCATAATTATGTGATTTAGTTGTTATTGGATCGCGCTCGGGGACACGCTTTCCACACGCACCTTTGATTTCTTCTTAAATGCAGTCAATAGGGTGCGCACATTATTTTGTGAATCCGCATTTTTTTGTGCGAATCCGCATAAATAGGTCCTAATAAGATGACTAACGGAGGACAGGAACTCAGAGGAGAACCTCGCGGAGCCGTTCATTCGCCGTGCGTCCGATCTCGATCTTGCCATTGTTTTTCAAAATCAAACACGCCCCGGAGCCCCGTGGTTCTATCTGTTCGATGTGATCCAGGCGCAAAAGCGTGGAGCGGTCCAAGCGCTCCACTGAAAATTCCGCGAGCAGTTTTTCCCATTCCCGCAGGCGGCGGTGGTCAGGGTATTCCATCGATCCGCATAGGACCCGAGAATAATTGCCCTCGGCGATGACGGCGGAGATCGTTTCGAGCGCAAGAAATTTCCGGACTGATCCACTGCGATGCACCGGCAAGCGCCTGAGCGGCGCCGTGGGACGACCAAAGGACGACGCCGCGCGTGTGAGCGCACGGAGAAGCCGGTCCTCGGTAACTGGTTTCACAAGATAATCCACCGCATCCGCATCAAAGGCCTGCCCGCCGTAACCGGTGTGGACGGTCGTAAAAATCACACGCCGATTCCGGCCGACGGATTCGAGAAGCGAGAAGCCGTTCTCACGCCCGATTTCGATATCAAGAAAAACCAGTTCGATACCCTCTCCGGCAAGCACTCCCCGGGCATCGTCGAGACATTCCGACTCGCTCACTGCGGAGACACCCGAGACGCGCTCGAGCATTCCGCGGAGCGCGGCCCGATCGGTCTTGCTGTCATCGACAATCAGAGTTCGCATGGGTTCAAGGCTCTGGCTGTTTGTGTAACTCCGGCACGGTGATTTCAAAACAAATCCCACTCGGCTCGATGGGACGCGTCGAGATTCTACCTCCGAGGAGCGAGACATTCTGCCGCACCACCGCGAGACCCAGCCCGATGCCGCGATCCATGAGGTTCGAGTTGGTATCACTCTGGCCAAATTCCTTAAAAAGCGCCTCGATCTTCCCTGACGGAATTCCCGGCCCTTCGTCGGCAATACTCAACTCCAAGAACGAGCCGTTTTTCGAAATGGAAATCCAAACCCTCGCCTTCGGCTTCACGCTAAATTTCACGGCGTTTTGAGCCAGATTCAGGAGGATTTGGGAGAGTCTCACCGTATCCGTGCTGAATTTCTCGTTCTCGTCCTCGGGCAGGCACCAGACGATCTCGATCGAGCGACCGCGCGCAATCGCTTCGATGATCGCGCTGATGTCCTCCACCCAATCCCGGAGGTAGAAACTCTGAGGACGCACGGGGGTGTGACCCGACCCTGCAGCGGAGAGATCGAGCAGGTTGGTAAGGATCAGACTCAGGTATTGGCCGCCGGCGCGGACTTTTTCGAGATGATCTAGAAATTCCTCGGGGAGGGCATACTTCTCGCTTTCCATCAGCAGGGATTGGGAAAGATTCACCAGCGCACTGATCGGTGTGCGGATTTCGTGGCTCACGCCAGCGAGAAAGCGGCTTCTCGCCAGCGCAATCCGCTCGGCTTCGCTCCGGAGGATGGACTCCGTGCGGTAGGCAGCCTCCAGCTCGGCGGCGGCTTTTTTTTGCCCGGTCACATCCCGCATGGCAATGACGATCAGGTCTCCAATCAGCGTGGCGCTCGAAATGATGTCACGCTTTGTGCCGTCCTTGCCCATAACGACAAATTCCGAGTTTTCGATCGGCTTGTTTTTTTGGACTGCATTCGTGAGCGCGTCTTGCCACCAATCGACAACCATCTGCCGATATTCGGGGTCCGGGTAGAGTTTCTCGACCCAATCCATGACCGAAGGCATATCGGCCATCGTGTAGCCAAGGAGTTCGGTAAAACTCCGGCTCGCCAGCAAGACTCGCCGCTTCTCGGTCGGATCATCGGCAGCGAGCACGATCACGGGCACAGGCATATCCTGTAGAATCTGCTCAAGAGTTTTTCGGCTCTTGATCAACTCCACCTCAGCCCGCTTGCGCTCCGTGATATCGTGGCTGGCGAGGATCAGCGTATCGTTGACAACTGTGGCATTCGCCAAAAAATCGCGGCTGCTGCCGTCCTTGGCGTGAACCAGAAACGGCACCTCGCGCGCAGGCGTCGGATCGGCTTTGGAACGCTCAATCAAATCCCTCCACCAAGTCATGCCCGCACGCTGAACCTCTGGATCAGGAAAATTCAACTCCACCAACCGCGAGATCGTTGGCGCCTCATCGATCGTGTAGCCGAGGAGCCGGGTGAATTCCTTGTTGATGAGTGTCATTTCCCCGTCGCCGGTCGTCCGGCTGGTGGTCACGGGGATCGGCAGGTTGTCGAGGATCATGCGGAGCGAGGCCTCGTTGCGCTCCTCCGCCTCTCGGCCCATCACGCTGTCGGTGATGTCGAAATTGATGCCGGTGAGTCGCAGGGGCTTTCCCTCGCCATCGCGATCCACCGTGAAAATCGTATGCACATGCCGGATCGAGCCATCCGGCCGCACGGCGCGAAAATATTGCTCGCCCGAGTCGGATTTTTCGATGGCTTCGTAGACAGTTTTAAGCGAGGACTCGATGTCCTCGGGGTGGACATAAGTATCCCAGCGCCCGCTGAAATCCTCGCGTTTGATTCCATAAATCCGAAAAACCCCGTCGTCCCAATTTTGCGTGTCGGTTTGGAAATCGTATTCCCAGAATCCCATGCCCGCCACGGCGGCGGTGAGGTGGAAGCGGCGTTTCGCAGCGGCGAGTTCGCTCTCGGTCTCCTTGTGCCGGGTGATGTTTAGGATTTGAAGCATTATCACGCCTGGGAATTCCTCGAATTTCGTGAGGAACACATCGGTGAAAAGCCGCCTGCCATCCGACCTAGGAAACTCCAAATCCATGCAGCGCGAGGGAAGCGCGCCGGAAACCACATCCTCCCAGGTCTTCCAGAAAACCTGACGGCTCGACTCGCCGAGGTTTTCGTCCAGCCGCCGACCGAGGAAATCCTCGGCGGGGCGCTGGAAAATATGCAGAAGCGCGGGATTCAACTGAATCCACGCGCCATTCGCATCCAGCAAGCCGTGGCCCAGATAGGATTTCCAGCACCACTCGGGCAATGCGGGCGTCGTGTTCACTCCTTCAAGCGAACCAATAGATCGCCGGTGTCCACGGCATCGCCGGCCTTGGCGAAAATCTCGCCGATCACTCCGGCTGCTGGCGCGTAAAGCGTCGTCTGCATTTTCATCGCCTCGAGCGTAAGGATTTTGTCGCCCTTCGCCACGCGCGCGCCCACGCCAACATCGAGTGAACTGACCATGCCGGGAATCGGCGCGCCAACTTCGCTGGACTTCGAAGCGTCCGCCTTCGGCCTTGCGGCCGCCTTGGTCTTGAGTGAGCGATCGATCGCCGTCGCCTCGCGCGGCATGCCATTGAACTCGAAGGAAACGATGCGGCGGCCGTCCTTCGCGGCGTCACCGACATTGATGAGCTTCACGAACAGCGTCTTGCCCTGCTCGATATCGATCGCGATTTCCTCGCCCGATTTGAGGCCATAGAAAAACGCGGGCGTCGGGAGTTTCGAGACATTCCCGTATTCGCGAGCAATCTTCCAAAAATCGGCGAAGACGCCGGGATACATGAGGTGGCTGTAGAGATCGTCCTCGGTCGGCTCGCGTTTAAGCTTCGCAGCGAGTTCCGCACGGACCTCGTCGAGATCGACCTTCGGCGCGCGCGCCTTGGCGGGCTTCGATTTTCCGAGCACGACTTCGACGAGTTTTTTCGGCCAGCCGCCCATCGGCTCGCCAAGTCCTCCCGCGAGCATGTCCTTCACCGACTCGGGGAACGCCGTGCCAGGCTCGAGATTCAGCACATCG
>JBDKIG010000059.1:0-11558 GCA_039797215.1 Verrucomicrobiota bacterium | reverse complement strand
CAGGCTTAATAAAATAGGTAACCGGCTCGCTCCCTCCGGAACCGGTCCACTCCGGGTTGCCAGCCCTCGGCGATTTTCCGGATGGGCGTGCCTTGGCGCAGCTGGTTCTGGATGGACTGGCTTCCGTACACCTTGAAGAAGATATCCAGTTTGTCCTTGGAGGACTTCGCAAAGAGATCGGGCGCGCTGCGCCGGTTCACCTCGGAAAGAAGCGCCAACGCCAGAAAACTCAGGTTGGACTTAGCCGCCGGATCCACCTGCAGCCGGCACCCGGAAAATCCGCCCTCCGCGTAGGGGGTGGCCCTGACTCCGTCGAGACGCAGGCTTTGAACAAAGTCGGCGAGGGCTTGGGGGTTCAAGCCCTTGGCAGCGCAGATTTGGAAGGGAAGAGGGCCTCCCACCCCGACCTCAGACCCGGTCAGGGAACCGACAATCCCGGTCGCTACGTAGTAGGCGGGCGAATCCGGTCTGGGGATGTTGGGCGAGGTTTTGACCCAGCGCAGCCCCGTGTCTCCCCAGAGCATGGAACGATCCCAGCCCTCCATGGTGACCACCTTGAGTTTGCATCGGCTGGCCATCCATTGCCGCTCGTTGAGCATTCGAGCCAGCTCGCCGCAGGTCATACCGTGCACGTAGGGGACCGGCAGTTGGCCGACAAAAGAGATCCACTCGGTTTCCACCGGCGGGCCTTCGACCCGGAGTCCGCCCAGAGGATTGGGCCTGTCGAGCACCATGAATTCCAAACCAGCCTCTCCTGCCGCCTCCATGCAGCGCGCCATCGTGGAGATGTACGTGTAAGAGCGCACCCCGATGTCCTGCATATCAAAGACCAGCACATCCAGCCCCTTCAGCATCTCGGGAGTCGGCTTTCGCGTCGGGCCGTACAACGAGTGGACCAGCAGCCCGGTGAGCGGATCCTTCCGGTTCGGGACATAACGTCCCGCCAGTTCGGTTCCGTCGATCCCGTGTTCCGGAGAGAAAAGCGACACCAACCGGACTCCCCGGGCGAGAGAGAGCACTTCGCGGGTTTTGCGCCCCTTGGAGTTCACTCCGGTGTGGTTGGTGATGAGGCCCACTCGCTTTCCGCGGAGCGGCTCAAAACCCATCGACTCGAGACGGTCCACTCCGAGGGTTAAGGCGCGCGCGGGCGCGGCACTCAGGAACAGGAGGAGGGTGAGAAGCAAGCGGATGGCCATGGGAAAGTCAGTGGAGCGCAACGCGGGCTTCTTTGCCACAGATGCGATCGAAGGAAACTCTCAAAACGAATCGCGGCGGGGTGGGCGCGGTGCGGGGGAGAATGTGCTTCGTGGGGTTGAATTGCGGGGCCATCCGGCGTTTGCTTCGCCCCTCCATGGCTGGCTTTCGACTCTTTGATTTGAACCCCGAGCAGCAGCAGGCAGTCCGCACTACGGAAGGGCCTCTGCTCATCCTCGCGGGAGCAGGCACAGGAAAAACCCGGGTGATCACGGCGCGGGTGGCTTACCTCATCGCGCAGGGCGTTGCCCCGGAGAATATTCTGGCGGTGACCTTCACCAACAAGGCCGCCAACGAAATGCGGGAGCGGCTGGAGGGGCTGATTGGCAAGGCAGATGCCAAACGGGTCACCATGAGCACCTTTCACGCGCTCTGTGTCCGAATCCTCCGATCCGGGATCGATCGGCTGGGATACAAAAAAAACTTCTCCATCTACGACGAGGGGGACCAGCTCGGGCTCATCAAAAAGATCATTACCAGGACGGCGGCTGCAGATGAAAAACTGGATCCCAACCTCGCCAAAAACCTGATTTCGAAGGCGAAAAACAATGGGTGGAGGGAGCCCGAGCCGGGCCAGGAAAAGACCCTTCTCGCTGCGGTCTTCGCTCGCTACCAGGCCGAGCTCAAGACGTTGAACGCAGTGGATTTCGACGACCTTTTGCTCCTGGGAGTCCAGCTGCTGGAGGAGCACGAGGAGGTTCGCCAACTCTGGCAGCGCCGCTTCCACTACCTCATGGTCGATGAGTTCCAAGATACCAACAAGCTGCAGTTGCGCATGGTCGGCCTGCTCGCGGATGAGCGTCGCAACGTGGCCGTGGTGGGAGACGACGACCAGTCCATCTACGGCTGGCGGGGAGCGGAGGTGAGCAACATCCTCGAGTTTGAATCCCATTTTCGGAATCCCGCCGTGGTCAAACTGGAGCAGAACTATCGCTCCACCAATGCGATCCTCGAAACCGCCAACCACCTGATCCGCAACAATCCGCGGCGCCGCGCCAAAAGCCTGTGGAGCGCCCACGACGGGGGCGACAAGGTGCGGATTGTGGCGATGCCGGACGACCGGCAGGAGGCCCAGTTTGTGGCGGAGGAAATCCACCGCCGACAGGCGATGGAGGGGGCCCAATGGGAGGACTTTGCGGTCCTATTTCGCATGAATGCTCAGTCCAGGCTTCTGGAGCAGCAGCTGCGCGGACTGCGCGTGCCCTACAAGGTCATTGGAGGCAAAAGCTTTTTCGACCGCCGGGAAGTGAAAGATCTCCTCGCTTACGCAAGCTGCTTTCTAAACACCGAGGATGACGTGTCCCTCCTCCGCATCATCAATACGCCGACGCGGGGCATGGGGGCCTCCCTGGTGGAGGCGGCGGTCCAATTCAGCAGCCGGGCCCGGTGCAGCGTCTGGTCGGCGCTCCAAAATCCGGAATTCCGCGCGGATTTGACCGGCCGTGCAGAGAAAGCGGTGGCTGCGTTCATCGAGTTGGTCGAGGGATACGAAAGTCGCCTCAATCAACCGCTGGCAGACCAGCCTGCGCTCTTGCGCGCGTTGGTGGAGGAGGTCGGGTACTGGGAGGAGCTTCGCCGTACGTGCAAAACTCCGGAGGAAGCGCTCTCGCGCGAGACCAATGTACGGGATCTTCTCAAGTCTTTTGAGGAGTACGCTGCGAAGTCAAAGGAGGGGCTCCGCGGTTTTTTGGACGAGATGATGCTTCGCCAGGAGCGCGAGGAGGATGACGAGGAGTCGCAGGGCAAAGGGGTGACCCTGATTACGCTGCATGCTGCCAAGGGATTGGAATTCAAACACGTGTATCTCCTCGGACTGGAGGAGGGCGTCATTCCCCATGATCGCTCCAAACTGGAGGGAACGGTCGACGAGGAGCGGCGCCTGTTGTACGTGGGAATTACCCGCGCCATGCGCACGCTCGCCGTCACGTGGTGTCAGCATCGCATCAAGTACGGAAGTCCAGCCCCCTGCGTGGTGAGCTCCTTCCTCAAAGAGCTTCCCCCGGAACTTCTGGACTCCAAAACGCTCGGACAGATCCAAAGCACGCCCGTCGCGTCGCAGGCGGGGAAGAGTCGCTTTGAGGCCATGCGTGCGCTGCTCGAACGGCCCGAGTGAGCTAGCGAAGAGTCCTGCAGTTCCCGCGTGGGGGGGCCTCCGCCTAGGCGGAGGCTGAAAAACGTCCAGAGGAAGTGATGCCGGCGGCGACCAGAGCGTTGCCAAGTGCCTCCATCGGAAGGCCGATGACATTGGTCAAGGAACCCGAAATGGAGGAAATCAACTCGCCCTGATCCGCCTGAGCCGCATAGGCCCCCGCTTTATCCAAGGGGCCAATCCGTTGGAGGTAGGCTTCTCGTTGTGCCCGATCGAGAGCATGCAGTCGCACCCGGGTGGTCTCTACAAAATGGGACTCAAAAGTCGGCTTTTCTCGAACAAGACAAACGCCCGAAAGGACTTCGTGCTCGTTGCCCTGAAGTTCCGCGAGCATGCGGTGAGCGTCCTCCCAGTCGGCTGGTTTGCCAAAAACGCGGCCCCGAAAGACCACCACCGTGTCTGCCCCCAAAACCAACCGGCCAGGATAAAGCCGGGAGACCCAGCGGGCCTTGAGTTCGGCATTGGCCAAGACAAGTCGGTTGGGCTCCCAATGGGAGCCGCAGAGTTCCTGGACCCCGGCGGGCACCGTCTCGAAAGCGTAGCCGTAGGATTCCAGCAGTTGCCTGCGCCGAGGAGAACCGGACGCCAGTAGAAGGCGCTCGGGCTGCGGCTCTTCCAAGCCAAGTTCCATCTCCGGAAAACGCCTAGGCGCCGCCAATCTGCAGGGTGTACTGGCCAGGGGTCTTCAGCGCGGAAAGGTCCGTTCCTGCAGCCAGCTTGAGCTTGAAAATCCATCCCGCTCCATAAGGGTCCGAATTGATCAGGGAGGGATCTGCGCTCAGCGCTTCATTAACCTCGCTGATCGTGCCTTGCGCCGGGGAATAGATGTCGCTTGCCGCCTTGACCGACTCGACCACGCACACGCCCTGACCAGCGCTCACCGAAGTGCCAATCGCAGGAAGTTCCACGTAAACCACATCGGTCAATTCATTCTGTGCATGATCGCTGATGCCAACGGTCGCGGTATCGCCTTCGCGGCGCAGCCATTCATGGGAGGGGGCGTAAAGAAGATCTTCCGGGACGTTCATGGGTGATGGAGGTTCAAAAACTGAAGTTCAAACGAGGGGCCGACTCAGGGGCGATGAGGCTGATACATCGGACGTTTGGAAACAATAGCAGGGAATCGCCTCCCCCGGATGTCCACCTCCACGCGGGTCCCGGGAGGACAGCCTTCCGCGGGCAGGTAGGCCATGCCAATTCCAACTCCCAAGGAAGGCGAGGGGGCGCCGCTCGTCGTCTCGCCGACGTTTTCGCCCCTCGCCAGCACGGGATAGTGGGCGCGTAAAGGCGGAGTCTTCCCCTCCATCACCAGGCCGTAGAGGCGAAAACCCAAACCCGCCGCTTTCTGACTCTTCAAAGCGCCAAGACCCACGAAATCCCCTTTTTCCATTTTCACGAACGCCCCCAGTCCTGCCTCCAGCGGGGTCTTCTCGGGGCTCAAGTCCGACCCATTCAGTGGGTAGCCCATCTCCAACCGGAGTGTGTCCCGGGCTCCCAGCCCACAAGGAATCAGCCCGCGAGACGCTCCCATTTCCATAAAGCGCCTCCACCACCACACTCCTGATTCGGAGCTGCAAAAAAACTCGAACCCGTCCTCTCCGGTATAGCCAGTACGGGCGACCCACAGCGTCCCGTTTTCGGACTGGATCTGTGTAATGCCGTTCCGCGACGGGAGTTCCTCCGGCGGAAGCCCCAAGGTGGCCGAGACGATCGTCGCGCTTTGCGGCCCTTGAATCGCGAAACCAGCCCAGAGTTCCGATGCATTCTCGATCCGGACCCCCTGCTCCGCGTGCGCCCTGAGCCATCGCTCGTCCGCCTCAATCATCGAGGCGTTGACTACCAAAAGGTATTCTTGGGCCGCAGTCCGGTAGCAGAGCAGGTCGTCGATCACGCCGCCGCGTTCGTTCAGCAAGAGAGAGTACTGCCCAGATCCCTCGCCCAGGAGGCGAACATCATTGGTGAGCATGCGGTTGAGGAAGGTCTCGGCGGCTTCCCCTGAAACCCAAATCTCACCCATGTGGGAGATGTCGAAGAGCCCCGCCTGCGTCCGGACCGCCTGATGCTCCTGCAGGATCCCTCCGTATTGCACCGGCATCCACCATCCGCCGAACTCCATCATTCGCGCCCCAAGGGCCTCATGTTCGCTTACCAGCGGCGTATGTTTCAGCGCGGAATTCATCGCGCCAAACTAGGTTGCGACCTTTGGGTGTCAACTCGTGGGCGGCGTGTTAAGACGGACTTCGCTGGGGGCGTGCCTACTACCCTCCCGGCAAACTTTTTCCCCATATGACTTGGCTTGACCACCTAGAGCGTCGAATCGGACACCTCGCGATTCCTCAACTGATCCGGTATGTGACACTGCTCAATGCGCTTGTGTTTATTCTGCTTCAGGTAAATCCCAACTTCGCCAGTGCGATCTGTCTCGATCCATCGAAGGTACTGGAGGGAGAGGTCTGGCGCCTCGTGTCGCATCTCTTTTTGCCCGGAATTGAAGGCGGGATGCCTCCCTGGATCCAAATGCTCATGTACGTGATGTTTCTGAACTGGATTGGTCAGGGCTTGGAGGAGGCCATGGGCCCCTTCAGGGTCAATCTCTACTACGCGCTCGGCGCATTCGGGACGACGGTAGCCGCATTCATCACCGGGCGGAGCGATGGGGGATTTTTCCTAAACAACTCGCTGCTCTTCGCCTTTGCGACGTTTTTTGCCGATATCGAGATCCTGCTTTTTTTTATTATCCCATTTAAAATCAAATGGTTGGCATGGTTCGATGCAGCCTTCATGGTGTACCTGTTTTTCGCGAGGGACGCCATGGGCAAACTGGCCGTCGTTGTGTCTGTTCTCAATTACGCGATCTTCTTTGGTCCGGGACTCTTATCTAGGTTCCAGCATCGCATGCCCCCGACTCGTTTCACGGCCGCTGAGGACGCAGATGCTGAAGAGAGCAACGCACTGCACCGTTGCGAGGTTTGCTCCCGCACCGAATTGACGGACCCCAACCTGGAATTCAGGGTCGCGGCGGACGGCGCGGAGTACTGCAGGCAACACCTGCCCCGCTAGCAGGGCGCGAGTCGGACATCAGGACCCACCCACGGAAGCAGGCCAACACTTCGCCGGGAGTCGCGATAGTGCGCTGAAGAAGAGGTTCTTGGGGCCGAGCTCCGGATGGCTTGTGAAAAAATTCACAAACTCGCTTGCCTGACCCCCTCCTCCTCCTTTCAATATCCATCCGATTTGAACAGGGGCTGCTGAGGCTTCCTTCGCTCGTTGTCCAAGAAAACGACCAGATCTCAACCGTTGCATGGCGA
Source organism: Verrucomicrobiota bacterium (assembly GCA_039797215.1). Lineage (GTDB taxonomy): Bacteria > Verrucomicrobiota > Verrucomicrobiia > Chthoniobacterales > Terrimicrobiaceae > UBA967. The sequence continues at coordinate 4,847 of JBDKIG010000059.1, read as the reverse complement.
ACATATTTCCACGCTGGAGTAACCTGCTCCCCATTAAGATTTTAATCTGTGTTCTCGTTCTTGGTGGCGGGGTCGCCTCTGGGGTGTGGTACTACCTGAACCCAGCCTACACGCGCGTCGGGTATGAGCCGATCCAGCCGGTTCCGTTCTCTCACAAATTGCACGCGGGAGACCTCGGGATGGACTGTAGGTATTGCCATTCTTTCGTCGAGACAGCGGCCTATGCCAACATACCTACCACTCAGGTATGCATGAACTGCCACTCCCAAATCCTACCCGACAGCGCCAAGTTGGCACCTGTTCGGGAGTCATGGAAAACTGGTAAGCCGATCCAGTGGGTTCAGATTCACAAAACTCCTGACTACGTTTATTTCAACCACGCAGTACACGTAAACCGTGGGGTTAGTTGCGTGAGCTGTCATGGTAAAGTGAATGAGATGGAAGTTGTTTACCATCACGAGACGCACTCCATGGCTTGGTGCTTGGAGTGTCATCGCAATCCCCAGGACTTTGTTCGGCCTGTGTCAGAGGTGACGAATTTAAATTGGACCCCTCCTGCAGGAAAGACGCAACGCGAGATCGGACGGGAATTGGTTGAAAAGTGGCATCTGAACCCGCCCGACAAGAATTGCGCGGGGTGCCATCGATAATCACGACATGAGCAAGCGTATCTTTAACCACCCAGAGGAATCTCACACGGGCAAGCGCTACTGGCGCTCCTTGGGTCAACTTCAGGATACTCCTGAGTTCCGAAGTTGGTTGCAGCGTGAATTTCCACAGGGGGCCTCCGAGTTGGGGGGCGGGGAGGTTAGTCGCCGGGGATTTCTCAGCCTGATGGGGGCTTCTGTAGCCCTCGCGGGAATGAGCCTCTCTGCATGCCGTCGTCCTCTGAAAAACTTGTTGCCCTTCACGAAGGGTGTCGAGTGGTCTGTGCCTGGGAAGGCTTTGTTTTTTGCGTCGGCAATGCCCTCGCGGAATGGGGCGATACCTTTGTTGGTAACGACATATGATGGAAGGCCTACCAAGATTGAGGGGAATCCGCTTCACAAGGCCAACCAAGGAACCACGGATGTTTGGGCGCAGTCTTCGGTGCTCGACTTGTACGATCCAGAAAGATCGAAGTCAGTCCTTTGCAAAGGCACGCCTTCGGATTTGAAGGCATTCGAGAGTGACCTATCAAAATGGTTGGCAGAGGCGGGAGACGGGGCTTCCTTGGCTTTCTTGGTTGATGGTTGTGTATCTCCCACTCGGGAGCGTCTGAGGAAAGCGATCATCGAGAAGTTTCCGAAGGCAAGGTGGGCCGTATACGAACCAAACGGGAATGCTTTGGAGCTTCAGGCTGCATCTGTTGCTTTTGGTCAGAATGTGGTTCTGCGCCCCCGCCTCGAGAGGGCTCAAATTATCCTTTCTATCGATCGTGATTTCCTTGGTGTGGAGGGGGATATCTCTCTGGTTCGCGGGTTTTCATCAGGTCGTAGGGCTTCTTCGCCTTCGCAAAAGATGAATCGGCTGTATGTTGCCGAGAACCGATACACGTTGACAGGTGGAATGTCTGACCATCGTTTGCGCGTGCCCGCAACGTTGGCGGGCTCCCTGCTGAAGGCGATCGCCTTGGAGGTTGGCCGATTGTCCGGAGACGCGGGTCTCGTGGAGGCGGCCAAACGGCTTCCTGCTCAAGACGAAAATTTTAAGGCGAAATGGGTTGAGGAATGTGCCTTGGATCTATGGAGCAATAAGGGTAGCTCGGTGGTGTTGGTTGGCCAGAAGCAGCCGGTTGCCGTTCAGGCGCTGGGTCTTGCGCTAAATGCGGTGCTCGATTCGGTGGGGAGCGTGATAGAAGTCCACAGCGCGGACCAAGAGCCGGCGTTGTCCATCTCCGCTTTGGCAGATGATTTAAAGGCGGGCAAGATATCGTCTCTATTTATCCTCGGAGGAAATCCCGCATTTAACGCTCCCGGAAACCTATCTTGGGCCGATATCCAGGCTGGGGTAAGCAACGTGGTCCACCTCTCCGCGGAAGTGAATGAGACTTCTGTCAAGGCCTCTTGGCACATACCTGAAGCTCACTTCCTAGAGCAATGGTCTGATGCAGTAGCGATTGATGGAAGCTACTTAATAGTGCAGCCAGTGATTCTGCCCATATACGGCGGCCTCTCATCAAATGAATTGCTTGCAAAGGTTGCTGGGAAGGACTCCGATGCGCTGACGCTCGTCAAGGAAACTTTCGGGGAAAAACTGCCCGCCGATTCGAATACGCTTGAGCTATGGGTTCAAGCGGTACGTGACGGAATTTGTACACACAGCGCGCCTAAAGGCCTCCAAGTCTCTCTTTCATTCGATTCAGTCGCTAAGGTGTGCGCCGCGAGTCGGCCCTTGAGGCTCGACTCGACCGGATTTGAGTTGGTCTTTTTGGCTGATTCAAAGGTGGACGATGGTCGCTATGCGAACAACGGTTGGCTTCAGGAGTTGCCCGATCCGGTCACCAAGCTGACTTGGGACAATGCGGCGTTGATAAGCCCTGCCTCCGCTGAGAGGCTCTCGGTTGTCACTGGTGATGTCGTGGCGGTGACTGTTGATGGCCGTACGGTCGAACTTCCAGTGCTAGTGCTGCCTGGACATGCGGAAAATTCGATTTCGGTTGCCGTAGGTTACGGACGGTCCGCAGTTGGAAGTGTTGGACTCCGGGTTGGCTTTGATGTTTATCCAGTCACGAGCGACTTAGAGTCCCGGTTTCGAAAAGTCTCTTCGGTTGTCAAAGTGGGACGTAAGTGGCCCTTGGCGGTAACTCAAGAGCACGGCGCTTTGGAAGGGCGAGGGGCCGACATAACCCGTCAGGCCACTATGAGCGAGTGGAAAGATAATTCATCGAACGAGAACTTCTTCAAAAAAATGGGGATCGACGCGCATGCTCCCCAGAATTTTTCGCTTTATACTCATCCCCCACTGAATGATGTCCATGCATGGGGAATGAGTGTCGATTTGAATTCGTGCACCGGCTGCTCAGCGTGTATGATTGCTTGCCAGGCAGAGAACAACATTCCTGTTGTTGGGAAGGAGCAGGTCATAAATGGTCGGGAAATGCACTGGATCAGGACAGATCGCTATTTCGCAAGCGAGGGCGGCGATTCCGCTGAGCCCGAAATGGTCAGTCAGCCGATGATGTGCCAGCAGTGCGAAAACGCTCCATGCGAGACGGTATGTCCGGTGAATGCGACGGTGCATTCTGAGGATGGCTTAAATGTTATGGCCTACAACCGGTGTATTGGCACTAGGTATTGTGCCAACAACTGTCCTTTCAAGGTGCGTCGCTTTAACTTCTTTGACTATAACCAGCGGTCTATTAAAGAGCTATACAAGTGGAATTTGATTAGCAAGAAGGGAACGCCCGATAGCATCCAACTTCAAAAAAATCCGAATGTTACCGTTAGGATGCGTGGGGTGATGGAAAAGTGCACTTTCTGCGTTCAGAGGGTTCAGGAGGCTAAGATAACTGCGAAGGCGTTGGCTAAGGACTCAGAGATGATTCCCAGAGTCCCTGTAGACTCTTTCACGAGCGCGTGCGCTCAGGTGTGCCCGACTGGAGCGATAACCTTCGGTGATCTGAATCAGCAGGAAAGCCAGATCTCCAAGCTCCGCACCCACCAACGTGGTTATAGATTACTCGAGTACCTGAACACCGAGAATCGTGTTTGGTATTTGGCGAGAATTCGGAACCCAAATTTTCGCATGCCTGATGCTCAGAGGGCGGGATCGGCCTCACGTGAGATTGCCACTCACGGTAACTCTAATCCACATACAGCTGGTAACGAATCCAAGGGAGGGCACTAGAAATGTCGCAGTACGTAGCTGAACACGGAGGTCCGAGCGAGCTTGAGAGGCCGCCACTGATAGCAAACTCTCGTTCGATAGCCTGGGTTACGGATAAGGTTTCTGAGATTGTTGAATCTAAGACTCCTGTCTGGTGGTACGTGGCCTTCGCTATCACCGCCCCCGTTGCCTTGATGGGCCTGATATGCATAATCTACCAGATTTCGAATGGTGTCGGCGTTTGGGGTGAAAATCACCCGAATGGTTGGGCTTGGGATATCACCAATTTCGTATTTTGGATTGGTATAGGTCATGCTGGAACCTTGATTTCTGCAGTTTTGTTCCTTACACGTCAAAAGTGGCGAACCTCTATCAACCGCGCGGCAGAAGCGATGACTTTGTTTGCAGTCGTTTGCGCTGGTATTTTCCCGGCGATACACGTAGGCAGAGTATGGTACGCTTGGTTCCTAGCACCGATTCCAAATGCAAACGCGATTTGGCCGAACTTTCGTTCGCCTTTGCTTTGGGACGTATTCGCTGTGTCGACTTATTTCACGGTGTCCGTGCTTTTTTGGTTTGTCGGATTGATTCCCGATTTAGCCACGCTCCGCGACCGTGCCAAGGGAAGGTTTGCGAGGGTTTGCTACGGTGTAGTCGCACTGGGTTGGCGTGGTTCTAACCGGCATTGGCGGCATTATGAGATGGCCTATCTTTTGCTGGCTGGCCTATCTACTCCCTTGGTGCTCTCTGTCCACTCCATCGTTTCCTTCGACTTTGCAACCTCGATTATGCCGGGTTGGCACACTACGATATTTCCACCTTACTTTGTTGCGGGAGCTATCTTTGGTGGTTTCGCGATGGTGCTGACGATCATGCTCCCAGCTTCGCTCCTCTATCCGCAGGTTACGGATCTGATCACGCGCAGTCACGTGGACAAGATGGCAAAAATTATACTGCTGACCGGTTCCATTGTGGGCTATGCATACCTCATGGAGCTTTTTGTGGCATGGTATGGCGCAAACAAATTCGAGGGTTTTACT